>JANDJJ010000009.1 GCA_024330945.1 Nitrospira sp. | reverse complement strand
GGCGCGCGACGCCCGGCCCAACAAGCGTGTCCAACGGACGGCGTCGCTGGGCTTCGCCACCGCTGAAACGCGAGCCGCGAGGCGCCATGGCGTCGCTGGCCAACCATGATGAGACGAGCAGGGGCACATGAAAGCGACACGACGTCCCGGGTAGGTTGGTGAACCAGTGGGAGAACCAGTGGGGGCTGTGGGCAGCGTGACGGGCGATGCCTCCGCACCTATCCTCACAGGCCGGGGGGAGGGCCCCGGAGGCGGAACCGCTTGCGAGGCGATCCACTGCACACAGGCTCGCGTCTCATCGTGCTGCGGCGCTACCTGCTTCTATCGGCGAGCCACCGTCCGCCTGGTCTGCCGGAGGATCAGGGAGTGGGCCGAGCCCAGTCGGTAATATTTGCGACTCACCAAGTCCTCCGGGGAAATAATTCACAGGGACCGGTTGCCGAGTACGTAGTGCCGACGCCGGCTCAGACAGGTCCGATCGTGGTCGTCCTTTGGGAGCATGAGATCGACCGGGATGGCTCCACGTCGTAATCGAACGTGGGAACCCCTGATCATTGGGCTGTGTTCCGCCCGGTGGGCACCCTCTACAAATCCGTACTCTTTCAGGGCTCTCAAGAGTTGAGGGCGGTCAGTGTGACCAATAGCGATCAGGGTATCGAGGTCGTGCGTCGCTCGTGAAGTGCCCCATGCTCCCAAAGCCGGCACTCCCATCACGCAGGAGGGGAAGGGGAGTGCGTTCAGGGCGTGAAAAAGATCATCGAAGGCCTCTGACGTCCGTACGAGTCTAGCACGGCTAACGAGGGGGCTGACGCCTCACGGGCTTCCACGACCCTCGCAGGAGGTGCCTTTATTGACAGTCGTTTCGACCTTGTGCTACGGTCGCTCGCCGATTGCGCCGGACAGGCGCCCTATCCCTCGCTCCCGACCGGTTCGGGGGCCTTTGTCCAGGAGGATTGCCGTTATGAGGATCTACGAGTCCCTCTTTATTATTCGTCCGTCTCTTTCGGATGAGGAAACGACCGCGCTCATTGAGAAAATGAAGAGCGTGGCCGATAAGGCCGGCGCCCAATTCATCAAGGTCGAGAATCTGGGAAAGAAAAAACTGGCGTACGAAGTCCGTCGCGAACGGAGAGGCACCTACGCCTATTTCTATTTCAAGGCGCCGAATCAGACGGTGGGTGAGTTGGAACGGGCTTATCGGCTTGAGGACAATATCATCAAATTTCTCACCGTCCAGCACGAAAAAGAGTTGCCGGTGCGACGGCCGTCGGAGCCGGTGGCGCAAGAATCCGTGGGGGTTGACGGTGGCAGGGTTTAACAAAGTCATTCTGCTGGGCAATCTGACGAGGAATCCCGAACTGCGCTATACGCCGAACGGGACGCCGGTGGCCAGTTTCGGCCTGGCGGTGGGCCGCCGGTTCAAGCAGGGGGATGATCTGAAAGAAGAAGTCTGTTTCGTGGACATCGTTGTGTTCGGCAAGCAGGCGGAACATTGCGGCCAGTATCTCAGCAAGGGGAACGGTGTGATCGTCGAGGGGCGGCTTCAGCAGCGGCGATGGGAAACGGAAGACGGCCAGAAGCGAAGCAAACACGAAGTCGTCGCGCAGAGCGTCACTTTTTTGCCCAAGAAACAGGACGGCGCCTCCGGCGTGACGGACCCCGTCAACCACGAGGACCTGGCCTACGACATGGATGAACAAGGGTAGTCACGCAGAACGAGGAGGCGGGGAATGGAACGGAGCAGCGAAGGAGAACGCAGCGGGGGTGGCAGGTTGTTTCAGCGCAGGCGCCCTTGCCGCTTTTGCGTGGACAAGATGCCGATCGACTTCAAGGACGCCGGCCTGCTGAGAAACTTTCTGACCGAACGGGGGCGCATCGTGCCGCGCCGCATTTCGGGGAATTGCATGCGTCATCAGCGCGAGCTGACGGTCGCCGTCAAACGCGCCAGGCATATCGCGATCATCAGTTTCGCGGAAGAGCGGTAATGAGTGCGAGCGACGGAGCCCGTGTGCTCAAAGCGGGGAAGCGGCGCGCGATCGGAGGGCATGATGGATCTGTTGACGCCGAAAGTGTCGGATATTGTCGCCCATGCTCGGTCGCTGTCCGGCGATCTGACGGCGGAAGAGCTGGGGTTGACCGAGGCGGATCTTGCGCTTCGCGGGACGTTGGCCGTCGGGCTGGATTTCCGAGTCGTCGGGAGAACTATCTGCGTGACCGGAGTCGTCGAAGGAACGGCGATTCGTCAATGTGTCCGATGCCTCAAAGATTTTGACGATCCCTTGGCGTTCGCGATCCACGCGACGTATGAACGGGAGAGTAAGCCGGCGGCGTCCGCCGTGAAACATGAGGCCGCATCGAGGAAGAAAACGGCACCGGCCGTTCAGGTGAAGCCGGAAAAAGAGCCCGACGACGATCTCTACTATTACTCCGGCGATCATCTCGAATTGGCTCCGATGTTGCGGGAGCAATTGATTCTGGCCTCGCCGATGCATCCGCTCTGCAAGCAGGAGTGTCTGGGGCTTTGCCCGCAATGCGGGAAAGATTTGAACGAGGGGCCGTGCCGGTGCGTCGCCGAATCCGTGGGAGGCCCCTTTCAGGCTCTGCGCGGCCTGAGACGAACAAATCAGGGGCCGGCAAGCCGCTAAGCGCACCGGCGGCGGTACAATGAAGGAGTCACGATGCCAAATCCAAAACATAAACACTCGCGGGCGCGACGCGATCAACGCCGCACCCAGAAACTGCGCATGACGCCGCCGGGGATGTCTGTCTGTCCCCAGTGTCATGAATTGAAACTGCCGCATTACACCTGCTTGAATTGTGGGACGTACAAGGGCAAGGCCGTCATTCGAGTCGAAGAGGCTTGAAGGAATGGCTCCGGCCTTCGACGGCGTCGGTCCAACCTTGAGGCGAGGCCGAACGATCGTTCGGGATCGGCTTTCAACACATCCCAGGTTGCCGGGGCGGACGTTTTTGACGGCGACGGCTGTTGTGGGGCGGAGAGCGGAAGGGTCCGCCGTCCTTCATGGAGCTCGGGTCCGCGGGTCCGACGCTCGACGCCGGCCGGGGAGCACAAGCCGCCGTACCTGGAAAACGAACTTGTCTGGTGCCGGTTGTGAGCAGCATGCCATGCATGAAGATCGCGCTTGATGCCGTGGGGGGAGATTACGGCCCCGCTCCCTGCATCGAAGGCGCCCTCCAAGCCGTCAGAGAGGCGGACGTCGAGGTCATTCTCGTCGGCGACGAGGCTCTTCTGAAGCAGGAATGCCGCCGATTGGGTTGTCGCGACGGCCGGGTCTCCATCCGCCATGCGTCGCAGGTCGTCTCAATGCATGAATCGCCGGCGGCCGTGGTCAGAAAAAAGCGGGACTCGTCGATTTGGGTCGCCACTACGATGGTCAAAAATGGAGAGGCCGATGCGGTGGTGAGTCCGGGCAACACCGGGGCCAGCATGGTGGCGTCGTTCTTCGTGTTGGGATTGACGAAAGGCGTCGAACGACCGGCCATCGCGACCAGCTTGCCGACCGTCTCCGGCGAGGCGATCATTCTCGATGTGGGGGCCAACGTCGATTGCAGCGCCAGAGATCTGTTTCAGTTTGCCGTTATGGGCAATGAATACGGCAAACACCTTTTCGGCAAGCCGAATCCCCGCGTCGGGTTGTTGAGCATCGGCGAAGAAGACAGCAAAGGCAACGAAGTTACCAAAGAAGCGTTCAAGCTCTTGAAGGCTGGCTCCTTGAACTTCATCGGTAACGTCGAAGGACGCGAGGTGTACAGCGGTATCGCGGACGTCGTCGTCTGCGACGGGTTTATCGGGAACGTGGCCTTAAAAATATCCGAAGGCGTCGCCGAAACGATCAGCAAATTGCTGGAGCAAGAGCTGTCCAGATCGTGGTCGGGGCGCGTGGCCTATCCGCTGATCGCGGGGCCGCTCAAGAAACTGAAACGGCGGATCGATTACGCGGAATTCGGGGGCGCGCCGCTGCTCGGCGTCAACGGCATTACCATGATCTGCCATGGGCGGTCCTCGGCGAAAGCCATCAAAAACGCGATTCGCCGAGCCAAAGGCATGGCCGAAGGTCGCGTGCGCGAGCTGATCCAACGCAATATAGAGGAAAGCCTCGCCTCTTCATCCGCAGAGGCGCGAACGTGAGGGCTCGGATCACCGGAACGGGCTCGTACGTGCCGGCCAAGGTGCTGGCCAACGCGGATCTCGAGCGATTGGTCGCGACGTCGGACGAGTGGATTCGCGAGCGGACGGGCATCCGGGAACGTCGCGTCGCGGGAGAGGGAGAAGCCTGCTCCGATCTGGCCGTCCAGGCCGGAAAGCGGGCCCTGGAGGCGGCAAAGCGGTCGGCGGCGGAGTTGGACATGGTCTTGGTCGCGACGTGCACCGGCGACTATCCCCTTCCGTCGACGGCCTGTTTGGTCCAGCATCAACTCGGCGCGACGAGGGCGGCGGCCTGCGACGTGTCCGCGGCCTGTTGCGGATTCGTCTACGCGCTGTCGGTGGCCGACGCCTATATAAAAACGGGCATGCGTCACGTCTTGGTGATCGGATCGGAGGTCATGTCCGCGATCACGGATTGGACGGACCGCAATACCTGCATCCTTTTCGGAGACGGCGCCGGGGCCGCGGTCGTAAGCGCCGGCGACGAGGACGGCGGGCGCGGCATCTTATCCACGCATCTTCGTTCCGACGGCCATTTGAGTGAACTCATCACAGTCCCGGCGGGAGGCTCGCGCAATCCCTCGTCCGAAAAAACGATCGCCGAGAAGATGCAGTACATCAAGATGAAGGGGCACGAGACCTTCAAAGTGGCCGTGCGGACCCTTGAAGAGATCGCCCGTGAGACTTTGGCGGCGAACAATTTGAAAGTGGAAGACATAGATCTGTATGTGCCGCATCAGGCCAATGTCAGGATCCTCACGGCCGTGACGGAGCGGCTCGGTCTTCCGTCTGAAAAAATGATGTTCAACCTCGATCGCTACGGCAACACGTCCGCGGCCTCGATTCCCATCGCGCTGGACGAAGCGGTGCGCACGGGACGAATCAAAGAAGGATCGATGGTCATGCTCGGAGCGTTCGGAGCGGGGCTGACCTGGGCTTCGGCGATGATTCGATGGTGATGAGAGATGAGATCTGAGATCCGTATGCGCGTAGCGGCACGGGACGGCATGGTGCGGGAGGGCGTGCGGGACCGCCGACCGCCGGGAACGGGAAGACGATCGCGCCACGGAACTTTTCCCGTTGACATTCCAGAAGATTTCTACGATATCTAACGACTCATGAAACAAGGGATCGGTCTGGTCTTTCCGGGGCAAGGATCGCAGTCCGTCGGGATGGGCAAGGCGTTGTACGAGGCTCATCCGGAACTGAAACGTCTGTATGACGAGGCCTCGACGGTGCTCGGATACGACTGCGCGGCCTTGTGTTTTGAAGGGCCGGTCGAACGGCTCAACATGACCGAATACACCCAGCCCGCTCTGTTGGTCTGTAGTCTTGCCGCGTGGAAGGCCTTGGAGCCGGCGCGCATCGCGCCCGTGGCGGTGGCGGGCCACAGTTTGGGCGAATACTCGGCGCTGGTGGCGGCCGGCGGCCTGTCGTTCGGGGATGCGGTGGCGCTGGTTCAAAAACGCGGCCGGTACATGTCGGAGGCCGTTCCTCCGGGGTCCGGTCTCGTGGCGGCGTTGCTCGGATTGGGGATTGATGTGGTTGATGAGGTCTGTCGAGAAGCGTCGTCGGTCGGGATCGTCGCTCCGGCGAATTTCAATTCCCCGGGACAAATCGTGATCGCCGGAGAGAAGGCGGCGGTGGAACGGGCGATCGAACTTGCCAAGACCAAAGGTTGCAAAAAAGCGATTCCCCTTCCGGTGAGCGTACCGGTTCATACGCCGTTGATGCAGAAAGCGGCCGATCGATTGGCCGCCGACGTCGCGTCGGTTCGATGGTCAGATTTGATGGTGCCTTTGGTGAACAATGTGGAAGCGCGGGCGATTACAAAGGCAAGCGAGATACAGGCGTCGCTGATTCGGCAATTGCCGTCGCCCGTGTTGTGGGTCGAGACGATCAAGACCATGGCGCGGATGGGAGTGACCGCCTTCGTGGAAGTGGGACCTGGGACCGTTCTGACGGGCCTGATCAAACGTATTCTTCCCGAAGCCCGACTTTTCAACGTCAATGATCCCCGCTCGCTTGAAGCGACGTTGAAAGGCCTCAGCGGATAAAGGGTTCGAAAGGTCTTCGGAAAGAGGCGAGAGTCCGGGCTCAAGAGCGCTTTCAACAACAAAGACGAGGGTGATCATGTCGCTACAGGGAAAGGTCGCGATTGTGACCGGCGCAGCTCAAGGGATCGGTCGCGCCATAGCCGAACGGTTGGCGGAGGCCGGGGCCGACGTCGCCGTCGCGGATCTCGACCCCGGTCGTTCCGACGAAACGGTGAACGCCGTCGAGCGATTGGGGCGCAAGGCACTCAATCTCAAGGTGAACGTGGCGGAAGCCGGCGATGCCAAGGCCATGGCCGAACGGGTCCTCAAGGCATGGGGACGCATCGACATTTTGGTGAACAACGCCGGGATCACGCGCGACGGTCTGTTGCTTCGCATGAAAGACGAAGATTGGAACCTGGTGCTCCAAGTCAATTTGAACGGGACGTTCAACTGCACCAAAGCCGTCTTGCAGACGATGACCAAGCAACGGTATGGTCGTATCGTCAACATCGCGTCGATCGTGGGGGTGATGGGCAACGTGGGGCAGGCCAATTATGCGGCGTCGAAGGCGGCCGTCATCGGGTTTACCAAAACGGTCGGGCGGGAATACGCGAGCCGAAACATCACGGTCAACGCGGTGGCTCCGGGCTTCATCGATACGGCCATGACTCACGGGCTGCCGGCCGACGTCAAAGAGACGCTTCAGAAACAGATTCCGCTGGGACGATTGGGAACGCCGGCCGACATTGCGGCGGCGGTCCGGTTTTTGGTGTCCGACGACGCGGCCTATATCACCGGCCACGTGCTGCACGTGAACGGTGGTATGCTGATGGCGTAGCGCGGGGAAATCTGAAGTGCGTGTGCGGCCGTTATGCACCCACGTGCGTCGGCGCGGTGAAAGTTCTATCGAGGAAGGAGGGAAGCAGAGCGATGGCAACCGTTGAGGAGCGTGTCAAGAAGATCATTGCCGAGCAATTGGGTGTTGAGGAGGATGAGGTGACGCCGGAAGCGTCCTTCGTCGAAGACCTCGGCGCCGATTCGCTTGATACTGTGGAACTGGTGATGGCGCTGGAGGAGGAGTTCTCGATCGAGATTCCTGACGAGGACGCCGAAAAAATTCTGACGGTCGGAAAGGCGCTGGAATACATCAAGGAAAAATGTTAGCACGTCAGTCGGCCATGCCTGATCGAACGAAGCGCCGCGTGGTGGTCACGGGGATGGGGTTGGTGACTCCGCTGGGCACCGGCGTTGAAAAAACTTGGGCGGCTCTGTGCGCCGGAGAATCCGGCATCCGACGGATTACGAAGTTCGATCCGGCCGGCTACGACGCGCAGATCGCCGGTGAGGTGACGGATTTCGATCCGGCGCAGTTCATCGAGAAAAAAGAAATCAAGAAAATGGACGCGTTCATCCACTATGCCGTGGGCGCAGCCCAATTGGCCGTGGATGACGCCGGACTGAAGATCGCCGAGGAAGAGGCCGCCAGAGTCGGCGTCTACATCGGATCCGGGATCGGCGGGTTGGGGTCGATCGAACGATACCACGACGTGCTCAAGGAAAAGGGACCGGGACGGGTCTCGCCGTTTTTTATTCCGATGACCATTATTAACCTGGCGTCCGGACAGGTCGCGATTCGGACCGGGGCCAAAGGTCCCAATTCTTCCATCGTGACGGCCTGCGCGACCGGCAATCATTGTATCGGGGACGCGTTCCGCCTGATTCAGGACGGCCGCGCGGATGTGATGATAGCGGGCGGTGCCGAGGCGGCCGTGACACCTCTGGGCGTCGCGGGGTTTGCAGCGGCCAAAGCGCTGTCGTTCCGCAACGATGAGCCGACGAGAGCGAGTCGGCCGTTTGACAAAGACCGTGACGGATTCGTGCTGGGAGAAGGCGCCGGGGTGGTCGTGATCGAGGAATTGGAGCACGCGCGCCGTCGCGGCGCGAGGATGTACGCCGAAATCGTCGGGTACGGCATGAACAGCGACGCCTATCACATTACCGCGCCTCCCGAAGAGGGCGAAGGAGCCGTGCGTTGCATGGAACTGGCCATCGAAGACGCCGGAATCGGCAAAGATCAAATCGGCTACATTAACGCTCATGGAACGTCCACAATGGCCGACGCCATTGAGACGCGCGCCATCAAGACCGTCTTCGGCGATCGCGCCTACGGCATTCCCGTCAGTTCGACGAAGTCCATGACCGGCCATCTGCTCGGTGCGGCGGGCGGGGTGGAAGCGATCTTCAGCATTCTGGCTCTCTTTCACGGTGTGTTGCCGCCCACCATTAACCTCGAAAATCCTGATCCGGCGTGCGATTTGGATTATGTGCCCAATAAAGCGAGAACTGCCGCCATCACCGCCGCCTTGTCCAATTCCTTTGGATTCGGCGGGGTGAACGCCTGTTTGATTTTCAAACGGGTGGACGCGTAGTGTCTTTTCGACGATGACACCGGCTTTCTCGGCCGATTCACCTCCCATCTCGCTGCCCTATCGTTTCCGCAACAGGGCGCTTCTCGACGAAGCGTTGACGCATAAGTCGTACGTCAACGAAAACAGAGACAAACACGTTCACCACAACGAGCGACTCGAGTTTTTGGGCGATGCCGTGCTGTCGCTCATCATCAGTGAGTACCTGGCGGCGCGATATCCGGGGTTGAGGGAAGGCGCGCTCTCGAAACTCAAGGCCGACTTGGTCAGCGAATCATCGCTGGCCGCCGCCGCTCGGCGGCTTGATCTCGGTGCGCATCTCAAACTGGGACGAGGCGAAGAGCGGTCGATGGGAAGAAACAAGCCGTCATTGTTGGCCGACGGATTGGAGGCGGTGATCGCGGCGGTGTATCTCGACGGCGGGATCAAAGCGAGCCGGACGTTCGTCCTTGAAACGTTGGCGGAAGAGCTGCGAACAATGGAATTGATGCAGGCAACCCCAGGTCGTAGTGATTACAAGACAAGACTCCAGGAATGGTGCCAAAAACGACATCAATTCGTGCCGCGGTACCGCACGCTGCGGGAAACCGGGCCTGACCATCAGAAGCTTTTTCTGGTCGAGGTTTCCGTGGGCGATCAAGCGCTTGGAATCGGACAGGGATCCAGTAAGAAAGAAGCCGAGCAGGAAGCGGCGAAACTGGCGTTGGAACGGATCGAACGGTGAATCACGTTGAGGAAAGGAGCCGATCATGCTTATGCGACGAGCAATGTTGACGATCTGCGCGACAGTGCTGATGGGATGCACGTTGTCTCTCATGGCTCCCGACGGGATTGTCGCCGCCGACAAACCGGCGGGTCAAAAAGACGGAGCCTCGAAAGGGCCGCGAGCGATCATCAAGACGAAATTCGGCGACATGGAGATCAAATTTTTTCCCGAGGCGGCGCCGAGGCACGTCGAGAACTTTATCGCGCTGGCGAAATCGGGATTCTACAACGGGACGATCTTTCATCGCGTCATTCCCGGCTTCATGATTCAAGGCGGCGACCCCAATACAAAAGACTCCTTAAAAAAAGAACTCTATGGGATGGGAGGGCCGACTGATGAGAAAGGGAATCCCATTCGGCTGAAGGCCGAGTTCAATGACATTTCTCATAAGCGGGGGATCGTCTCGATGGCGCGAGCCCAGGACCCCGATTCGGCCGGATCGCAGTTTTTCATCGTGGTCGAGGACTCGCCGTTTCTTGACAACAAATATACAGTGTTCGGCGAAGTGGTGAAGGGGATCGGCGTGGCCGACAAGATCGTGAACGTGCCTCGCGATGCCCACGACAATCCGAAAGAGCGAGTCGAGATGACGGTGACGATCGTGGACTAGCGTCTCGATTCCGTGGCTGAATGAGCGGCGAACAGGTCCTTATCGTCCCGTGGGCTTTTCCCAAAAGCGCAGCAATCTTCCGTCGGCGTGGCCCACTTTCGGGGGGTGAGCTTTTGTAGCATGGTTTGGGCCTCTTCCTGGGGCTATCCTTGGCGATGAGTCAGCCAAGGAACAAGGAGGAGGACATGCGTTCTGTATCGACTCGGCGGATGTATCGGAGGATATCGACAGGCTGCCGCGGTTCTCTCTTCGTGCACGGTTCCGTTCAGAACGTCGTCGTGCACGATCTTTCTTTGAACGGATTGAGAATCGAGGGAGATTCGCCTCCTCCGTGCGACAGGGTGGTGGCCGTTCGAATCTGGCTGCCGGACGGAACGGTTCTGGATATCGACCAGGCCGTGGTTCGATGGAGTAGCGAGACGCAATGCGGCCTTCAGATCGTCTCGCTCTCGAACGAGACTGATTTTCGGCTGGCGCGACATATCGAGCGCCTGTTGACTCGTCTGAGTGAATAGTGGAAAAAAACCGGATGCGGTGCAAGACCGCGGCACGAAGCCGGCCCATCATTGATGATGCAGCAGGCGGCCGTTCTCCGCGGGAGCCGGGCCGGCCTATTTGCGCACCGGTCAGCTAGTGGTGGTGTTCGCAACCCGGACCGTGCACGTGTGGGTTGGAAACGGTCGGCGGCAGGGATGTTCCAGGGAGGATGATCCGTCCTCCCTCGTGTTTTGTGCGCAGTTGTTCGGCCAGCGCCGGGTGATACGTTTTGACATAGCCGGCCAGTCCGTTGAGGAACCGCCTGGACTGAAAATCGGTTCCTGAAAACCCCGTGATGAATGTCACGGCTCGATCGAGGACCGTGGATGCTTCGGAGCCGTCGGCGATCTCATCAGGGTGTTCTTGTCGGTACTCTTCGTAGTCCTTTTTTAGATGTTCGGCAAACACGGGCATGGGCGAGGAAGGCACGTGCAAGGGGCTCAGCGCGCGGCGCAAGGTTTGGATCGCGGCGACCACCTCGGCATCCTGCCCGTCCCGACGGCCTTGGAAATAGCGGTAGGTGACGACTTCTATCAGGTTGAACAAGGCAACGCCTTTGAAACCCGAGATTTCTTCCAGTTCGCGATAGAATTCCCGGCGTCGCGGCATCAGTTGCTCACCGAGGCGTTTCTCCTGATAGTTTCCTCCGTTGTCCAGATAGACGCAATCGTGCGGGCAACTGATGCGGGACAAGCGATGCTCGCCGCAACAGGAACTGCAAATCGATCCGCCAAGGGCGGGGCACGGTCGCTTTCCCTTTCGCTCTGAGCAATACGAGCAGAGACTCATTTGCTTCCCGAGCTTCCCGTCGGAGAGTGGGACGGCGGGGCGATGAATCCATAGTCCGCCAACGTTCGCTTTTCTTTCTTCGATTTGCCGACGGTCGGCGTTTCGAGGCCGTTCATTTCGGCGGCGTTGTCATATTGATAGGGGACGAGAATGATGTTGTTGGTGCGATCGATGCCGATGTGCGCGGGAGCGGGCAAATACTCGGCGATCACGTGAAACTTTCCGTCCCGTGTCATGCGCCAGATTTTCCCCTTGGTCAGATCCGACACGTACATGTTCCCCCAGCGGTCGAAGTCTACGCCGCTCAGGTTTTGGAAGCGTCCCGTGAAGAAGCCGTTTGACTCCAATTCTGTTAGGCGTCCGTCGGGAGCAATGTCGAAAATTTTCCCCTTGTTCCAGCTCACGGCGATCACGTGGCCGGTGTGGGGATGGACGGCGATCCCCGTCGGTCCGGCCAATCGATCATCGTGGATCAAGAAAGACACCCGATGACCGGCGGTCGTGTCTACCCGGTAAATGGCGTTGGCGGCTTGATCCGATGCATACAACACGCCGTTCGGTCCGACCGCGACGTCCGTCAGCGAGACAGGGCCTTGCGAGGGAGCGGACGGGGGAAACGAAACGGTCACGAGGTGTTTCCCCGTCGTTTTGTCGAACCCCTTGAGTTGATCAAGATCCGCAACGTACAGTGTGTCTCCGTCGAGCGCCATGCCTTTTGGAGCATGGAGGAGCACGTTCGCGACCCCTCCTTGAATGAACTTCAGGTTCGTGATCTTGCCTTGGCCGTCCAGCTTGGTGATGAATCCGTTGTTGTCCTTGGCCTCCGGTTCTCCGTTGATGTTGGAGATGAAATAGTCGTTTCCGGATTGGTCGCCGACAAAACAATTGGGAGATTCTAAACCGAGGATTTGAGCCGCGCCGACCGGCGCGGCCAGACACAACAGGAGGGAAGACGCGAAGAGACTCCCGCGCAGGGTGCCGTGTATTCGTGGTGCCTGTAGATGAGTCATCAACGGCGACTTGGCGACTGAGCCGACTTTGTTGAAATGAGGGCATCCTAGCCAATGGTGAAAGAACGTGTCAAGAAAAGGGGCCGCAAGACGGCTTCGGATCAACTGATAAACGGCAAGGCGGAAACAGCGTCTTCTATTTTCAACTTCTCATGACGGCTGATCGGCCTGCGTCGTTGACTTGGGCAAAAACGCCCTGCTAAGTTGGCGCACTTCTTATGTTATGGCGAGGCTGGTTGTGGCTCGAAAATAGGAACGAGGGGGCACGGGAGGCCCGGCATTCGCTTCCTCTTTAAGCCGGGAGGTCACACTTTACAGTCGGGGGGAGATCGTGGCGGCACAATTGATTGATGGAAAGGCGTTGGCGCAGCAGGTGAGGGAACGATTGGCGGTCGAGTCGGCGGCGGTGGCGGCCAAGACCGGCGTCAAGCCCGGCTTGGCGACGATTTTGGTCGGTGACGATCCGGCGTCGCACATTTATGTGAAGAACAAGCAGAAGGCCTGCGAACTGGCCGGCATCTACGTGGATGATCACAAACTGCCCGCTTCGACGACGCAGGCCGAATTGCTGGCGCTGATCGAAAAAAAGAACGCTGACCCCAAGGTCCACGGCATCTTGGTCCAGTTGCCTTTGCCCAAACATATCGACAGTCGGATCATTCTCGAAGCCGTGTCCCCCGATAAGGACGCCGACGGGTTCCATCCCTACAACTTCGGCCGGTTGGTCGAAGGGAACCCGGTCTTCGAAGCCTGTACGCCCAAGGGGGTCATCAAGATGATCGAATCGACGGGTGTGCCGATCGAGGGCAAACGGGCGGTCGTCGTCGGCCGGAGCAATATCGTGGGGAAACCGTTGGCGCTGATGCTCTTGCACCGCAATGCCACCGTCACCATCTGTCATTCCAAGACCAAAGATCTGCCGGCCGTCTGCCGAGAAGCCGATCTGTTGCTCGTGGCGATCGGAAAAGCGAAGTTCGTGACGGCGGACATGGTGAAGGAGGGAGCGGTGGTGATCGACGTCGGTACCAACAAATTGCCGGACGGGAAATTATGCGGCGACGTCGATTTTGAACCGGTGCGCGAGAAGGCAAGCTGGATCAGCCCGGTGCCGGGCGGAGTGGGGCCCATGACGATCGCGATGTTGTTGGCCAATACGGTAGAGTCGGCAAAACGGAGCGCCGGCCCGGTGGAGGTCCCTCCCCCAAGGGGTGGCTGATCAACGCGGGATTGTTCATCGCTGGCCTGTCGTCGGTGGTCAGACGAGAGAGGCAGGGGCGGGCCAGCGTGGTCTGTGAGGACTGAAAGAGGGGGAGTGCCGAGGTGAGATCATGATACGGGAACCCAAAAGGCTCAAAGCGGTGTTGGACGAGGGGCAGTTTGCGGTCACGGTGGAGTACAACCCCCCCAAGGGCACGAACATCACTGGTATTCTGGACAGTGCCAAGCAGTTGTTGGGACGGATTCATGGGGTAAATGTGACGGACAACACCGCCGCCGTGGTGCGGGCAGGGTCGTTGCCGGTGTGTCGCCTGCTCTACGAGATGGGACACGATCCGGTGATGCAGCTTACCTGCCGAGATCGAAACCGCATTGCAATGCAATCAGACCTGCTCGGCGCCCATATGCTCGGCATCAGGAACGTCTTGTGTCTGACGGGGGACTATCCGACCGTCGGCGACCACAAGGATGCGAAGCCGGTCTATGATCTCGACTCGGTTCAAATCATGCAGATGGTTCGGGGGCTGAATGAGGGGCATGATCTGGTCGGCAATAAGCTTGATGGCGCCACCTCATTTGCCATCGGGGCGGCCGTGACGCCGGAAGCCGAACTGGTCGGGCCGGTCCTGGCCAAGTTCGAGGTGAAAGTGAAGGCCGGCGCGGAATTCTTTCAAACCCAGGCCATTTACAATCCCGAGGTGTTTGCCGGTTTCATGAAGGCGGTGCGCCCGTACAAGGTGAAAGTGTTGGCCGGGATTTTGCTGCTCCGCAATGCGAAAATGGCAGAGTATATGAACGCGAACATTCCCGGTATGTCGGTCCCGCAAGACATGATTGATGCCCTGCGGAAAGCCGGCGACAAATCGGAAGAAGTGGGCGTCGAGATCGCCGTCGAGACGATCAAGGCCGTGCGCCCCCATTGCGACGGCGTCCACATCATGGCGCTCAAGGGCGTCCATCGAATCGGAGAAATCCTCACCAAGGCCCAGATCGGCTGATGACCGTTCCCGATTTGCAGCGGTACAAACGGGACAGCAAGAAAATCGTCGTGGTGACCGCCTACGACGCCCTGTTCGCGCGCATCGTCGAGCAAGCGGGCATCGAGACGATCTTGGTCGGCGATTCGCTGGGAATAGTCGTGCAGGGAAAACCTACGACGTTGTCGGTCACTATGAACGAGATGCTCTACCATACAAGGTTGGTCGCTCATGCCGTTCGACATTCACTGGTCATCGGCGATATGCCCTTCATGTCGTACCAGGCCGGCAAAGAAGAGGCCCTGCGGAATGCGGGACGATTTCTCCGGGTGGGGGCCCATGCCGTGAAGTTGGAGGGAGGGGCGGCCGTTGCCGACCGCGTGGAGGCCATGACCAACGTTGGAATTCCCGTCGTCGGGCATCTCGGCATGACGCCGCAATCGGTCAATCAATATGGCGGCTACAAGGTGCGGGGGAGGGACAAGAGCCAGGCCGAACAACTGATATCTGACGCTAAGACGTTGGAACGGGCCGGGGCGCAGGCGATCGTGTTGGAGGCCATCCCGGCTCCTTTGGCCAAGACCGTCACGGAGCAGCTCACGATCCCCACGATCGGCATCGGCGCCGGCCCTCACTGCGACGGGCAAGTGCTGGTGCTGTACGACCTGCTCGGTCTGTTCGATGACTTTGTGCCGAAGTTTGTCAAACCCTATGCGAGTCTCAAGACTGAGGCTCTGCAAGCCGTCCGCCGATATAAAGAGGAAGTCGAGCAGGGTACGTTTCCGTCGGATCCGGAATCCTATCGCTGAACGCCGGTCTTGCCGAAAGGCGTGCCTTCCTCCTTACCGCTCCAGCGAGTCGATTTGAAAGACCGCCCGATCTTCAAGCCGCACCGCCGTGAGGCGCCTCCCCCATACACATCCCGTGTCCAGGGCGATGTGATCCGGTGCCAATCTGAGACCGAGGGCCGCCCAATGACCCGTGATAACGGTCGCCCCGTGGCCGCGACGATGAGGCAGTTGGAACCAGGGGGCGAACCCGGTCGGGGTCAGGTCGGGCGGTCCGGAAAAATTCGACATCTCACCTCCTGGCGTGCAGGCGCGCAATTTTGTCAGCACGCGGGCGATCGTCGTCAATCGCTCCCACCCGCGGAGCCCGTCCGACCATGATCGTGGTGGATCATGAAACAGATGGTGGAGAAATCGTCGGGGGGCCGGTCCCGTGAGGACTTCCTCCACCTCGTGCGCGTATTCGACCGCCTCTTCCACGGTCCACTGGGGAAGCAAGCCGGCGTGGACCATGAGGTACGTCCCTTCGCGGTGGTGGAGGGGCTGTTGCCTGAGCCACGACAGCAGATCATCGCGATCGGGCGAGGCCAGTACGTTGTGCAACGTGTCTTGGGACCGTAACGGAAGAATTCCCTCCGCCGCGGCGAGCAAAAAGAGGTCGTGGTTTCCGAGGACGACCTGCGCCGCCGAGCCGAGCTCCTTGAAATATCGGAGGACGCCCGGCGAATCGGGTCCCCGGTTGACGAGGTCGCCGACCAGCCAGAGCCGATCTTTGGATGGGTGGAAAGAAATCCGATCGAGGAGGGCACGGAGGGACTTCGAACAGCCTTGCACGTCGCCGATTGCGTAGATGGCCATGGGAAGAAACCGTCAAGTCTCGGCGGTCGTTCGTCGCGTTGGGATGGCGAACGGCCGTCTGATCGATTGGCGACCAGAGAGGTTCTAAGGATACCGCGCTTCGATTTTGCTCGAGAGGCCGCCCCTGGCGCTGAACGTCCCGGTCACCTTGGCCCATACCGGCTTGCAGGCCTTGACGACGTCTCGCAGGATGCGGTTGACGGCGTTTTCGTAGAAGATGCCGAGATTGCGGTAGGCATGGATATACAATTTGAGCGACTTGAGCTCGAGACATTCCTTGTCCGGCATGTAGTGAAGCGTGATGGTGCCGAAGTCCGGCAGCTTGGTTTTGGGGCAGATGGCCGTATATTCGGGAATGTCGATGGTGATCTCGTACCCTTTGTACTGGTTCGGAAAGGTTTCGATATCGGGCAGCGGCGCATCGATTCCGCTCTTGGCGTGCTTTTCGTTGTAACCTAACTGCGTTGTCTTGGTGGCTGTGCGCTTGCGTCGCATTCTTCTCCTCGCAACCTCACACCTGTTTCATCCACTCGGTGTGGCCGATTTTTTCCAACTCGACAAATAATGCAACCCATGGACACTGCATGTCCGGATAGACCTCGCAGAATCCGCCTTTGCGCACGCCTCCGCAGGGGCCGTGAGCCATGAATTTAGGGCACTCGGCTTTGTGGGAATCATCAGGGATCGGCGGTCGCTTATGGACTCCACCGACGTTGTCCCCGGCATCATCTTCTCCTGGAATCAGCACGCGGCGAATCATGGTCCGACAGTGTAAACGGATCCGAGCCCATCGGCAATCGATTCGTTCGCGGCTCGCACGAACTTTCCGTCTCCTTGCGATAGGCAGGTTTCGGCGGACAGGTTTGCGGAACACGGATTTGAGGCGAACGGCCTACAGGGGGGACTGCCACTAGGCCTTCTTTCGTCTGACATGGGCCTTCTGAGAAGTTGAGTGAAACGCACGGGCATTATACTGTAGTGGCATCAATCGCGTGCTGCAACCGCAAGCGCAAAAGCAAGAGATTGACAGGTTTTTTTGGGCTTTGCTACGATGGGGCGCGGTGGTGTCGGAAGACCGGGCGAAGCATCGTCATTCTCTCCCTGTCATCCTCGGTACGGTTCAATAACGGTTGCCAAGAGACGGTTGCATTGAGCAGCAAAACAATAACGGGCCGGCGTTCTCGGCAGATTAACGGAGGTGCTCGATGAGTCTCGATTATGTAAAGTTTACAAATGGCTTCGAAAAGTTTATGCCCAAGGAATACCGGGACATGGTCGAACATGGTCCTTTCGGGAAGAAAGTCACCGTTTCGCAGATGGGGAGCTTTAAGGAAGTGCTGGAAGAACACCCCATGTGCGCCGGTTGCGCCATGACGCTGTTTATTCGGCTGGCGATGATCGCGTTCCCCAATCCGGAAGACACGATCACGGTCGGTACGGCCGGTTGCGGGCGTCTGGCGATCTCACAGGCAGCGATTCCGTTCGTGTATGGGAATTACGGCGATCAAAACGGTGTGGCCAGCGGGTTATCCCGCGGTTTGCGGTTGCGGTTCGGCGATAAGCCGAAAGACGTGGTCGTGATGGCCGGAGACGGCGGGACCGCCGACATCGGTTTTCAGCAGGTGCTGCATTCGTGGTTCCGAAAGGAACGATTTACGACGATCATGCTCGACAACGAGGTGTACGGCAACACCGGAGGTCAGGAAAGCGGCATGACCAACAAGGGGGCCGTGTTGAAGATGGCTCCGCTCGGCAAGAAGTTTGAGAAAATGGACATGGTGCAGTTGGCGAAGGTGGCCGGTTGCGCCTACGTCGCGACCGTCGTTCCGAACAATCCCCGTCGCGTCGAGAGCGTCATCAAAAAAGCGGTGTTGATCGCACGAGAGATAGGGCCCACCTACATTCAGGCGTACACGTCCTGCAATATCGAATATGCGATCCCGACCGATAAGGTCATGGAAGACGCCAAGGCGGTCGAGAACGACCGGTATCAATTCGTGGAGTACGTAAGCGAAGAGGCCAAACAATACCTCACCGAACGCTATGGCTATAAGGAGTTTCTTGCCAAGCAGGCCGCTCCTGCCGCGGCGATTTCCGGGAAGGCCTGAGCGTTGAAAGAAGGAGGGCGGCAATGGCAAGACGGTTCAATATTCGGATGGCGGGGGTCGGTGGCCAGGGGGTCGTGACCGGCTCGCACATTCTGAGCACGGCGGTGATCAATGCCGGAGGGGAAAGCACGATTGTCCCCTTCTACGGTTCAGAAAAACGGATGGCTCCCGTCGAAAGTTATGTGCGAGTGTCCGATGAGCCGATTTACGAGATCGGCGAAATTACGTTTCCCCACATCATTATCATCTTCCATCCTCAAGTCATCACGCACGGCAAGTCTTACACGATGCCGTTTTACTACGGTCTGAAGGAAGGCGGTATCGCATTAATCAACAACGACGGGCCGATGAAACTGCAGAAGGATCAAGCGCACGAATTGGAAGAGCGGCGCGCGAAACTGTACTACATCCCGGCCACGAAGATTTCGTTGGAAGTGTCGGGAATGGATCTCGCGACGAACATGGCGTTAATGGGGTGTATCGGCGCCATCACGGGGTTGACGAATATGCCGGCGTTGGAGCAGGCCGTGAAGGATCGGTTTCTTGGCAAAGGGTTCGTCGTGTCCGGAGGGACGGCGGCATTGGATAGTGTCGTCGAACGGAAGTTCAAGAAGAAGCAGGAGCTGATTGAAAAGAACGTGGCCGTCATGAGGGCGGCATGGAACTATGCCGTCGATCACGGGTGGGCCGCAAAGGATGTCCAGCGCGCCGAGGCGCCGGTGGCCGCGGCCGCGACGGCATAAGAAGGAGCACTATGTATCTTGTCGCCGATATTAACGTCGAAATCTGTGCCGCCAAGAGCTGCAAGCTCTGCACACAGTATTGTCCTGAGGCGAACACCATCCTCTATAGCGACGAGCTGGGAAAGGACAAGGGGTTCAAATACGGTTCGGCTTACGTGGCGGTCGACCGCTGCAAAGGCTGCGCGCAGTGTGTCTGGGTCTGTGACAACATGGCGAAGAATAACGCGATCAAGATGATCATGATCGATCAATTGCCTCAAGCGGCTTTGACGGAAAACATCACATATGGAGAAAAGAGCACGACGGCCGTGTTGACCAGTCCGGTCGTCGGGTAATGAGGCGGGAAAGGGGAAAAACGGGCGTGGCTACTACACAAGACACGAGAGAACGTATCATCGTACCGGGGCCGGCTGGTTTCCATCCGCCGTCGGCGGCTCAGCTCGGCGTCTCACTGCCGGATCCGGGTCAAGGGTTGTTTTATGGCTTGCTGGAGCCGAATGAGGAAGTTGTCATCGAAGAGATGGCCAGGAAGATGTTGACGAGTCAGAATCCGACGATCTTCCCCGGCCCGTTGGTTCTCTGGGCTTGGAATGATCATGCGGTGGAAAAGGCCAAGGCTACGCTTGAAATCGCCGCGCAGATCCCGGAAGTGATGATCATCCCCATGCCGGATTATCGACCCAAGTATCCCAAGATTGATCCGGAGGAGGTCATTAATCCCAACCATCCGAATCTCACCATTTGGGGAAATAAAATCGAAGCCTGCATCTTTGTGGGCGTGCATTGCCATTATGCGAATTTGACACTCAAAATGATTCGAGCGGGAACGAACTGTTGTACGATGGCGATCTGCGCCGAGCAGGGGCATGAGGACGCCATGTTGACGATTCGCGACGCGGACACCGCGAAATTGAGGCGAGTGGCGCAGATCTTCAAACGCGTACGTGAGGAAATGGGCATCAAGCTGCCGGAGAATGGAGAAAACGTGCGCTTTACCGGCACGCAATCGAAGGTTCATAACGGAAAGACCCATACAAATCCCCTCGCCTTTGCGCCGGTTCCTGGAGGAGCGGGCAGTGCGGCGATGTTTGGGCATAGTGCTGAACAGATGGTGCGGGAAGGATAAGGAAGGCCGGGCGGCGACGCTCGAACTAGCCAAGAGGTGCAACCATGAGCGAGACGGAAGTCAAAACGAACCCCCAGGGTGATCCGATCACCAGCGTTGCGGCCCCCAAGGTGGAGGGGAAGAAAGATCCCCATGCGGAGGCGAAGAGACAGAGAGTCGTTACACCCGAGTATATGTTTTTCGAGGCGCCGAGGACGAGGGAGTTTATCACCGGCAGTGAGGCGGCCAAAGAGGCAATCCGCCGTTCCAACGTGGACTTGGCCGTCGCCTATCCCATTACGCCTCAGTCGGAGACGATGCAGCTTGTCGGCGTGCTGTACGGGGAAGGCTACGTGAAAGAATATTACCGCGGCGAAGAAGAGGTCGGTGTCATGGCCGCGATCGCCGGAGGGTCAAGGGCCGGAGTGCGCTGCTTTACGGCGACGGCAGGACCGGGAACCTTGCGAGGATTGGAGGGCATCGCCTCCTGGCCGGGCCATCGATTGCCTGCCGTGGCGATGTTCACCTGCCGGGTCGTCAATGCGCCGTTGGCCATCCAACCGGATAATATCGAGATCGCTTATCTTCTAAATTGCGGTATGATCGTGTTCCACGCGGAAAACCAGCAAGATATGTTTGATTTCATTATGACCGGGTTTGTGATCGGCGAAAAGAACGACGTGACCTTGCCGGTGGGTGTCTGCTGCGACGGATTTTTCGTGACCCATGCCCGCGGCTACGTCCGGATGCAGGATCGCGGGCTCAAGCTTCCGCCGCGTGATCCCTGGCGCGGGGCGGTCCCGGTGCTCGATGCCGAGAATCCTCCCGCTCGTTTGTCCCGAGACGCCCCGGTTCAGAAATCCAACTTCATGGCGTACAACATTCACGCCGTGTGGCAGCAAGAGGTATGGGCCGCCGTCGAACGGTCCCGAAAGTATATCAACCGGTACATGGGGGGGCTGCTGTCGGCTGAAAACGTGGAGAACGCCGACGCCGTCATTATCGCATCAGGAAGCGCGGCGGCTCAGTCTCGTGAAGCGGTGCGTCTCTGCAAGGAAAAGGGATTGAACGTCGGTTTGATCAAGATCCGCTCGCTGCGTCCGTTCCCGACCAAGGAACTGCGGGAACTGTGCGGCAACGTGAAATTGATCGTCGTGCCGGAATTCAACTATGTCGGCTGGTTGGCCAAAGAGGTTGCGACCGCCATCTACGGCTACTCCAAGGCAAAGATCATCGGCGGGCCTCGAGTATATGGCGGTCAGTCGATGCCGGTGGAATTGATTGTTGATGAGGTGGAGTCCGGCCTGACCGGTAAAAAATCCACGAACGTGGCGGTGTCTCAAGTGATGGGAGGGACTGTGAACCCTGAAGAAGTGGCTCACTTCATGCGGAGTATCTGATCCGTTTCGAGAGGTGAGGGGGGGGTCCAGAAGGGGTCTGTCCGGACTGCCGGACAGACCCTTTTCATTTCCGGCCTTCCTGAAGGCTCCAGGCAGTTATCCCTGCATTTCATCCTCGACCATCTCTTCGCTGGTCGGCATCCCGTGGGCGACGTACTTCGCATAGGAGAGATAAATTGCGGCGCTGTCGGTCATGGCTTTTGAGCCGGCAGTGAGGCGAACGACTTTGTCCGATCCTGGCGGCTCGATATTTTGGAGCATCGTCACGTGGTCGTGCAGCAACCGGGTATATCGCTCCACCGCCGCTTCCACTTCTTCGTAAGCCTTTAAAATTTCGTTGGTCATGGTTGTCCTCCCTCATAAGGTGAGCATACACTAGCCCCATGAGTTCTCTCAATGTTGCCACGGTCTCTCCGTCTCTGCTGGAAGCGATTGAACGTGTCTGCGGTGAAACAGGCGTTCCGTTGGTACGGATCCATGAGGCGGTGGGAGAGTTGTCGCGACGCTTTACGAACCGAGGGGAGAAGCTGGGTGGGGATTATTTCAATCATCCGAAGTTTCTTGCTGCTTATCTCCGCTACTTTCTGCCGGTGAATCTCGCAAAGATCCAAATCCTTCTTGACGAAATGCCGAGCATGGAGGCCGCAGGACCGATACGAGTATTGGATGTTGGATCGGGTCCCGGGACGGGAGCGCTGGGCGTGGTGGATTGGTGGCGGTCTCACGGTTTCAGCGGGGAACTCTCGGTCACCGCAGTCGATCAATCCGTAGCGGCGTTAAATCACGCTCGTCGACTCTGGTCGTGCTATTGTCGGATGGAAGCCGACGCCAAGGCCCGTCTCGCAACGCACCGTCTCATCACGTACCGGGAAAATCTGGAGCGGCGGGGATGGTATGAAAAGATCTCGTCAACCATGCCGTTTGATCTTATCATCGTGGCGAACAGCTTGAACGAGATCGGCGCCGGATCAAAGGATCCGATCACGGTAAAAACGGAATTGCTCTCAGATCTTTTAGATGGTCTCGCTCCGCATGGCACACTGATGATCGTCGAGCCGGCCTTGCGGGAAACGTCCAGATCGCTTCATCAAGTCCGAGATCGATTGATCAAGGCGGGGAACTGTACGGTTTACAGCCCCTGTCTCCACGATCGGAATTGTCCCGCTCTGGATCATCCAGACGACTGGTGTCACGAAGAGCGGCCGTGGGAGCCTCCCGCCTCTGTGCGGGATATCGACAGGGTGGTCGGCTTTATTAAGGATGGGCTCAAATTTTCATATCTGCTGCTGCGCAAAGACGGCAGAGCTATGACGGCAAGGCGGTCACACGTCTATCGGGTTGTCAGTGAGCTGAGAGTGATGAAGGGAGAGAAACGGGCGTGGGTGTGCAATGAAGGGGGACGAATCGAGGTGGGACGATTAGATCGCCTGGCGTCGCCGCGAAATGTTGCATTCGAAGAGATCCGTCGCGGCGATATTGTGTATATCGAAACACTCAGTCGTAAAGTACGACAAGGAACAGTCTCCTCGCTTGCGCGGATCGATCATGATGCGATCGTCAGCATCGTTCGGAACGCCTGAATCCAAACGAGCGTGGCTGGCAAACGCACAAGGATCCATATGGTTGTCTCTGAAACGACGCATCGGCCTGGACTTATGCCAAAGGCGGATCATCCGTGAAGGCGAGTCTTTACGTCCAAGCCGTCTATCGCGCCCTTCTGTCTCCGGCCAAACCTAAAGTGTCCTACTCGCAATATGGCGAAGATTTGCTGATCAAAACAGCTCTTTCCGACCAGAAGACCAGGGGGTTTTATGTTGATGTCGGCTGCCATCACCCGCGGCGGGGCTCCAATACCTATGGCCTGTACCGGCGAGGCTGGCGAGGGCTGTTGATCGACGTGGAAGAGGTGAAGGTGCTGGCCTGCCGGCTCAGGCGGAGGAGAGATCGAGCGATCGTGGCGGCGGTGAGCGATCGGGAGTATGGTACCCCGATCTACAGCCCCGGCGCGTTCTCGACCAACACCACCATCAATTTGTCGTCGATCCCCGATCCAGACACATACCGGCCGGTCGGACACATCGTCACGACCACACTCACCAAGCTGTTGGATGACTATCAAGTGCCACCGGATTTCGAATTATTGAGCATCGACGTGGAAGGGATGGATTACGAGGCCATCAAAGGGCTGGATCTGCAACGGTACAAGCCGGGCGTGATTTGCGTGGAGAATTGGGAGGCCTTACAAGGCATCGAGGCTGTGTTGGCAAGCGCCATGCACCGGCTCCTGGTGCAACATCAGTATCGATTGCACGGATGGGCCGGCCTCTCGACGATCTACAAGAGAACAACAGAAAGCACGGGATCCAGCCGCTGAAGGATAAGAAGGAACCTGTGGCTTGATGGTGAATCAGGCTTGAAGGCCGGCGGAAACGTCAGTCTCTTTCAGGCTCCGAGCCGCCGTGCCGGTGGGAGACCTTGTCTTCTTCGAACAGCTCGGCCATTTCTTGGGCGAGCATATCGCCGTCGTCTGGGACGGAAACGAGCGGGAGTTCTTTCCTCGTCTTGGGAGGAATTTCGGCTTTCGGCTCCTCAGGCTGTTTCAGCTTGTCATTCATGCGAATGGTTCGATGTGTCGGCCGTGGCAAGGCCGCGACTATTCGTACGCTTCCAGAGAAGATTGCTCAGGGAATTGGCGACGGCATCCGAGGCACGTCACGAAATAATAAGCTTCTCGCACGGACAGTGTCGCCCGGAAATCCAGGGCGACGCCCTGATGATTGCAGGCGGTGCAGGAGATCTCCTTCAGGCGAAGCGGTACGTCGGGCTGAGTCCGAAGGTAAAACTCGACGTCCGTATGGACCGGAAAGGTATAAAAACAGGATCTGCACACCCCCCGCCATTCGCCGTCGGAGCCCATGAACCGTTCGTCGATGGCGAAACTCGATCGCTTACAAACGGCGCAGGCAACCGTTCCCAACCTCCGTTCGACTTCCTGCTGAGTCAACGTCACCATAGGAGAAGAGGAAAGGTATCTTGCCCGCTCATTTATAAACCTCGATGCAGTATAGCCGGTGTCTCGACGAAACCGCAACTGCGCCGAGCGGCGGACTTGACGGCTCTGACTCCTCCGTTGTACGGAATCCGAGTGCATCAGATCACCGAGCGGTTGTTTGTCGGAAATATCTACGAGGCGGCGTCGCCACCCACACAGATCGGGGCCCTGCTCTGGGTGGCTGAGGAATACGACGTCGAGCTGCCTGCCTGGTTGTCAACCAGGAAAATTCCGCTCAAAGAGTTTACTCGGGCCGAGGCACGACCGGTGGCCGACGCGGTCGCCTGGATCGATCGGCACATCGCCGACAACCGGGTCATGGTCTGTTGCCGTGCCGGCATGAGTCGATCGGTGTCCGTCATCATGGCGTATCTCTGTTGCGCCGAGGGGTGGGACTATGACAGCGCATTACGACTCGTCAAGACCAGGCGTCCCGGCGCCATGCCGCTTCCCCAATTGGAAGAGACTATCCAATTGATAAAAAAGATCGGCTGGGGCGGCGGCCTTCTTTCAGCCGACTAGCTCGGTGACGGGCGGCCGGGTGAGTGTATGAGCAGCGTCGTTTTCAGCCTCTGTTTTTCTTCGTGAACGAATCATGCCGGAATTGCCGGAAGCCGAAGTCGTCATTCAGCAACTCCGAGACGGCCTGCTCGGTTCCGCAGTCATCAATTTGTGGATCGGCCGACCTGACATCGTACGGGAAGGGTATTCCACCCGCGCGTGGTACGTGAACTCACGACTGTCTTCCGTCGCTCGACACGGAAAAAGCATCGCCATGGCCTTTCAAAAAGCCGGCGAGATTCGCTATGTGGTAGCCGAGTTGGGGATGACGGGGCTGCTGCTTTTCCCATCGGCAAAGATCAAGCATCCTCGGCACGTGCACATGCGCATGACCTTTGCCGGAGGGAAAGAAACAGAACTGCGCTATTGGAATCCCCGACGATTCGGCCGCCTTTCTTTCTTCGATCGGGACGGGCTCGATCGGTACCTTGAGCGCCGGTTCGGCTGTGACCCGCTCTCGGCGACCCCGCGAGAGTTCGCAGAGCGGCTCGGAGCGCGGCGCGGGAGAATCAAGTCGCTTCTCATGCATCAACGGACGATCGCCGGAATCGGCAACATCTATGCGAATGAAATTCTCTTTCGGGCCGGGCTTCATCCGAACGCGCGAGCGAACAGACTGGCGTCGTCGAGACGCGATCGGCTCTACCAGGTGATGAAAAATGTCTTGCAGGAGGCCATTGCCTGCGGAGGGTCCAGTGTCCGAGACTTTTTCGCTCCCGATGGGACGGAAGGGCGGTACAAACGGCGTCACCTGGTCTATGGGAAGGCAGGCCAACCCTGTCCAAACGGGTGCGGCGCCGTTATCCGCCGTCTCAAGGGCGAGCGCAGCTCCTTCTATTGCCCGCGCTGCCAGAGATTTCGGTAATCACCCGAGAATCAAACAAGACGGCGTCAGCCGTGTCCGGTCGGGTTTTGTTCCCCGACCTCTCGTTCGCCGGGGAAGAGGCGATTTGTCTTCCTCAAAGAGGCGTCGATCATCTCACCAAGCATCGAGCCTTCACTTTTTGGCAGGCAGGGTTTTCAAGAACGGATGCCGAAAGCTCGTTCATGACGGTTTTTGTTCTGTCGTGAGCGCTTGGATTCTCTTTCGTAAAAAAGTATACAACTGCGGGCACGGAGTGAGCGTACCCGTTCACGTTGTGCCGAACATTCTCTTGATTCGTCGGTTGCCAGGAACTCAATGGCCAGAGGAAAGGAGAAATGACCATGGCTGACCGTCCGAAGGTATGCATCGACAGGATTTTGCCGAAAGATCTGATGCGGTTTCAGATGACGAAGCCGACCAAGAGCGGAATCAGGCGTGCCATTGCGCCGATCGGGAAGACATGGATGAACGGCTCGACGCTCCGAGTGCGCTTCATGGGAGGCACGTCTACGGAGCAGGCGGTGGCCAAGGAGCAAGCGGGCTGGTGGGCGGCCGTGGCCAATTTGAAATTCGAGTTCAACAATGCGCTGAACGCTGAAATTCGGATTGCCTTCGATCGGAACGATGGAGCCTGGTCGTACGTCGGGACGGACTGCCGAAACATTCCCTTGGATCAGCCGACGATGAATCTCGGATTTCTGGACGGCGGCACGGCGGCCCATGAGTTCGGTCACGCGATCGGATTGGCTCATGAGCACCAGAATCCCGCGGGAGGGATTCAGTGGAACGAGCCGGTCGTGATTCGCGAGGCGGCTAAAGCGCCGAATTTCTGGGACGAAGCGACGACACGCCACAACATTCTTCGCAAGTACAGCGCGGATCAGATCAATGGAACCAAGTTCGACCCCGACTCCATCATGCTGTACTTCTTCCCCGCGTCCTGGACGCTCAACGGCATCGGCACCAAGGCGAACGAGGTCTTGTCGGCGATGGACAAGGCGTTCGTGGCCGGAGCGAAAATGTATCCGAAGACAGGTGGGACCGTGTCGAACGCCGTCGAACTCATCGCCAACGCCAAGAAGCGCACACAGGCGGCGATCGGAAAGTCCGGAGAAGAGGACCTCTATCGGTTTACGGCCGCGACCGACGGGCGGTACGTCATCGATACCCTGGGACCGACGGATGTCGTGATGAAACTGTTCGGACCGAACAGCGAGACGGCGCTGATCGCGGAAGATGACGATTCCGGCCTCGATCTCAACGCCCGAATCGCGGCCGACCTGGTCAAAGGCGACTATTTCGTCCAGGTCCGCCACTACAGCCGCCAATCCGGGACCGGCAAGTACTCGATCAAGGTGCGAAAATTGTGATGGTACCGTCCGCCATCCGGAGGGGCCGCAAGGGGAGACGCAACGACGATGATCATCTCGATAATCAACCACACCAACGGCAAGGTGTCGGATGAGGACGCGCAGGAAGCGATTCGTGCTATCAATCGTCAGATCCGCGAGGATTACGAGCCGTACTGGCATATCGGCGCGGAGTTGCGGTTGGAGGGGCGCAGCGGCAAGAAGCCTTCGGCGCAGAGCATCGCCGACATGCGTGGTGACGCGGTGTTGTATCTATGGGACTCCATGGATGTCGACGGCGCGCTCGGCTACCACGACCTCACGAATCGGGGAGTGCCCTATGGATTCGTGTTTATCGAGGTGGCGAAGCAATTGGGTGAAGTGTGGACGGTGACTCTGTCGCATGAAGCTCTTGAGATGGTGGGGGATTCGGAAGTCAATCTTTTGGTGCAGGGGCCGCATCCGTCCAACGGTAAACGCACGGTCTTCCATTGGTATGAAATGTGCGACGCCGTGCAGGCCGAAACGTATGAGATCGACGGGGTCAAAGTTTCCAACTTTCTCCTTCCGCTGTATTTTACCGGACAAGAGGAAAAGGGCGGCCGCAATGATTTTCTGGGGCGCTCGTATAACGGGAGGACGCTGCGGTCATTCGGCGTGAACCCCGGAGGTTACATCGGCTTTTTTGATCCGGAAAAAGGAGAGCATGAGACATTTATGGCCAAAGGCGACACTGTGGCGGCAAGGCGATGGAAGATCAAATCACAGATGAAGGGAGCGCGGCGGGGCGTCCGCTATCAACGGTACATGAAATAGCCCTGAGCGAGGGTGAGTAGGGGATAAAGGTAAGGATACAAGGGGCTTGGGAGCGGATTATGCCGGTTGGAGCACCGGCTCGTGCTGCAGTCACGGGGGGAGGGATTGGTCTGTCGATAGAGAGCCATCTCCCATCTTTCTTTCAACCCACCTCTATCATCGAATCGATATGACAGCCAATCGAACTGTTGCGTTTGCGTCTTGTGCAAGGGGTAGGTCTTTCGATCCTACCGAGGTAGTCCCTCTGGCGTCTTGAGTCATCGAAGGGATTTCGCTACAATCCGCTTCCCTTTGCAGCAGCAGTTACCCTTTCGTTAAGGAGCAAGTCATGGCCAAGGTTTTGGAAGGCCCAGGAATGGGGCTGATGAAAAAGTGGGGCATTCACGTTCCCAACTACGTGGTCGTCACGTCCGCGGAAGAACTGGCCAAGTTGGGGCAGGTCAACGACTGGTTAAAACGTTCAAAATTGGTTGCGAAGGCCCACGAGGCGATGGGGTCTCGATTCAAGCTCGGGTTGGTCAAGGTGGGGCTGGATCTGGACGGCGCCGTTTCCGCCGTGAAAGAGATGGTGGGACGCCTGGTCGGCAGTATTACGGTGTCACAAGTCATCATTTCCGAGATGATCCCCCATAAAGAAGAATATTACTGCGCGGTTAAGTCCGTCCGGGAAGGGAATGAAATCCTGGTCGCCAATTGCGGCGGCATCGAAGTGGAGTCGAATTGGGATCGCGTCAAGCGGCTCCCGGTCGAGGTGGGGCAACAGCCCGCCCTTGAGGCTCTGGAGAAGGTGGTGAAGGAGGCGGGGTTTACGGGGCCGTTGGTGAAGCGAATGGCGGATTTCGCCGGGAAGCTGTTCGCCTGTTTTGACAATGAAGACGCCCAGTATCTTGAGGTGAATCCCGTCGTCGCCAGAGAAAGCGACGGAGAATTGGTCGCGTTGGACGCGGTGACGCTGCTCGACGCGGACGCCAAGTTCCGCCATCCCGATTGGAATTTCCAGTTC
This sequence comes from Nitrospira sp., assembly GCA_024330945.1. GTDB lineage: Bacteria > Nitrospirota > Nitrospiria > Nitrospirales > Nitrospiraceae > Nitrospira_D. Next base: position 11,059 of record JANDJJ010000009.1, on the reverse strand, counting down.
GCCGCGGAGTTCGGCCGAGCCTACACGAAGAACGAGTTGGACATCATGGCCATAGACAGCAAGATCAAGGGCTCGGTGAAGTTCATCGAAATTCCGGGAGGAGACACGGCGATGCTCCCGGCGGGCGGCGGGGCCAGTGTCTATTACTCCGACGCCGTGGTGGCGCTCGGCGGCAAGCTCGCCAATTACGCGGAGTATTCCGGAGATCCGCCGGATTGGGCTGTGGAAGCCCTCACGGAAAAGGTATGCGGGTTGCCGGGGATCAAGAATATCATCGTCGGCGGCGCCATCGCGAATTTTACCGATGTGAAAAAAACGTTCGGCGGGATCATCAATGGGTTCCGGAAAGCCAAAGCCGACGGAAAGTTGAAGGGTGTGAAAATCTGGGTGCGACGAGGCGGCCCGCGGGAGAAAGAAGGTCTCGACGCGATGCGCGCGTTGAAGGATGAAGGGTTTGACATCGAGGTTTTCGACCGATATACGCCGCTGACGGACATCGTTGATAAAGCGTTGGCGGGAAAGTGACGAGTCCTGCGCGACGCGCGATGGATTCGCGTGCGTCCGCTCCTTCGCGTCGTCATTGATCGCCCATCATCGACTTACGACCACGAGGAGATCCTGATGAGCATTCTGGCAAACAAAGACACCCGTGTGGTGATTCAAGGCGGCCAGGCCGGCGTCAACGCGGCCCGTCGAATGGCCGAGTTCTGCTATCTGATCAAGCGTCCTCTCAACGTTGAGGCGTTCGTCTATCCTCCCGACGCCGGAAAGACCAACGAGATTCCCTACGGAAGCGGGCTCATCGCGGTTCCCGTTTACGCGACCATCGCCGAAGCCACCAAGCATCATCCGGCGATCAATACCAGTCTGGTGTATATCGGCGCCGATCGCGCGATGAAGGCCGGTCTGGAAGCGCTCGACGACCCGCACATTCATTTGGTCTCGATGATTACCGAGGGGGTTCCGGAGAAGGACGCGAAGCTCCTGGGGGCTCATGCGCGCAAATTGGGCAAGGTGTTCAACGGGCCGTCGTCCATCGGAATCATCTCAGCCGGTGCGTGTCGGTTGGGCGTGATCGGAGGGGCGTTCGACAATTTGGTGCTTTCCAAGCTGTATCGCGAAGGGTCGTTCGGGGTCATCACCAAGTCGGGCGGCCTCTCAAACGAAATCATCTGGATCTGCTCCCAGTTCGCCGACGGCATCACGACGGCGATCGGCATCGGCGGCGACGCCTATCCGGGCACGGATTACGTCACCTATCTCGAAATGTTCGAGAACGATCCGCAAACGAAGGCGGTCGTTATCGTGGGGGAAATGGGAGGGGATCTCGAAGAGCGGGCTGCCGAATGGTACGGCGCCAAAAAACGCCGCATCAAACTGATCGGCGTTGTTTCGGGGTTCTGTCAGGAAAGTTTGCCCAAGGGGATGAAGTTCGGCCATGCGGGCGCCAAGGAAGGGATGAAGGGCGAGGGGTCGGCTCGCTCCAAATCGGAGGCGCTTCAGCGGGCGGGCGCGATCGTTCCACCGACGTTCGGGGCGCTGGGACCGGCTATTAAAGAGGTCTACCAGGAATTGCTCAAGTCCGGGCAGGTCAAGGAAGTCGTTGAGCCGGCCAGCCTGCCGAAGCTTCCCAAGACTGTCGAAGAGGCGATGAAGGCGGACGAGGTGATCGTGACGCCGTTGATCCGCACCACCATCAGCGACGATCGTGGCGATGAGCCTTGCTATGACGGCTATCCCGCCTCGGAGCTCATCAATAAGGGGTACGAAATTCCCCATGTCATCGGTCTGCTGTGGGACAAGCGATTGATTTCGAAGCAGGAGGCGGAGATCATTAAGCGGATCATCATGTTGTCCGCCGATCACGGACCTTGCGTCAGTGGCGCGTACGCGACGATTCTGGCGGCTTGCGCCGGGATCGGTTTGTCGCAGGCGGTGGCGGCCGGCCTGATCATGATCGGTCCCCGTTTCGGGGGGGCGGTGACGGATGCCGGGCGTTGGTTTAAATATGCGGTGGACAACAAGATGAGCGTGGACGAGTTCCTGGCCTATATGAAAAAGAACGTGGGGCCCGTCCCGGGCATCGGCCATCGTGTGAAGAGTCTGCGCAATCCGGACAAGCGCGTGAAGGAACTGGTCGCCTACGTGAAGAGCTTGAACATCAAGACGCCATGCCTCGATTTTGCGCTGCAGGTTGAACAGGTGACGGCGGCGAAGAAAGACAATCTGATTCTGAACGTCGACGGAACGATGGCGGCGGTGTTGGTTGATTTGGGGTTCCCGGTCGACAGTTTGAACGGGTTCTTCATCCTGTCTCGCACGATCGGTTTGATCGGTCACTGGGTCGATCAAAAACGTCAAGACAGCCGTTTGATTAGGTTGTTCGATTACCTGGTGAATTATGCCGCGCCGAAGCGGCGGGAAGTGCCGCCGTTGAAATAACCGTGGAGGCTCCCGCCGCTTTTGGATCGTGGCGGGATGCACCGCTTTACCAGAGGCTTGAAGTGGAGGTGCGCGACAAGAGGGAGTCCCTCTCCTGTTCCCGTCACCATGTCCCGAGCCCGTTTGTGAGGAGAACCGATGTCACTTGAGCTTGCGAAGAAGCTCTACGCCAAGATGCCCGATGTGTTGACCAAGGCCAGGAAGAAATTCGGCCGAAGCCTGACGTTGGCTGAGAAAATTCTCGTGTCTCACGCGGACGACTTCGAAACCCAGCAGTGGGAACGCGGCAAGGCGATGCTGGCGTTGCGCCCGGATCGCGTGGCGATGCAGGATGCGACGGCGCAGATGGCGATGCTCCAGTTCATGCAGGCGGGCAAGAAAAAAGCGGCGGTGCCCAGCACGATTCACTGCGACCATTTGATCCGCGCCGAGATGGGGTCCGAGAAAGATCTGCTCCGCGCGATGGATGAAAACAGGGAGGTCTACAATTTTCTCGCGTCGGCGGCGAAGAAGTACGGCATCGGGTTTTGGAAGCCGGGCGCCGGTATCATTCACCAAGTCGTGCTGGAAAATTATGCGTTTCCCGGCGGCCTCATCATCGGCACCGATTCGCACACACCGAACGGCGGCGGGTTGGGCATGTTGGCGATCGGAGTCGGAGGGGCGGACGCGGGCGAAGTCATGGCCGGTCTGCCGTGGGAGGTGCTCCATCCTAAGTTGATCGGGGTGCGGTTGACCGGGCGGTTGAGCGGGTGGGCGTCGCCGAAGGACGTCATTCTGTACCTCTGCGGTCTCCTGACGGTCAAGGGCGGCACCAACAAGATCGTCGAGTATTTCGGCCCAGGGGCCGAAACGATCAGCGCGACCGGCAAGGGAACGATCTGCAACATGGGCGCGGAGTTGGGCGCGACCACGTCCGTCTTTCCCTTCGATCAGAAAATGGTCGACTACATGAAGGTGACGGACCGGGCGGACTTGGCGGCCCTCGCAACGGCGAACAGGGAGCATCTGGTGGCGGATCCGGAAGTGTATGAGTCTCCAGAAAAATACTATGACCAAATCGTCGAGATCGACTTGTCGAAGCTGGAACCGCACGTCGTCGGTCCCCACACGCCCGATTTGGCCCGTCCCATCTCGAAGCTCGCCGCCGAGGCCGAAGAGAAGAAGTACCCGGTGGAATTGAAAGCGGCGTTGATCGGTAGTTGCACGAACTCCTCCTATGAGGACATCAGCCGTTCGGCTCACGTGGCGCGGCAGGCGTTGAAAGCGGGGGTGAAGGCGAAGACCTCGTTCTTGATCTCGCCGGGGTCCGAACGCATTTACCATACGATGAAGCGGGACGGCTTCCTTGACACGTTTGAGCAGCTCGGGGGGACCGTCCTTTCGAATTCCTGCGGCCCCTGTATCGGCCAATGGAAGCGCGCGGACGGTGTCAAGGGAAGGGCGGACTCGATCGTCAGTTCCTTCAACAGGAATTTCCCCGGTCGTAACGACGGCATCAACGAAACGCTCTCGTTTCTGGCGAGTCCTGAAATCGTGACGGCCTTTGCCATCACTGGGGATCTTCGATTCAATCCGCTCGGCCAACCGATCAAGGGGGCGGACGGTACGGAGGTCATGCTTGAACCTCCGGTGGGAGAGGAGCTGCCGGCGAAGGGGTTCGCGAAGGGCGAGGAAGGGTATGTCCCGCCGGCCGAGAATGGTGATGCGCTGACCGTGGATATTCCTCCGACCAGTGAGCGGCTTCAGCTTTTGCAGCCGTTTCCCAAATGGGATGGAAAGGATTTTGAGAAACTCCCGCTCCTGATCAAGACCAAGGGAAAGACTACGACCGATCACATTTCACCGGCCGGTCCCTGGCTCAAGTTCCGGGGCCATCTGGATAAAATCAGCGACAACATGTTTCTGGGGGCCAACAACGCCTTTTCCTCGGAACCGGGGAAAGGAACCAACGTACTGACGGGTGAATCCAATCTCACCATTGCGCAGATCGCCAGGGATTACAAGGCCAAGGGCATCGGCTCGGTGGTTGTGGGCGACGAGAACTACGGTGAGGGCAGCAGTCGCGAGCATGCCGCCATGTCGCCGCGGTTTCTGAACGTGCGGGTCGTCATCGCGAAAAGTTTCGCCCGTATTCACGAGACCAATTTGAAGAAGCAGGGGATCTTGGCGTTGACCTTCGCCGATCCGAAGGATTACGAGAAGATCGAGCAACAGGACCGCATCAGCGTGACGGGGCTACGGGAGTTGGCACCCGGCAAGCCGGTGACGGTGACCATACACAAGGCGGATGGGCAAACGGTCACCATCCAGGCGAACCACAGTATGACCGGGCAACAGATCGAGTGGTTCAAGGCCGGTTCGGCGCTCAATGCGTTGAACTAATCGACAACCCCGTAATCCAAGAGAGGAAGACGTCATGGCTAAAGCGGATAAAATCATCTATACCAAAACGGACGAAGCGCCGATGTTGGCGACCTATTCGTTCCTGCCGATCATCAACGCCTTCACCAAGGCGGCCGGCGTGACCGTGGAGCTGCGCGATATTTCCCTTGCGGGGCGCGTCATCGCCGCGTTTCCCGAATATTTGACGCCGGAGCAAAGACAGCCTGACGCATTGGCCGAACTCGGAGAAATGGCCAAGACGCCGGAAGCCAACATTATCAAGCTCCCGAATATCAGCGCTTCGGTGCCGCAGTTGGTGGCCACCATCAAGGAGTTGCAGGCGCAGGGGTACAAGCTGCCGGACTACCCGGAGAATCCAAAAGACGACAAAGAGAAGGAAATCAAGGCGAGATACGACAAGATCAAGGGGAGTGCGGTCAATCCGGTGTTGCGCGAAGGCAACTCCGATCGCCGTGCGCCGCTTTCGGTTAAAGCCTATGCGAGAAAACATCCACATAAAATGGCTCCCTGGAGTCCAGACTCCAAAACGCACGTCTCTCACATGAAGAGCGGCGACTTTCGCTCCAACGAGAAATCGGTCACCGTTCCCGCCGCCACGACGGCGAGAATCGAGTTCGTCGGACCTGACGGGAAGGTCTCGGTCCTGAAGGAGAAAATTGCGTTGCAGGCCGGCGAAGTGCTCGACGCGACGTTTATGAGCGCCAAGGCGTTGCGATCGTTCCTGGAAGAACAGATCGAAGACGCCAAGAGGCGGGGCGTCCTCTTCTCCCTTCACATGAAAGCCACCATGATGAAGGTGTCGGACCCCAAAATCTTCGGCCATGCCGTAAGGGTCTATTACAAGGACGTCTTTGAAAAACACGGCGAAACCTTGAAGAAACTGGAAGTCGATCCGGACAACGGCATCGGCGACCTCTACGCGAAGATCAAGACTCTGCCGGAGGAGCAGCGCAAGGCGATCGAAGCCGACATTCAAGAGGTGTACAAAAAACGTCCGCCGATGGCGATGGTGAATTCCGATAAAGGTATCACCAATCTGCACGTCCCGAGCGACATCATCATCGATGCGTCCATGCCTCCCGTCATCAGAGACGGTGGAAAGATGTGGGGGCCCGATGGAAAATTGGCGGATGTCAAGTGTGTGATCCCGGACAGCAGTTACGCGCCGGTCTACCGAGAGGTCATCGAGTTTTGCAAGGTAAAGGGCGCCTTCGATCCCCGCACCATGGGATCGATTCCGAACGTGGGGCTCATGGCGCAAGCGGCGGAAGAATATGGTTCGCACGATAAGACGTTCAAGGCTCCGGGCAAAGGAGTCATTCGCATTGTGGAGACCGCATCCGGGCAGACCCTCTTGGAACATCAGGTTGAAGAAGGGGATATTTGGCGTGCTTGCCAAACGAAAGATGCCGCGATTCGGGATTGGGTGAAGCTCGCCGTGACACGGGCGAGAGCGACCGGAGTTCCGGCGGTGTTCTGGCTGGATAAGACTCGGCCGCATGACGCGGAGCTGATCAAAAAGCTCGACACCTATCTACCGCAGCATGACACCACCGGACTTGAGATCAAGGTCATGGCTCCGGCGGAGGCGTGCCGCTACTCGATCGAGCGCATGAAAGATGGGCTGGATACGATCTCGTGCACGGGCAATGTGCTCCGAGATTATCTCACCGATCTGTTTCCCATCCTCGAAATCGGCACCAGTGCCAAAATGCTGTCGATCGTTCCGCTGCTTAATGGCGGAGGGCTATTCGAAACGGGAGCGGGAGGATCGGCGCCGAAACATGTGCAACAGTTTCTGGAGGAAGGGTATCTCCGCTGGGATTCACTCGGTGAGTTTTTGGCGCTGGCCGCGTCGTTGGAGCATTTGGCGAAGGTGGGAGATAATCGCGTGGCGAAAATTCTGGCGGACACGCTGGATCAAGCCAACGCGAGGTTTTTGGAGAGCAACAAATCGCCGGCTCGGAAGGTCGGCGAGATCGACAACCGCGGCAGTCATTTCTATCTCGCGCTCTATTGGGCGCAGGCGTTGGCCTCCCAGACCGAGGACAAGGTCATCGCGGAGAAATTCGCGAAGATCGCCAAGGCGCTGAGCGACAACGAAAAGAAGATCAACGACGAATTGCTGGCCGCGCAGGGAAAGCCTCAGGACATCGGAGGGTACTATCACCCGGACGACATCAAAACGTCAAAAGCGATGCGCCCGAGCGCGACCTTGAACAGCATTATCGATTCATTTGCTTGACGACCTTGACGGGTCAAGGACGTGAGGGGACGGTCCCCTCACGCCCTTTCTTTCCGTCCGACGCACGCGAATTATGACGCAGAATGACGACAACCTGATCGACCAACCCGAAGTGCTCAAGCCTCGGATGGTCACGATCGAGATTTCCGGCAAACAATACACCGTGCCGGAAGGCATTACGGTCATCAAGGCCATGTGGTACGCCGGCCAGGAGGTGGTCCGCGGGGTGGGCTGCTTGGGAGGATTTTGCGGCGCCTGCGCCACGTACTACCGAACCAAGGATGATCCGAAGGTCAAGACCTGCTTGGCTTGCCAGACGGCGGTTCAGGACGGCATGTCGTTTACGATGATGCCGCCGTTTCCTGCGCGCAAAGCCATCTACGATATTCGAACGCTCCAAGATCCGAAGCAAGATCTGTTCAACCTCTATCCGGAAGCTCCGCTCTGCCGCAACTGCAACGCCTGCACCGAAGCCTGCCCGCAGAAGATTGATGTACGTGAAGGAGTGTGGAAAGCCGTGTTCGGCGATTTTCAGAGCGTCTCGGACATGTTCATGGATTGCGTGATGTGCGGAATGTGCACGCCGGTCTGCATCGCCGATATCGCCCCGAACCTCGTTGCTTTGTACGTGAGCCGCGCGCAAGGCGCGCATTTCACCGAGAAGCCTGCGGGATTGGAGACGCGCATCAAGGAAATCAAAGAGGGCCGGTTTGACGACGAGTGGAACAGGATTCTTTCGATGAACGGGCAAGAATTGACGGAGCTCTGTGCCAAGGTCAAATGAGAAGCGGGTGGTCGCCGAGGTCGTTTGTGTCGGCGTCATGAACGATGAACGACGAATGACCGCCGGCGAGCACGAAACATGAATATTCACGCGCTGCAACAAATCGTCCACCAAACCCGCGATGCCAGGCGCAAACAGACGTTCCCCCGATTGTCTCCGGGCGATCGCGATCAACTGATCCATAAGTACCATCCCGATTATCGGGCCAGCGCCTATCGTCCCCTTCGCTTTGGTCCGAATGAAGGAGAAAAAACGGTCGTCGAACTGGCGACGTTGCTTGAAGGGGACAGTCCGATAGACCATCGCATCGACCTCATCCCCCATCATCAGGCGGACGTGTTGGTGATCGGCGGCGGGGGAGCCGGTTGCGCGGCGGCATTGCACGCGCAGGAAGCTGGGGCCAAGGTGATCTTGGCCACGAAGCTCAGGCTGGGAGACTCCAACAGCGTGATGGCGCAGGGCGGCATGCAGGTGTCTGTCGCGCCTGAAGACTCCCCGGTCACCCATTTTCTGGATACGCTCAAGGGCGGCCACATGGAGAACGACCATCATCTGCTCAAGGTGATGGTGGAGGAAGGGCCTTCGATTGCAAAGTGGTTGATCGACCTCGGCGTGCTCTTCGATCGACAAGCGGACGGCAATCTACATGTGAAGAAGGGCGGCGGAAGCTCGAAGCCCCGCCTGTTGACTTGCTCGGACTACACCGGCCTGGAAATCATGCGGGTGCTGAAGGACGAGGTCATCAACCGAAAGATTCAATTGCTGGAGTTCTGCGCCGCCGTCGAGTTGCTCGGCGACGGCGATGGAACCTGTACCGGTGCCGTTCTGAAGGATTTGGACAATCAGCAATACGTCGTGGTCGCCGCCAAGTCGGTGATCGTGGCCACCGGTGGAATCGGACGACTGCATATTCAAGGCTTTCCGACCAGCAATCACTACGGTGCGACGGGAGACGGTCTCTGTCTGTGCTACCGTATCGGCGCCAAACTCTCCCATATCGACACTTTTCAATACCACCCGTCGGGGGCGGTGTATCCGGAACAGTTGGTCGGAGCGCTGGTGACGGAGGGCATCCGGTCGGAAGGCGGCCATCTAGTGAACGCGAAGGGCGAACGGTTCGTCAACGAGTTGGATACACGGGACGTCGTGTCGTCGTCCATCATCCGGGAGTGTGAAGAAGGGCGGGGTATTCGAACGATGTCCGGTCGCGTCGGTGTATGGCTGGATACGCCGTTGCTCGACATGGAGCACGGGCCTGGAACCGTCGAAAAACATTTTCCCGCCATGGTGCGGCAATTTGAACGGTTCGGAATCGACATCAGCAAAGAACCGGTGCTCATTTATCCTACCCTGCACTATCAAAATGGGGGTGTGAAGATCGACACCAATTCCGAAACTGAAGTGAACAATCTCTTTGTTGCGGGAGAGGCCTCCGGCGGACTGCACGGACGCAATCGATTGATGGGCAATTCGCTTCTTGATTTGATGGTGTTCGGGAAGCGGGCCGGACTGACCGCCGCCGCCAGAGCTGGTTCCATGAAACAAGGAAAATTGACGCTCAAACATTTGGAGCGATTCCGGGCGGAAGCCAAGAAACACGGGGATCTCAGCGGTGTCGTCTCTCCGATGATCCTGCCGGCATACACCAGAAAAGTTGGGTGAGGGGACGGCGACGGAGGCATTTCTTGGGCTTGCCCGCCGCGCGCGAGATCAATCAGAAAATATCAGGAATCGAGCGGTGCTCGTAGGGGGTGAGGGCGCGTTTCGGGTGTTCCAGAGGGCTGGTGAGGATAGGCTGCGCGCTAAGAAACGCTTTCTCCGCCGTCCGTAGGAGTTGTGAGGTAAAGAATGAATGTGCATGAGTTCCAAGCCAAGTCGTTGTTCGCTCAGTTCGGGGTGCCGGTGCCGCGGGGAAAAGAAATTACCTCTGCGGAAGCGGCGGCCGCATGGGCGAATGAGCTCGACACGCCCGTCTTCGTCGTCAAGGCGCAGATCCATGCCGGCGGACGTGGAAAAGCCGGAGGAGTCAAGCTGACGAAGGACAAGGGCGCCGTTTCCGGTCTCGCCCAAGAATTGCTCGGCAAGACCCTCATCACACATCAGACGGGACCGAAGGGACGGCTGGTCCGTCGTCTGTTGATCGAAGAAGGGGCGAACATCGCCAAGGAACTCTACCTCTCGATCTTGGTTGATCGAGACAGCGGATTTCCCACGTTCATCGCCAGCACCGAAGGTGGAATGGAGATCGAGGAAGTCGCGGCCCACACACCTGAGAAGATCATCAAGGAAGCCATTGATCCCGCGGTCGGGTTCCAGGCACATAATGGACGCAATGTGGCGTTTGCTCTCGGGCTTCATCACATCGAACCGGCGGTGCTCAATCAGTTCGTGAAGTTGATGGAGAATCTCTATCGCCTGTTCATGGAAAAAAACGCGGCGTTGGTCGAGATCAATCCCCTCATCATCACCAAGGAGAAAACACTGATCGCGTTGGACGGCAAGGTGTCGTTCGACGACAACGGGCTTTTTAAACATCCCGATGTCCAGCAGATGCGTGATTTGCACGAGGAGGAGCCGCTTGAGATTGAAGCGACCGCGAATAATCTGAATTATGTCAAGCTCGACGGCAACATCGGCTGTATGGTCAATGGCGCGGGGCTGGCCATGGCCACGATGGACGTCATCAAACTGGCGGGAAGCGAGCCGGCCAACTTTTTGGATGTGGGGGGAGGGGCGACGAAAGAAACCGTGGCGGCCGGTTTTCGGATTCTGCTCAAAGATCCGAACGTGAAGGGCATCTTCATCAATATTTTCGGCGGGATCGTCCGGTGCGAACGGATCGCCCACGGTGTTATCGAAGCGGCGAAGGAAGTGCAGATGACCGTGCCGCTGGTAGTCCGGCTGCAAGGCACGAACGCGGAAGAAGGGCGTAAGTTGTTGGCCGAGTCCGGCTTGAAATTGGACGTCGCCAATGATCTTTGGGAGGCGGCGCAGAAGATCGTGCAACTGACGGGCAAAGCAGCGTAAAGGAGAGCGTCGTGAGCATACTGGTCGACAAGAACACGCGGGTGGTTGTGCAGGGAATTACGGGCAAGGAAGGCTCGTTCCACGCGACACAATGCAAGGCGTACGGAACGAAAATCGTCGCCGGTGTGACGCCGGGCAAGGCCGGGCAGGAGGTC
>JANDJJ010000099.1 GCA_024330945.1 Nitrospira sp. | reverse complement strand
TGAGCGACTTGCACGCCGTACAAGAGAGCCGCAGATGTTTCAAGAGGGGGCGCGCCAGCTCGGCTGGCGCGCCGTTTCAGGAAAGGATGTCACGGAGAAGATTCGAGGGCAGGCCTGACTTAACTCCCGATCCTCCCGCCGTCATCCTTCGTGATGACGATGCAAGCCGACCGAGGCCGTCCGCCGGCAGGGCCGTCCGGCCAGGAGCTGAACTGTTTCGGATTCACCGGGTCAGCAGGCAAATCATCAGGCCGCTCCCCGGGATGTTGGATACCCACAAACATCGTCCGCATGTCCGGCGTCACCATCACGCCCGTCACTTCACACTGGGACGGCCCGACCAAGAACCGGCGAGTTTCTCTCGTTTCCGGATCGATCGCCACCATACAATTGTGACCGAACCCGGTGTAGTTCCCGCTGTTGATCACGCTGGTCGAGACGTCGGTCTGCACCCAGAGCAGTCCCTTCGGGTCCACATAGAGGCCGTCCGGCGAGCCGTACTTGTCTCCGATGATGGTCGAGCCGTGAGTCGGATTGGCCGGATCGCCGCAGAGCTGGAAAACGTCCCATCCGAACACCAGATCCGTCCAATCATGGCGATAGTGCCACCGCAGCAAGTGCCCAAAGACATTGTTCGCGCGCGGATTCGCTGCGTCCACGGGGGGACGGGCCGAGCCGGCAGCCGTGCTGCCGTCTGGATTGTTGATCGAGGGCGGGTTAGTCCCTCGACGGCTGTTGTTGGTCAGCGCCACCATACCGGCCAAAGCCTTGGGGAACGTATCGATCCACTCCGGCCGGTCCATCATCGTCGCCCCGGCGGCGTCCGCCGCGCTCCGGGTATTGATGAGAATGTCATTTAACGACCAGCCGGCCAGCCGAGGATTGTCCGGCGTGAGCGGCAACCACTCGCCCGTGCCATCCGCGTGGAATTTCGCGACATAGAGAATGCCGTCATCCAAGGGGTTCATGCCGTGTGCTCTGGCCACGCGCCACGGCTGATTAGAGACGTACTTGTAGATGTATTCGTTGCGCTCATCGTCTCCGGAATAGACCACGACTCGTCCGTTCTTGGCCACCTGCACCTTGGCGCCTTCGTGTTTGAACCGCCCCAGGGCCGTTCGCTTGACCGGCGTCGAGTTGGGCTTGAACGGATCGATCTCCACCACCCAGCCGAACCGATTGGGTTCGTTGGGCTCGTCATCGACACGGAACCGGCGGTCGGTCGTGTGCCACAGGTAGCCGAACCCCGCCACGGTGATGCCGTACCGACGTTCCATCTGAGTCTGCGGGCCATTTTTTCGGAAGTAGCCGTTGAAATTCTCTTCGCAGGCCAGATAAGTCCCCCAGGGCGTGAACCCCATGGCGCAGTTGTTTAACGTCCCCAGCACACGGCGCCCGGTCGGGTCTTCGCTCGTCACAAGCCGAGGATCACCCGCAGCCGGACCTCCGATTTCGATCGGCGTCAACCCCGTGATGCGTCTGGCATAACGAGAAGGCCGCACGACGGTCCATTCGTGACTTTTGTTTTTCCCTCGGAAGAAGCCGGGACGACGCGCGACTTCGATAATCGACACCCCATGGGCATTGAGCGACTTGCGCGTCTTCTCTGCATTCCAATTCGCCACGCCGTCGGGAAACAGCAGGCCGTCGTCGGTGTACTCGTGATTTTGGACAAGCAGCCCTCGCTGAGAACCAGCGATCGGGAAATAGACCAGGCCGTCATGATGCATCCCACTTTGCTGCGCCTGCTCATCGGCAGTATTGCTCGCGTCTTGCCGGAAGGCCGGTCCGTTCGAGATGGGATCGCCCCAAGCGATCAACACCTCCGCCTTATAGCCTTTGGGAACGATGACCTGGTCGGCGGTGGACACGGGAACACTCTCGAACCCGAGCAATGGCTTCCTTTTTCTCCCCTCTTGATCGTCATCATCGTTGTCACGATCGTCTCCCGCTATGGCCGGAACCGCCCGTAACAGCGCCTCCACCCCGCCGAGAGAGAGTGCCGCTGCCGCCGCAAGCCCGCCGGTCAGCAGACTGCGCCGAGACCACCGCTCCTCCAGGACATCGTGAAAACGTTCGTTGCCCGACTCGTTGCACTCGTTCCTATCGTCGTCGATTTGTGACATGCCACACCTCCCTTGGTGAATGAAGACAATGAATGACTCGCGCTGCATCGCCGTTCGCCGACTCTTGGCGGCAAACGGGCGTCCGACGGAATCCATGCTCTGCTTCCGAACCCCGTCGTCCGCGCGTGGTGCACTTTTGCAAGGACAGATCACGGGACAATCTGGGAATCATCAATACTGTGTCACCGTTTTATTAAGACAGGATGAGCGAACGGGCGTCCCCACCGACAGCGTTGACGAACATCACCCTCGGCAGTTGCATCGCGTGACCAGGGAAGGAGCAAAACACTTGCGGTGGCGAGGGACGTGGGCGCCTGGCGAGCCAGGCGCCCACCCTACTGTGGACCACACGGGAGGGTGCGACCATGAAGGTGGAGGATCGCTCGATGAGGACAAAGGACATCACTGGGGCATCGTCACGAATACGCATCTCTCGATCCGGTCTTCCCCGGAGCCCTCCCTTAGCCCCGACGAAACCATAGCCTCGAGCAACGGCTTCATCTTGGCAATCACCGTCCCGAGCGGGCCAGCCGGAGCCGTAGGAACGTCGCTGTCGGGTTTGAGCGTGTTCATTCTGGAAGTGGCATCCGATCCAGGGACAGTCAACACGCCGGATTAAGACTCGTCACGCCAATGATGCTATGATGATGACGCCCCGTCTCCTTCTCGTGCGCGCGAGAGAGCCAGATGGCGTCCAAAGCGCAACCGATACTCACCGTCACCAGCGGCATGGGCTATGCGCTGTTCGCTTACGATATCGGTCTGTCCGTCAACATCGATGAAGCGGAGCGGCGCATTGCCGCCGGCACCGAACGAGGTCGGATCCGGCATAAGGCCAGGGCGCCTCAGTATTTCGAGTATCATCCAGCCCCCTTGCGCTTGATGCAGGAAGGCGGAGAGTTGACGGTCGGCTCGTCGCGATCGAGTCCGCTCGTCGAGCTCATGGTCTACGATTTCGGCGCCGTCACCATTACGTATCGTTTCCCGCTCAACGGCCCTTTCGAGCAGCTACTTGATCTGAGCGAGTCGCTGTATGAAAACGAACTGTTGCTGACGGAATCCCGAGCGCGCTTGGAGCAACTCGTTCAGGCCATCAGACCGGCGATCGAGCGGCCCTCGCTCGCACCGGAAGTCGAAGACTACATCGTTTTCTCAATCGAGTCCTACGCATGGACGGGAGACGCTCCTCCGTGGATAGATCTCGAAACCGAATTGGCCCACGTGCTCCGCGGTGAACGGACCCCGCTCTCCCCGCAAGAAACGCGGGACGCGATGGCGTGCCACATTGCTTTCGGCCGGGAAGACGCCGCGCTCATCGATTGGCACGCCGCTGTCCTCTTCGGCAAAGACATGGACGATGTGCGCGCGGTGTTGGAATTCGCCAATGTCGAATTGCTGGAGATGCGGATCCTTGATAATCAGCTTGACCAGGCGTTGGATCACGCCTATGACACACTGTCCCGCAAGCCGCCTTTCTTGCCTTTTCCCGGCTCCTCGGAAAAAGACACGACCTACATCGCTCAGTTGCAGGTCGATGGCGCGCTCCTGTTCGAGCGGGTCACCAATACATTGAAGTTGTTCGGCGACCAATATCTGGCCCGGGTCTATCGCCTGGCTTCGCAACGGTTCCACTTGGAGGAGTGGGATGCCAGCATCTTGCGGAAGCTCGACACGCTGAACAGCATCTACGGGAAAATGGCCGACCGCGCCGCCGTCAGACGAATGGAACTGTTGGAGTGGATCATCATCATGCTGATCGCCCTTTCGATTGTCATCTCGGTGTTTCCTCTGGCAGGCCAGTGAAGCGTCTTCGTGAGACTCCACCTCCGCGGCCCTGCCCTCATCCGCCTCGGCGGCTTATGGCTTCGGGTCCAGTTCGATCAAGCCTTTGCGGATGGCGAGGATGGCGGCTTGGGTGCGGTCGTACACTTGCAGCTTGTGGAAGATGTTGCGGACGTGATTTTTGACGGTCTTTTCGCTTAAGTCGAGATGGTTGGCGATTTCCTTGTTGGTCTTGCCGTCAGCGACCAGCCGCAAGACCGTCACTTCCCGTTCGGTCAAGTCATGTTCGGCCCAGGCCGGCTTCTTGCCCTTCTTCTGGGCCATGAGGGAAAACTCGGCCAAAATTTTGCTGGCCACCGACGGCTGGATGAGCGACTCGCCCCGGTACAAAGCCCGGATGGCGGCCACAATCTGGGACGATTCGGAATCTTTCAACAGATAGCCGGTGGCCCCGGCCCGCACGAGATCGAAGATGTATTGCTGCTCTTCGTACATCGTTAAGGCGACGATGCCGATGTGCGGGAACTCGCGTTTGATTTGCCTGGTCGCCTCGACGCCGCCCATCCTCGGCATGCTCACGTCCATGAGGATCACGTCCGGAACCAACGCGCGGGCCTTCTCGACCGCCTCGATGCCGTCCTGCGCCTCGCCGACCACCTGAATGTCTTCTTTGGTCTTGAGAATCGCGACCAACCCTTCCCGCACGACTCGATGATCATCGACGATCAAGACCTTAATTTTCTCCATGGATTCCGTCCTTCCTCTTCGCGCGGTTCCCTAAAGGCACCTCCACGACGATCTTCGTCCCATGCCCCTTCTTTGATTCGATCCGTCCTTCTCCGCCCACGAGTCGCGCCCGCTCCAAAATGCCTTTGATTCCGAAATGGTCCCATTTTTCCGGATCGCGCAACACGGCCTCCATATCGAACCCGACGCCGTTGTCGATGATGGTAATCCGCAACATCTCGACGTCGATTTCGAGCCGGATGGAGACCCGTTTGGCCTTCGCGTGCTTTTCGACGTTGCTCAAGGCTTCTTGAATGATTCGAAAGAGAAAAATCTTGGTCCGGGGGAAAAGAATTCGCTCGTCGCCCGTCACGGTGAAGTGCGTGGTAATGTGCGTATTGGTCTCGTAGGACTTGAAGTAGTTCGTCAGGGCCGGAATCAGCTCCATCTTGTCGTAATGGAGCGGCCGCAGATTGAAGATCACCTGCCTGGCCTCCTGAATGGCCAACTTGAGCTGCGCCTTGGTTTCTTTAATGGTTGCAAGGCCAGCCTTGGGGTTTTTCCGCATAAGCTGTTGGCAGAGATCGAGCTTGAAATTCACCCCCGCCAGGCTCTGCACCAACCCGTCGTGGATTTCACAGGCGATGCGGGTGCGCTCTTCCGTCACCGCCGCGCTCGATTCCTTGACGTACAGCCGATACAGAGACTGATATTTGGTGAGCGTTTTTTCGATTTCGGCCGTCGCGCGGATGCGGGCTTCGATCAATTCCCACATGAACTTGGCGCTGGCGCCTCCGATGACCGTCACGCCCATCCGGTGGAAATCCTGAAGCGCCTGCCAGACTTCCGGACTTCCCGACACGTCGATGATCAAATCGACCCGCTCCATGTCTAAGAGCTGCCGATAATCACGAGTGACGGGAATGCCCAACTGTTGGGCCAGACTCAATCCGGGCGCCCGTGGATCGACCTCCGCCACCCCCACGATTTGTACGAGGGGATCGTTCGCAAAAATCTCCATGAGCGCGGTTCCGCCGCGCCCCGCGCCGATGATGGCGACGTTGGTCACCCCGGGGCTTGCCGTTTTTCGTCGAATGTGCCGGGACGGTGCCGGCGTCATGGATCGACTTTCCGCTGACATCGCTCATTCCACGACTGTACTTTGAGTCGACCTGGTCCTGAATATGGATCGGACAACGGAGCGGACGCCCGCGGCGTTCGAATTCAGAGACTCAACGATCACGACGCTGTTGCGCCAGCATTTTCAGCTCGTCCATGAACTGATCGATGTCTTTGAACTCCCGATAGACGGACGCAAACCGGACGTAGGCCACTTGATCCAGTTGGTGCAACTCCTTCATGACCTCTTCGCCGATCACTCGGCTTTGGATCTCGCTCTCGCCCATTTCTTGGATGCGTTTTTCGATCCGGTCGGCGGCCGCTTCGATCGTCGAGGTGCTGATCGGCCGCTTCTCGCACGCCTTTTTCATGCCGGAGAGAATCTTCCCACGGTCGAACGATTCCCGGCGGCCGTCTTTCTTGACCACGACCGGAAGAATCTCCTCGACCCGCTCATAGGTGGTGTATCGGCGACGGCAGGACGTACATTCGCGGCGACGGCGGATGACTTCGCCTTCCTTCGCCATGCGGGAGTCCACGACCTTGTCTTCGAGCTCATCGCAGAACGGGCATTTCACGGACGGCGACCATGCCTCTTTGACAAGGTTGTCAGTAGGAATGAAAGATCGGAAACCGATGACACAAGGCCTTGGCCTCCAGACGAACTTCCTCCAATACCGACGGGTCCTGCCGGTGTTGCAGCACGCGATCGATCAATTCCACGATTTGCCGCATCTCCGGTTCTTTCATCCCCCGCGTGGAGACGATCGGAGCCCCCAATCGAATCCCGCTGGCAATGGCCGGAGGCTTTTCGTCATAGGGGACGGCGTTCTTGTTTAAGATAATTCCTGCGGCATCGAGCGCGGCATCGGCTTCTTTGCCTGTAATCCCCTTATTGGTCAAATTGACCAACATCAGGTGCGTATCGGTTCCCCCCGAAACAATCTTGTAGCCGCGATCCAGCAGCCCCTGCGCCAACGCCTTGGCATTGGCCACGACCTGCTGTTGATACCGTTTGAACGACGGAGACAATGCTTCCTTGAAGGCCACGGCCTTGGCCGCGATCACGTGCATCAGCGGCCCGCCTTGCAAGCCGGGGAACACCAGCTTATCGACTGCCTTGGCATATTCGGCCTTGCACATCGTGACGCCGCCGCGCGGCCCCCGCAATGTCTTATGGGTGGTCGTGGTGACAAAATCCGCATAGGGAACCGGATTAGGATGGAGCCCCGCGGCGATCAGCCCAGCAATATGGGCAATATCGACCAGCAGATAGGCCCCCACTGACTTGGCGATCTGTTGAAAACGCGGAAAGTCCAAGACGCGGGAATAGGCACTGGCCCCGACGACGATCATGCGGGGGCGACACTCCTCGGCGATCTTTTGGACGGCATCATAATCGATCCGTTCGGTCTCGCGGTCCACCCCATAGGAAAACACGCGAAAGAGGATGCCGGAAAAATTGACCTTGCTTCCGTGCGTGAGATGGCCTCCCTGCGCTAAGTCCATGCCCAGGATCGTGTCGCCAGGTTTCAGCACCGACAGATAGGCCGCCATGTTGGCCTGCGAGCCGGAGTGTGGCTGCACGTTGACATGTTCGGCGCCGAAAATTTCCTTGCACCGTTGAATCGCCAGGTCTTCGACCGCATCGGCATACTGGCACCCACCGTAGTACCGTTTGCCCGGATACCCTTCCGCGTACTTGTTGGTCAACACCGATCCTTGCGCGGCCAACACCGCGGGGCTGGCGAAGTTCTCCGACGCGATCAACAGCAATTTGTCCCGCTGCCTGGCCTCTTCCGCTTGGATGGCGGCATAGACCTCGGGGTCGGTGGCCTTCAAGGCGTCCAGCGATGCGCCGTCGTCCATCATATCGCTCCTTTCATACCTCTCATGCCTCGTCAGGCCTCGGCCGCTTCCGGTTCCTGTTTCTTCACCACGTGCACGGTCACGACCGCCATCACGTCCCTCGGCATTTTAATCGGCACGGTGACCGTCCCCAATTCCTTGATCGGGTGCGCCAACTGAATCTTCCGGCGATCCACGGGAAACCCCTGCGCGGTCAATTGCTCGGCGATATCCTTCGTCGTCACCGAGCCGAACAGTTTGTCTTCCTTACCGGCTTGGACCTCGAAGGTCAACGTCACCGCCGACAGCTTCTTGGCGTAGGTCTCGATCTCCAGTTTCTCTTTCTTCGCCTTCTCCGCCGCCACCCGCTTGGCATGTTCAAAGGCCTTGATGCTCCGGCTGTCCGCCTCGACCGCCTTGCCCCGCGGCAAGAGATAGTTCCTGGCAAATCCATCGGCGACGTTAATGAGATCACCCAGGTGACCTACCCCTTCCAATGTCTCTTGTAGGATGACTTTCATGGCTCCCACTCCTTGTCTATGAAAGGAACGGAGAATACTGGCGGACGGTCAAAAAGTCAAATTCGCCCTGCTCGTTTCAGGTGATCACATCGAGCGACCGCCCGACCTTGGCAAAGGCCTCCACGGCCTGGTCGAGCTGCGCCCTCGTATGGGCCGTCGACATCTGGACACGAATCCTGGCCTGGCCTTGTGGAACAACCGGGTAACTGAAGCCAACGACATAGATCCTTTCATTCATCAAGGCTTGGGCCATCGCGGTCGCCAGAGTCGCCTCACCAAGCATGATGGGGATAATCGGATGCTCACCGGGAATCAGCCGGAACCCTAGCGCGGTCAGCCG
>JANDJJ010000098.1 GCA_024330945.1 Nitrospira sp. | reverse complement strand
CTTGGCATTGAAAAACACCATGTGGGGGCGACGAACGGCCTTCTTTGTCGCTTCTTCGCAAAACGTGCCGATGGCTCCGGCAAAATCAATAGTCTGAACCGGCTTGGCCGACGAGGGATCGACAGCCAGCTTCGCTCCATCATAGATATGCAGATAGCCTCCGCTGTCCTTCCCCGTGTCCGATTGATCGGTCACCCAGACTTCATATGCCTGTCCACAGGGGACAGCCACCCCCAACAACCCGACCAGCCCGATCAGCGCCACTGCACCACGCATCCACCCCTTTCGCAGCCTCTTCCTGCTTTGATTCATCATGATGGCCTCCTTCTGCTCCGCCCTCAAGCTCACGACCCGGTGAAATTATGGAATGTCTCCCCCGTCTTTTGCTAGTCCGGCCCTTCTCCGGCCAAGCCCCCTCCGCGTTGACCCTGCAAAAAATCCTGTGGTAGGGTCATCGACGCCTTGCGAAGAGGTCAGACAGAAACAGCCCGAAATGGATGACGCTGTCGCGCAACAGATTGCCGCCCTCAAAGATCAAGATTGGGCCGTCCGGGAAGACGCAGCCACCCGCTTGGGCCGGTTCAAGGACCCGAGGGCGGTCGAGCCGCTTATCGCAGCCCTTCGAGATCCGGACCGTTCTGTGCGGGAAGCCGCGATCGAAGCTCTCATGGCCATCGGCCCCTCCTCGACGACCGCCCTGAGCGCCTGCCTTGCCGATCCGGACCTCTCGATCCAGGAAGCGGCGTCAAAAATTCTGGCCTCGATCGCGGATACTCGCGCGCTGGATCAGCTTCTACCGGCCCTACGCAGCCCCGACTGGATCGTCCGTATGCACGCGGCCAAAGCCCTCGGACGCATCAAAGACGCCGGTTCGGCCCGATCGCTGGTGCCGCTGCTCCAGGACGGTGTGAAAGCGGTGCGGGAGGAAGCTTCGGCGGCCTTGGCCGCGATCGGCGACGCCGCAATTCCCTCCCTGCTGGAAGCGCTGACTCACCCGGATTGGCTTGTCCGCCTGCACGCGGTGGAATCGTTGGGAGCCGTCAAATCGCCGGAGGCGGTGCCGTCGCTCATTGCAATGGTCTTCAACGATGCCGACTTCGCCGTTCGTGAAGACGCCGTTCTGGCCTTGGGCGCTATCGGAGATCCAAGAGCCGTCGAACCGTTGACGGTCGTGGTTACAAAAGAACCGAAACTTCGCGTCCCGGCGATCGACGCCTTGGGACGCATCGGGGATCGGCGGGCCGTGCCGGTGTTGATCGAGGCGGCCAGAGGAACGATGGAACCGGCCGCGACACAAGCGTTGACGGGTTGCGGCGACCGATGGGACCCGGCCATCCCGGAACGAGCGGCGGCCGCGCGCGCGTTGGGCATGATCGGTGACGACGCCGCGATCCCGACCTTGGTGGAGGCACTGACCGCCGCCGCCACGAGAACGGAAGCCGCCGAAGCCCTGACCAGATTTGGAGCTAAGGCGATTCCCCGGCTGCTTTCCGTGCTGAGGGACTCACAAGACGATTCCGTGCGCCAAGTGGTGAAGAAAATTCTCGCGTCGGCCGGCCGGCTTGCCCGAGGGGGGCAGGAAACGGCCGAACCGTCATTATCGAGGAATCACCTGTGACCATGGCGAAAGTGACGATCGAAACCCTGGTCTCGGAGCTCATCCACGAGGAGGAGTGGCGGCGGATGCGGGCGACGGCGGCCTGTGTCCGCGGCGGGCCTCGCGCCGTGCAGGCGCTGATCGAAGCGCTCCGATCCGGCTCCCCGCAATTGAAACGGGAAGCGGCGGCCATGTTGGCCAGACTCAGGGATCCAGCCGCGGGCATCGCGCTGGTCCGTTTGCTGGAAGACGAGGACGACGCTGTTCGTGAGGCTGGCGCCACGGCGCTGGAGCAGATGGCCGGAGTGCTTGGAACGGACACGGCCGCCGAGCTGGTGGCTCTGCTTCCCATCACCGCCGACGAAGTTTCCAGACGGCGCCTGACACGCTTGATCGGTGCCATTCCCACCGCCGTGGCGCCGCTGTGTGCAATGCTGAAGCACCGGGACCCAAACAGGCAAATTGCGGCGGTGACAATCCTGGATCACCTGCTGGATCCCCGTTCCATCGACGCCCTGATCGACGCGATGGGACAGCCGGCGATTCGGGACCTCGCCGTCGAGACCTTAAAAAAATTGGGCGCCGTTCGCGATCGGATCGATCAAGCGTTCAACGCGCTTCGCGAAGTCGAGGGACCCGTCGAGCGGGAAGAAGCTCGGATGGCCACGGTGATCGATCTCCTGCACATCGGACGACCGGGCGTCGAGATTCTCATTGAGTATCTCGAGGACGAGGATTGGCTGGTGCGCGAGGCGGCGGCGGATTTGCTTGGGAAAATCGGGGACGTGCGTGCCGTGGATCCACTCATGAGACGGCTCGAACGCGACCAGGATACCGGCGTGAAAGAGCTGGCCATCAAATCGCTGGGACTGATCGGAGACGCGAGGCCGATTCGCCTGTACCTGGAGGCGATTCCCATCCGGCCACTGCGGGTATCCGCCATGGAGGCCTTGGCCAAGATCAAGGACGTGGAGGCCCTGCGCCCGCACAAGGATCTGTTCGAGCAATTGAGAGCAGATCGTGACGGATTAGTCGCTTACAATGCGGGGCTCATCGCTGATAAACTGGCCGCCTTGGCGGAGCCGGAAAGTCGGGAGGGGGAAGGGGTGCGGGAAGACGATGAGTGAGCACGCAAAATCGGATCGAATCGACCAGCTTCTTTCAGCTTTGCGGGACGACAACGAGGTCCTGCGGGACCATGCGATCGCCGGGCTCGGACAGGCCGGCCCGGAGGCCATTCCGCACTTGATCGGGTTGATGGCCGATGAGGACGCCGTGATTCGGGAAGCGGCCGCCGGCGCCGTCGTCAGAATCGGACCGGCGGCGGTCGAGCCCATGCTGGAAGCTCTGCGGGACGACGAATGGGCGGTCAGGGAACAGGCGGCATCGGCTCTCGGCAGACTCAAGGACCCTCGCGCGGTCGAACCGTTGGTGGCCGCCTTGCGCGACAAGGACGGAGCGGTGCGAACGGCGGCTGTTTGGGCGTTGGAGCGGATCGGCGACGCGAGGGCCGTTCCCGGCCTGATCGACGCGCTGGGCGACGGAACCCTGCGGGAAGACGTCGCGCGGGTGCTCAAGAAAATCGGCGACATCCGCGCGGTGGAGGCGCTGATCGACTGTCTGGCCGGTGCGAATTGGATGGTCCGCCGTCACGCGGCGGACGCCCTGGGACGCATCGGCGACCCGCGCGGGATCACTCCCTTGATTGAAGCACTGAAAGACGAAGACTGGCTGGTTCGCCGCAACGCCGCCGAATCCCTGGCCCGCCTCCATGCGACGGAAGCGGTCGAACCGTTGCTGCCGCTGTTGGAAGATGAGAATGCTCTCGTACAGGAAACGGTCGAGGCCGTCTTGGCGAGCCTCGGCTGGAAACCTCCCGCTGAAAGACCGGAAACCTACACACAGTAAGGACGGACCATGCCGGAAGAAACTCCCATAACCCTGATTCACATCACGCCCAAGGGCGGAGAGAGAAAAGACGGATTCAACCTGGTGACCGAACGGGTGGTGGCGGTCAATCCCGAAGCCAAGCAGGTGGAAGTCGAATTGCTGGCCTACGACGGCAAGACCGTCGTGCTGGACGTGGCGGACGAAGTGCTTGAAGATCTCAAGAAACTCAAGGCGGGCGACGGCGCCACCATCCGCGTGGTGGAAGAAGGAGGAAAACGCATCGCCAAGAGTTTCAGGATTCGACCCAAGGATCCCAACGCAGCCAAGGCCGACGCCATGTTGCTGGACCTGAAAGATCCGCACTGGCTCAACCGTAAATACGCCGCCGAAGTGCTGGGCGAGCTGAAAGATCCGCGGGCCGTCACTCCCTTGGTGGAGGCGTTAACGGACGAGGTGGGGGACGTCCGGCAACGGGCTTATGACTCATTGATTAAGATCGGTGGACCGTCGGTTCCCTCTCTCATTCCCCTGCTGGTGTCGGAAGAAGATGAGATTCGACAGGCCGCGACGGAAATTCTCCGCAAGATCGGCAAACCGGCGGTTGAACCTCTGGCTACTGCGCTCGCCGACGCGGACGATCGGTTGAAGACCAGGATTCTGAAAGTCCTGGACCGGATGGGCTATAAGCCCAAATCGCCGAAAGGTGACGCGACGGTCGAGCTGCCTCGCTTGACGTAGGCCGTCACGCCGTCTGGTCCGTCTGCCGTGCACGACGTCCCACCGACACGTGCGTGAACCCCGCCGCCGTCACTTTTTCCGGGTCATAGATGTTGCGAAGGTCAAGCAAGAGGGGGCGGCGCATCACGGCTTTGAGGCGATCAAAGTCCAGACTGCGGAACAGATTCCACTCGGTCATGATGATCAGGGCGTCCGCCCCCTCGGCCGCATGGTAGGCGTCCCGGCAGGGCTGCAGTTGGGAAAGGATTCGGCAGGCCTCTTCCAACGCCTCGGGATCGTAAGCCCGCACGGCCGCTCCCTCCGCCAGCAGCTCCTTGCCGATCGCCAAGGCCGGCGCTTCCCGAAGGTCGTTGGTGTTGGGCTTGAACGAA
Source organism: Nitrospira sp. (assembly GCA_024330945.1). GTDB lineage: Bacteria > Nitrospirota > Nitrospiria > Nitrospirales > Nitrospiraceae > Nitrospira_D. The sequence goes on along the minus strand of JANDJJ010000098.1, from coordinate 3,882 downwards.
AGGCCCAGCATCCCCAACGTTTTCCCCTCCAGTCCGCCGAGGGCCTCTCGAATTTTCACGACCATGCGCTTCCGCTGCGCCTCGTTCACGCGCGAGGTGGCCATGGCGATCTGCATGGGATGGCCGTACCGTTCGCCGGTCTGGATGAGAGCGGCCAAGTCCTTCGGGAAACACGATCCGCCGAAGCCGGGCCCCGCGTGGAGAAACTTCGAGCCGATCCGATTGTCGAGCCCCATCCCTTTGGCGACATGTTGCACATTCGCGCCGACCAACTCACACAGATTAGCAATCTCATTGATAAACGAAATCTTGGTCGCGAGGAAGGCATTCGAGGCATACTTGATCAGCTCAGCAGTGGGAATATCAGTCACGACGAATGGCGTTTCGATGAGATACAAGGGCCGATACAGATCCTTCATAATGGCAATAGCCTGTTCGCTGTCCGCTCCCAGCACAACGCGATTCGGCCGCATGAAATCCTCGATCGCCGAGCCTTCGCGCAGAAACTCGGGATTCGAGACAATGTCGAATCGGTGAGGAACCGGCTGCGTGGTCTTGATCACCTCACGGAGTTTCTCCCCCGTTCCCACGGGCACGGTCGATTTCGTGACGATGACTTTGTAGTCCGTCATGTGGCGGGCGATGCCCCTGCCCACCTCTTCGACGTAGGACAAATCAGCCGAACCGTCGCCACGCGGCGGCGTCCCCACGGCGATAAAGATCACCAGCGCCTTCTCGACGGCCCTGGCGATGTCCGTCGTAAAACTCAATCGGCCTTCCCGCACCCCCTTGGCGACCAATTCCGTAATGCCCGGCTCATAGAAAGGGACTTTTCCCTTCTCCAGTTTCTCGATCCGCCCGGGATCATTATCCATACAGGTGACGTTGACGCCGAATTCCGCGAAGCATGCTCCGGTGACAAGCCCGACATAGCCTGTGCCAATAATGCTGATGTGCATGAATCTCCTCCTGCAGAGCCCCGACCGACTTCCGCTATCCCCTACTAAACGGGGGCAGTATAGCAACAGGCCTCATGTTGGGCAATGAATCAACAGGAATGGCCGTGTCTCCAGCCGGATCGGCCCCGGCTCTTTGTTGACTCCCAAGAAAGCCGATGAGTACAATCCAGCGCCCACACTTTCGCACAACGACGCAACCGCCTCCTATGTTCCCATCGTTCCCGTCCAACACCGCCATTGCCACCGTCTCCTTCGTTCGATCGTCTCATCATCGATGACTCACCCCGCCTCGCATGTTTCTCGCGGCTTCCTGCTGTTTACGGCCCTGCTGACCGGAGCCGTCGTGATGGCGCTGGAGATCATCGGGAGCCGTCTCCTGGCGCCAGTCTTCGGGAACTCGCTCTACGTCTGGGGAGCCTTGATCGGTGTGATCCTGGCGGCGATGAGCAGCGGCTACGCCTTCGGGGGCTGGATGGCCGACCGTTACACGGGCGGCGGCGTGTTGGCCGCCCTCCTGCTTGGTTCCGGCAGTTGGACCTTTCTCGTCGCCTGGGGAAACCAGCCGGTGCTCTTCGAAACCGAGAAACTGGTGCAAGATCCTCGGTGGGGGCCTTGTTTAGCCGCAACCGTGCTCCTGGCACCACCGGCGTTCGGACTGAGCGGCGTGCTGCCGGCGATGCTCCGATTGGCCGTCGCGGACATGGCCCACATGGGATTCCATACGGGCCGCATGATCGCCCTTTCGACAGTCGGCAGTTTGGCCGGCACCTGGGGAACGGCGTTTTTTCTCCTCTCGTGGATCGGCACCCAGTCGCTCCTCACGTGGCTGGGGATCATTCAGATCCTACTCGGCCTCCGGTGGTTGTTCAAAGGAACTGCGGCTCGCGCATCCATACGACTGGTGGCGATGGGCGGCTCCGTCATCATCGGCATCCTGCCATGGTTCCCAATCCAGCGACTCAATCAACCGATTTACCAAGAAGACAGTCCCTACCAGCAGGTGCGGATTCGCGATGACGAGTTGTTTCGGTATTTGATCTTGGACCGTACGTTCCACGCCACCATGTGGAAGGCGGACCCTGTGGCTCTCTTTCTCCCCTACAGCCAACTGATGGTGTCCGCCCTGGCCCTCTGCCCAGAACCGAAACGCGCGTTGATCCTCGGCCACGGCGGAGGCTCGATCGCCAAATGGCTCGCGCGCCAGTGGCCGACGCTGGAGGTGGACGTCGTGGAGGTCGACCCCACCGTTGTCCGAATGGCGGAGGTCTATTTCGACTACCACCCTCCGCCCAATCACCGAATCTCCGTCAAAGACGCCAGGGCCTTCTTACGAGGCACGGATCGGACCTACGATGTCATTTGGATCGATGCCTTTGCACGGGATATGATCCCGTTTCATCTGACGACCGTCGAATTTTTCGCGCTGGTGCGGGCACACCTATCCCCGGAGGGGGTGCTGGCCGTCAATCTGGCTTCATCCGGTACAGAGGGGGATACGGCCAGGGCGGCCTCGGTCGTCCAAACCATGAAACGGAGCTTTCCGACGATCGAAACCTTTGCGGTCGAGGGTCCTTGGAAGACCGGCATGACCCTGGCCAGAAATCTGATCTTTTTCGGAGGACGTCCGATCGAAACCGGCTCTATCGACGAGGTCGTGGACCAGATCACCACCATGGCCATGCAACGGCGAGTGCCGATCGAAGCCATCGCGCTTCTCAGCACCCGCAGGACCGAACCTTGGCCGGCCGGCATCGAATTGACTGATGATTTCGCGCCGTACGATCTGCTGATCGGCAGGGAACAGGGACCGCATCAACGAGAAGAACGGGGATCCTAGCATCACCCCTGTTGCCGACGGTCCAGCGACAGCTTCAGGGCCCGCATGGACAGCACCACAAAGAAATACACCGGCGCGCCTCTTTTTGATCGTTACATCGGCATCGACTATTCCGGCGCGAAAACGCCCACCACCAGTCTGAAAGGGCTGCGGATCTACGTCGCGGGCCGTGACCATGATCCGGTGGAAATCCTCCCTCCACCCAGCAGACGCCGCTATTGGACACGCAAAGGCACCGCTCAATGGCTGCTTGAACGATTGAGCGAACCAATCAGAACTCTAGTCGGCATCGATCACGGCTTCTCTTTCCCTCTCCAATATTTTGAACAACACCGGTTGCCGCTCGATTGGCCGGCATTTCTTGAAGACTTCCACCATTACTGGCCGACCGACGAAGACCACGTCTCGATTGATGATGTGCGATACGGTAGAGTCGGCACGGGACAGGCTCGACTGGGCCATCCCCGCTGGCTGAGACTGACCGAGCGACGGGCTCGCGCGGCCAAATCGGTCTTTCGGTTCGACGTGGAAGGATCGGTCGCCAAATCCACCCACGCTGGTCTGCCGTGGCTCTTGATGTTGCGCCGTCTCCTTGGAACACAGGTCCACTTCTGGCCCTTCGACGGATGGCACCTTCCTCCAGACCGTTCCGTCATCGCCGAAGTCTATCCCTCCCTGTGGAGGCGGGATGTTCCCCCGGAAGGTCGCACACCGGATCAACAGGATGCCTACGTCATCGCCGCTTGGATGAGGAAGGGTGACCAGGCCGGTACCTTGACCGGCTCCTTCTCACCGACCTTGGCGGCGGAAGAACGGGCACAGGCCTTGATCGAAGGCTGGATCCTTGGTGTTCGCTGAGTGGAACGCAAAAGACGTTTATCCGCATGGACAAAGGTCATTCTCGTCCATGTCGATGCAAATGCGTTCTCAACCGCTCAAAACGCTGGTCGGCTTCGAGGTGAGGCACCGCAGCCCGGATCGCTCCCAGGCAGGCATCAAGCTCACGGGGTAGCCATTGGGTCTGACCGCCGATCACGAGACTCAAGAAGTCGAGAGCCTGTGCCGGGAAGCGGCGACAGAGACCGG
>JANDJJ010000097.1 GCA_024330945.1 Nitrospira sp. | reverse complement strand
CGAGTCCAAGCCCATGTGGACTCGAAGCGGGCGGTATGAAACGTATCGACCGGAAGCTGAAGCCATCGAGTACGGGGAAAATTTCATTTCGCATCGGGAGGGCCCGGAAGCAACCCCGTACCTGCCCAATGCCATCTTTACAACCAATCCCTATGTGCGGCCTGATGACTATGGTATTCCCATCACGGCTCAGCACCATGATGATAAAACCGTCCGTAACATTAAGCTCTCGTGGGATGAGATCAAGCGGCACAGCAACCCGCTGTGGGAAAAGGGATACCAGTTCTACTGTGTTACGCCGAAGACTCGTCACCGTGTCCACAGCCAGTGGTCTGTGAACGACTGGGTGCAGATTTATGAGTCGAACTTCGGCGATCCCTATCGTATGGATAAACGGACTCCGGGCGTGGGAGAGCATCAGCTTCATATCAATCCCCAGGCCGCAAAAGATCGCGGGATCAACGATGGCGACTACGTTTACGTGGATGGAAATCCGGTGGATCGCCCCTACCGTGGTTGGAAACCCAGCGACCCTTATTACAAGGTCGCTCGGCTGATGATTCGGGCCAAGTACAACCCCGCTTATCCCTACCACGTGACGATGGCGAAGCACGCTCCGTTCGTGGCGACGCCCAAATCCGTCAAGGGACACGAAACAAGACCGGATGGACGTGCAATTGCTATCGATACCGGCTATCAGTCCAACTTTAGATATGGATGTCAGCAATCGTTTACGAGAAACTGGTTGATGCCGATGCATCAGACTGACTCGCTTCCTGGCAAACATGCCATCGCCTGGAAGTTCAAGTGGGGTTATCAAGTTGATCACCATGCCATCAACACCGTTCCGAAAGAATGCCTTATCCGTATCACCAAGGCGGAGGATGGTGGTATTGGAGCGCGTGGCCCGTGGGAGCCGGTGCGGACCGGATTCACGCCGGGTCAAGAAAATGAATTTATGATCAAGTGGCTCAAAGGTGAGCATATCAAGATTAAGGTATAAAGATTCAGTGCTGAGACACTCAGCACTTGTTGGATGTAGACCTCGGCACTGAAGGAGGAGACGATGCCTGAAGTTTATAACTGGCAGTTAGGACGAAAGATGCTTTATCCCTATGAGGAGAGGCATCCGAAGTGGCAATTTGCCTTTGTGTTCAACATCAACCGGTGTCTGGCCTGTCAGACATGTTCTATGGCCGATAAGTCCACCTGGCTTTTCTCAAAAGGTCAGGAGTACATGTGGTGGAACAATGTCGAGACGAAGCCCTATGGCGGATACCCGCAATTTTACGATGTCAAAATCACTCAGCTTATTGAGCAAGTCAATCCCGGAGGCCAAGTGTGGAACGTTCGAGTGGGGCGGAAACACCATGCGCCTTATGGAGTCTTCGAGGGAATGACCATTTTTGACGCGGGCGCCAAAGTGGGGCAGGCTGCCATCGGCTACATTCCGACAGACCAAGAGTGGCGGTTTGTCAATATCTATGAAGATACGGCAACGTCGATGCGCGCACTGGTCGAGGGGATCGACAAGACAGGTTTCTCGAAAGATGAGCCCTGGAAAATGACCGGAAGCAGTTTACCTGAGCACGAAACCTTCTTCTTCTACCTCCAACGCATCTGTAACCATTGCACATATCCTGGATGTTTGGCAGCGTGTCCGAGAAAAGCTATCTACAAGCGACCTGAAGATGGGATCGTCTTAATCGATCAAAATCGCTGCCGAGGGTACAAGAAATGTGTTGAGCAGTGTCCGTATAAAAAGCCGATGTACCGAGGTACTACTAGGGTCTCGGAAAAATGTATCGCCTGCTATCCTCGAATCGAAGGCAAGGACCCCCTCACAGGTGGAGAGCCAATGGAAACACGATGTATGGCTGCCTGTGTTGGCAAAATCAGAATGCAGAGCTTGGTTCGTATCGGAGAAGATGGTCTGTGGGCTGAAGATCGGTGGCACCCGCTGTACTATGCGATCCGTGTCGAACAAGTGGCCTTGCCTCTCTATCCGCAATGGGGAACTGAGCCTAATGGCTATTACATTCCCCCGCGGCATAGCCCGCGAGGCTATGCAAGACAGATGTTCGGTCCCGGCGTGGACAACGCAATCGAAAAATACCTCGTTCCAAGCCGCGAGTTGCTGGCTGTTCTCCAATTGTGGCGAGCCAGCCAGCAGATCATCTTCCGCTATGACGTCATTCCGGGTCCGAAAGTATTTGAGACCCAGATTCACGGCAAGCGGTTTGAGATGTACAATGACACGGTCCTTGGTTTCAACAAGTCTGGGAAAGAAGTGGCTCGCATTCAGGTCGAAGAGCCTATCTACATCAGGCCTGCGGAACGAGTAACCTGGTTGTAAAAGACCACCTGTCATAAGCTGACCTTTCTGCAAACTCAGTATGGGGGAGCTCTCGAACGCTCCCCCATATCTCTTCTCAGACCACCTCAGCCATTACAAATCAGCTATCGATGGTTCTGACGTGTCTTATTCTCTTCTATGCCAGCGGGGAATTCCCGCCTGTAAAAAAGGGGGGGGTGAGCAAGGTCTTGCGTGGGAATCTAGTCACGGACTACTTTGCGTCCACCGTGAGGATGACAGAGGAGATCATCAAGCAGTACATAACCCCACAAGAGTAAGGAAACCAAGTCACAATCGCAGCTTCAGTTCTGAGAGGACCAAGCCTATAAGGTCCTAGAGTCTAAGGGGAAAGTTGTGTAGCGTTCTTTCTGGCAATTCAATTTTGCCCGTAGTTTGCCGGGCGGCGCGATGGTGAGTCTGACACCATGACGTCGAGGAGGGAGAGTATTCCTCATAGCGAGGCGAGTCGCAACGAATCCTCTGGAGGCCGCTTAGGCTTAAACACGGACTTGATGGCGCCGGCGAAGCCCCGCGGATCCTGGTCAATGAAGCCGCCAAGAGCGAGCAAGACGCGGTCATCGGTGCCCGCACCTTTGGCGCGCCTCGAAACACGGCGCGATTCCGCCGCCGGCTTCAAGCCCAAGATCATGCTCCCCGACATGGCGAAGTGACCGTCCAGGTGCCCCCAGACGTTCTGGCGACTGTTCCCCCTCCGTGGCGGATCGAGGCCGAACGGCTCTTAAAGGCCGCTTGGGAAGTCTGCGCAAGGAACATCCGAAGCTCGCCGAATGGGCCGAAACGGCCATCCCCGAGAGTCTGCCGGTCTTCGACTTCCCGACGGCGTCCCGGCTCCGCCCGTACACCACCAATGGTCTGGAGCGCACCCACCGGGAGCGGCGACGCCGCACCCGGGTCGTCAGCATCTTCCCCACCCCCGATGCCGGCTTGCGCCCCCTCTCCGCCTAGCTCGCCGACGAGTGGATGATCAGCACGGTCTCTCTCAACTGCAACCTGTACCCCAGGCGTCATGACAACCACCCAAAATATTGACAGAAAAGAGGTTGCACGATCACCCCCATATGGAAGCCGCTTTGCAATTTCAACTAAGATGAGTTGACGTCTCGTCTGCATCGTTTCAACCGACTGGAGTAATCTGATACTCACTCAGCCTTTCGCCCCAAACATCCTGACAAATGGCTCCCCCTAAAACCATTCCAAATACCATCGACATAGGCCAACACGCTCACTTGACGGCATGTAGGGGCTTGAGTAGAGTTAGTAAAAGATACATCAAGAAGGTAAGGTCTAAAACGTGAGTTCCCCGCTCGATGAAACCGTTCCGTTTGCCGCGCAGGCGATCCCTTTTCATGAGTTCTTGGCATCGGGAAAGTTGCCGGAGGGCTATCTCAGCAGCGAATATATCGCCCAGCAATTTGTCGAACGCCTTGTGCATTATGTCTTGAGCGTGCCGTCCGGAAGTTACACGATGGCCCAGCTTAGCCAGCTTCTTGAGCAGTTAGATCCCAGAAGCCAGGTATTTTTTTTCAAGCGGCTCAAGGAAACCAGCCCCGATTGCTTAAAAGATTTTGCCCCTCTGTACTACGGATTCATGAACGAGTTTCACTCGCTCCTTTTTACGTAACTGGACAAAATACTGGTTGTCGGTCCTCCATTCTCGTGTATAATAATTGCAGACAAAGGAGCTAGGTAGAATGAATCATTCGCTTCAACGCGCGGTAACCAGCTTCTATAACCTCATTTACGAGGCGCAAACCTTCGCCACGGCTATGGCGCGCATTGACACGGCGGAACAAGACCACTATGCCGGCAGAATCGAGGGGCTCAACTGGGTCCTTGATCGATGTCAAGAGCTTGAGGAGATGGATGCCAACCTGAGTCCTTCCTCGCTTCAAAGAGTGTTGGCGGAAGTGAAGTCTGATCTTGATCATGAACTGTCTGTGCAGCGTCGTGAAAAAGGCAGAAGGGCCGACGGTCGAGAGGAAGCATTAAATTTTGTGGCCGATTACCTCGGAAGCTTAATTACTGCAACCGAGATCGAATCTGCCAAAACGACTGTCTAGCAACCACGAAGCTTGCTCCATCCGCTGAGAACCCTCAGCGGGTGGCTCTCGAAGGCGAAGGTGTGTCTAAGTGCAGAGAAGAAGGCTGCATCTATAGTCTGACGGTTTCCAGACGGTCTTCATTCCCCCATCGGTTTTCTCCGATTTCTCCAAACGAAGGTTACTGTTCGCTCATAGAATAACGAGCGGTATCATCTTTGCACAAGTTGTTTGGCTTGCTCCCTTTCTCGAATTAGAAACTCTCTCCATCGGCTAAACTTGATCTTCGTTTGATTTCATTTCTATAATAAACTATGCAATGGGTGTTCCCCTCTTCATCAGACTCTACAGGCTCTACGCAGCAGGGCAGCCGGCAGTCGGACGGATCGGCCGCAAGGGCGTCTGAACAAGCACCACGGAACCAATTTCGCTCGCTGAAGGCTTCCCTTCTGTACTGCCCTCGTTGCCAAACAGCTACCCCGACGTGCGAGCGATTGCTGCTGATCTTGCCGAGCGGAATCCTGTATGAATACCTCTGCACGTATTGCGGCACCTCAACGGGTTCAAAAACGGAAAACCCCCTCGGCAGCGCGACAATCATACACCCGTAATCGAAAAGAACCGTCATCTGGTTGCCTCGACGACATAATTGCCGCGCATGGGCAATGGGTTTCTCTTGCCGAGGGACGTGGGTTGAAAGCCGGGCATCGCTCCGCACAAAGAGGAATAAGCCATGACACGACGGAACCGGGCGCAGTTTCCTCCTCCGGAAGGACTTCCGTACCAACCGGCTATGTTTCGAGGGAATGACGTACAGATAGAGTTTCCCTTGGTGTCGGTCCTTATCACCTCCTAGCCGGACAGGGTGTCAAGCGGAAACGTGGTTGGCATGCATAACCGAGGTCAGGTATAACGGTCGATTGGGATTCCCTCTTCAATCAACATCACGGGGATGTCATCAACAATAGGATAGAGGATCTTCCTGTCGGCCCGGAGAAGGCCGCCGGTTAAGGTTTCCCCTACGACCGTCCCTCCCCGGTTCCTGACGTTGCCTCTCCGAATCTGATCGTTCACCGTTGAGAGCAACGCGTCATCCGCCAACTTCACGGCTTGCTTGGTTTCCGGGCAGCAGAGTATAGAGAGCAGTTCAGGATCAATCGACATGATCTGGTCTCCTTCTTCAGGCTAAGACGAAGCTATGCCGGCACAATGAAAATATCTTCCTCGAGGTGGAGGAGAAAACACAAGCTGTTTTCCTTCCGGAAAAAATTTTTGCTAGACTGCAATGGAGTCCGTGAGGAAAGAAGCTGCCATTTCTCCAATGACCAATTCGCTCTCAAAGACTTTTCTCTCTGGGTTGGTGCTCCTCGTTCCAACGTGGGCCACCATTTTAATTCTCTTGACGCTCTTCAACACCCTCGACAGCGTCGTCGGAAGTCATATGACTGATCCGATACCCGGTATTGGGTTGTTGCTGTTAGTGATGATTGTCATTCTGGCCGGTATCTTAACAGACCACATCATCGGGAAAAACCTCCTCGAACAGCTTGAGCAACGGCTCGAACAAATTCCCCTGGTGCAGACCATCTATCTAACGTTGAAAGGAATGACGGACGTCGTGAATTTCAGATCCCGGTTTGGGAACAGCAAGGTCGTGGCGTTTCCGTTTCCCCGCAACGGACTGTGGGCGCTTGGATTCGTCATGGGGACGGCGCCGCCTCCTCTCCAAATTGAGCCGACGCCTTCGACGCTGTTTATGGTGTTCGTTCCGACGGCGATCCATCCCTTTACCGGCTATTTGGCTTTCATCCCGGAGCGGGATCTTGTGCCGATCAATCTCCCCCCGGAAGACGCCATGAAATTGGAATTCTCCGCCGGTTTTTATCAGCCCAAGAGCGGCTGGCTCAGCCGTTCGAGGGCCGTTGCCCCTGATCCATGAAAAAGACGCCGATGGTGCGAATACGGCCGGCGAAGCGAGACGACGCGAACGCGCTCGTCACATTGAGTCTTGCCATGGCAAAGGAAACCGAGGGGAGGAGGCTGGATGAAAGACGGCTCCGCAAGGGGATTCACGCGGTCCTTTCCGACCCTCGACTCGGATCGTTTATAATCGCGGAAGCTGGGGAAAGGAGCCAGCGGCGCATCGTGGGTCAACTGATGCTCACCTATGAATGGAGCGACTGGCGCAACGGGATATTTTTATGGGTACAAAGCGTCTATGTCGATCCCGCGTGGCGGCGACAAGGAATCTATCGGGCTCTATACCGCCGTGTGCTCGAACAGGCAAGGCGTGACCCTGTAAACTGCGGGATCAGGCTCTATGTGGCGAGGGATAATCGGACGGCCAGGACCGTCTATCGGCGCCTCGGGTTATCACCGACGCGATACGTTGTCTATGAACAGGATTTCGTTTTAGAGTCTCTAACAAACCATCGCCGCGGTTAGCGCGGAAATGGAGGTTGTATGATCGTCGTGCGGACCGGCATTCTCCTGCTCTCCCTCGCCTTGGTCCTTTCGGGCTGTGTCATCAGTCGGGGGCGGATCGGAAATCCCATTGACGAAGAAAATCTCAGGCGAATCGAAAAGGGAGTCACCCATCGCACTCAAGTGGTCGAACTCTTGGGAGCGCCCGATCGAATCAATCAAGCGCCGGATCGCGACATCTTTCAATACTATTACTATGACGCAAAGTCTCCGGCTTTGATTTTACTCGTGTTCAATCTTCTCACATTGAACGCGAAAAGCGACAATCTCTACATTTTCTTGGACAAGCAGGGCATCGTCCAAGACATCATCTACGGAAAACGGACCGACAGAGTTGATTTTTCCCTGCGCCCCTGGGGGTCATGACCGTGCGTTTCTCATCCTTGCTCGGGACGGTTCTCCTTAGCATCCTCATCCTATCCGTGCTGGGCTGTGCTGTCAGACGAGTGACGTTCAATGAACCGATCACCGCCGAGCAGTTGCGGTTCATTCGCCTCGGTGAGACGACGCTCCAGCAGGTGGTGGAGCATTTGGGTCCGCCCGAAGACATTACCATGGAGGCCGATCAACTGATCGCGGAATTCCGATGGAGCACCACTCGTTCCGCTTCTCTCAATCTTGGCTATCTCTTTCGACTCATTTCCCCCGTCTCGCCCACGTTCACTCTGTCGGGGACGGGGATCAATATCGAACATGTCCAATTTCTCTGCGATAAGCGGCTTACCGTCCATGCGTATGCTTTTGGAAAGGCGGACGAGCATGCGATCATTGAATTCTGGCCATTCTAGCATTTGATGGTTCCCAGCGAACTTGTCATCCCGCTATAATGCGCCCATGTCCATGGACGATCCCGACGCACAAATCCCATGCCCGCCTGAGCTCTCGTCCTCTTACATTCCGGCCCTCGAAGACACGGAGTTCCTTCGGCGCGACGAACTGCGCCCCATTCGTATCGGCCTTGAGCTCTTGAAAGCTGAATTGATTCAGCGCGAAGAGGGCGTGCGCTCGACCATTGTGGTCTTCGGGAGCGCGCGGATCCATGAGCCGGCCGTCATGAAAGAATCGCTCGAACGGGCGGAAGAAGAGCTGACTCGATCACCGGACGATCCGCAGATCCGCAAGAAAGTGGCGGTGGCCAAACGCCAGTACGAGCTGTCCAAGTATTACGAGGTTGCGCGCGAATTTGGACGCATCGTGTCCTCGATCTGCCAAATCGATGGACGATGCGACTACGTGGTCGTCACCGGTGGAGGGCCGGGAATCATGGAGGCCGCCAATCGAGGAGCCGCCGACGTGTGCGCCAAATCCATCGGTATGAACATTACGTTACCCCATGAACAGCGACCGAATCCGTACATTACTCCCCATCTCAGCTTTCAGTTTAAATACTTCGCTATCAGAAAAATGCACTTCCTTTTGCGCGCCAAAGCTTTGGTGGCGTTCCCAGGAGGATTCGGCACGCTCGACGAGTTGTTTGAAACCCTGACGCTGCTTCAGACAGGCAAAACTGAACGAGTCATCGTGGTGCTCATCGGGAGAGACTTCTGGGAACAGTTGATTAATTGGCAGTGTCTGGTAGACAACGGCCTCATTGCCGAAGACGAT
>JANDJJ010000096.1 GCA_024330945.1 Nitrospira sp. | reverse complement strand
TCCGCACGATCTGCTGGACCGATTCGCTCCGTACCTTATGTAGGGCATTTTCCGACGGCGTGGATGCCGCAATCTTTCTCAAGCCATTTCCTCGACTCATGTGGGCAGCATGGCTTGCACGCGTGCCGATTCGGGTCGCGACGGGATTCCGCTGGTACAGTCTGTGGGCCAATCGGCGGATTTACGAGCACCGCAGCGAGTTTTTGAAACACGAGTCCGAATACAACGTGGAGATGCTGAAAGGGTTGGGATTGCATCCGCGGACGGGAGGTCGCCCTACCTTAGTCGTGAGCAAGGAGGAACAACAAGGTGGCGAGCAACGTTGGGAAGCGGTACCGGGCCCGCGCGTTGTCGTTCATCCGGGAGGCCATTCCGCCCGCCGCTGGAAACTTGGGCATTTTCGGGATCTCACCGTTGAGCTCATACAAAATGGATTCGGGGTGATTTTGACGGGCAGTGAGAAGGAACGGAGCCAGTTCGAGCGTGAGGTTTTATTGGGATCGCCACTTCCTTCCGGTGCCGCCAATCTGTCCAACCTGATGGGGTGTCTTTCGGTACGGGACCTGATGGGAGTGATTGCCACCGCCGACGTGGTCGTGTCCGGAGCCACTGGACCGGCGCACATGGCGGCGGCGTTGGGGACGGCGGTGGTCAGTCTCTTTGATCCTCGTCGCAACAATCTGCCCACACGATGGCGGCCGATGGGGACCGGCCTGTTGCTCCGCCCCGACGTGCCCACCTGTGAAAAATGTATCGGCGAAGTCTGTCCCTTTTGGGACTGTCTGGACCGATTAACCGTGAGTCACGTCGTGGCTGCCGTGCGACAGGTGACGAAGGATCCATCCCCGTTGACCGTGCTCCATATCTGAACGCTCCTTTGTTTTGTATCGGGCCGCAGCAGTACGTAGTTCAGCGCATCGCGGTGTTTTTGCTTGACTCATCTCTCTTCCTGTGTTCATATCATGAACACTTGAAGGGCGCTTTGAGGGTTGAGCAGCGACGAGAGAAAGATATGGATCTTCAAGGCCAACGGGACCTTCTGTTGCTGACCGAGTTGGAACGAGGCGAGGCGGTGACCCAGCGTTCGCTCGCAACGAAGTTGGGGGTTGCGCTGGGATTGGCCAATCTCTATCTCAAACGACTGGTACGAAAGGGCTACGTCAAAGTCACGACGATCCCTCCCCATCGCATTCGGTATCTGCTCACGCCGCAGGGGGTTGCCGAGAAGTCCCGGCTGACGAGCGAATACGTGAAGTATTCCCTATCGTACTATCGCGACATGCGACGTCGTTTGAAAACAGCCTTGGAAACGCCGGTTCGATCGGGGGCGAAAAGACTGGCGGTCTACGGGACCGGCGAACTGGCTGAACTGGCGTATCTGACGCTGCGGGAACTTGGACTTGCTTTCGTAGGCTTTGTGGACGATCGGTCCGGCGGAACCTTTTTGTCGTATCCGGTCCGGCCAATGGCGTCGCTGAAAGAAGGGGAATTCGATGGGCTGTTGATCGCCGATTTGGAGCGTGGCCCGCAAATCATGGTCTGGCTGGTGCGGCACGGGATTCCGAAGGAGAAGATTTTCAGCATCGGCCTCACCGACAGCGTATCCGCCTCGTGTGACGTGAAACACGCTGAAGAAACACAAGAACGCCAGAGACAGGACCGGATAGACCTGTGATTCCATCGATTGAGTCCGATCCCATCTTCCGTGCGTTTCTGGAACGAATCGCTTCCGTTCGTCCGATGATTAAGCGGATTATTCTGTTCGGCTCGCGCGCCAGGGGGACCCATCGGCCCGACTCGGATTATGATGTGCTCCTTGTCGTCTCTCGGAAAGATGAGGCGTTGCTCGACGTCCTCTATGACGCGGTGATGGACGTCCTATTGGAGCACGGGCGGTTGGTGTCGTTGAAAGTGTTTCCGGAACAGGAATTTTCCCGATTGCAATCGTTGCGGACTCCCTTCATGGAGCAAGTGAATCGGGAAGGAGTGCACATTGGATAAGGCTCAGCAGGAACTCATCCGCGGCTATCTAGCGAAGGCGCGCGAGAAAGCGCGGGTGGCCCGCGACCTCTATGCCAAGGGAGAGTGGGACGACGCAATTTCCCGCGCCTACTATGCGGCCTACCACGCGGCGCAGGCGGCTCTCTTGACGGAAGGACAACGTGCGGACACCCACAAGGGCGTCGTGACCCTGTTCGGCCTGTTGCTGGTGAAGACCGGCAAGCTGGACAAACGGTGGGGAAAACTGTTGAGCAACTTAAAAGACGATCGCGAAGCCGGCGACGACGATGCCTTATCCTATTTGGACGAAGACACCGCGCGTCGTGCCGTCCGAGAGGCGGACGAGTTTGTGGAGGCTATTGAGCGATACATAACCAGCCTTGCGTCTTGAGGGACGCCGGCTGGGTCGCCAGATGAAGAGCGGGGAGGCGCTTGCAGTGACCCAAGGGGGAACTGTAAGTGAGAGGGCGAAGCTGTGCCGACCCTAACCCAGAGCAAGGACGGTTGAACGAGAACCGATGGATCAGACGAATCAGCCTCTCTATTGGTATGCGTTACGCACAAAATCGCGCCATGAGAAGGTGGTGCGGGATCAATTGAACAAACAGGGAATTGAGCCACTTCTTCCGACCGTCCGCCGGTTGAGCCAATGGAAAGATCGCCGGAAAGAAATCGAGGTCCCCTTGTTCTCCGGCTATTGCTTTGTGCGGTTCGGGAACGGGGCGAAGTCGTCTGTGCAGAAGGTTGCCGGTGTGGTGGAGATCGTGGGAAGCGGCGGACGACCGGAACCGATCACCGACGACGAAATCGAAAATCTCAAAACGTTGATGGCGAGCGTGCTGCCGTATGACCCCCATCCCTATTTGCACGAGGGAATGAGGGTGGAGGTCGTTCGAGGTCCGTTGCAGGGGGTACGCGGGGTGTTGCTGCGCAAGGAGAAACGCTATCGGTTGGTGGTGGGGATTCGGTTGATTCAGCAGGCGGCGGCGGTGGAAATCGATGTGAGAGACGTGGAGCCGGTAAGCAGTTCATTGGCACCAAGGAGCAAACATGGCGGTCCCCTTACTTGATTTGAAGGCGCATCACGAGCCTATCCGCGACGAGATTCTGGATGCGTTGCAACGGATTTTCGCGAGCAACCAGTTCATTCTGGGGCCGGACGTCGGCAAGGTGGAAGAGCGGGTGGCCGCGTACTGTCAAGCCCAGCACGGCATCGGCGTAACGTCGGGAACCGATGCCTTGTTGCTGTCGCTCATGGCGTTGGGAGTGGGGCCGGGCGATGAAGTCATTGCTCCGTGCTATTCGTTTTTTGCGACGGCCGGCGTCATTGCCCGCCTGCACGCCAAACCGGTGTTCGTCGATATCGATCCCGTAAGCTTTAACATCGACCCGTCGAAGATCGAAGCCGCGGTGACGCCGAAGACCAAAGCCATCATTCCCGTGCATTTGTACGGCCAGTGCGCTGAGATGGAGCCGATTCTGGAGATCGCGCGGCGTCACGGTTTTGCCGTCATCGAAGATGCCGCTCAAGCGATCGGGGCAGAGTATCGGGACGGTCGAAGAGCCTGCAGCATGGGGACGGTCGGCTGTCTTTCGTTTTTTCCCAGCAAGAACTTGGGGTGCTTAGGGGATGGAGGGATGGTCGTCACGAACGACCGCCATCTGGCGGAACGTCTTCGCATTTTGCGTGTCCACGGAAGCCACCCGAAGTATTATCACAAGTTGATCGGCGGCAATTTTCGGCTCGATACGATTCAGGCCGCGGTGTTGAACGTCAAATTGAATTATCTGGACGGATGGACGAAACGCCGGCAGGACAATGCAGAGCGGTATCGCTCATTGTTTCAGCAGAGCGGATTGCTCGATCGGGGAGTCGTCCGGTTACCCAAAGCCGTATATCGCGAATCCGGCGTCAAGCACCACCATATCTACAATCAATTCGTGCTGCGGGTCGAACGGCGCGATGAGCTGATGGCGCATTTGAAACACAAAGAGATCGGTGCTGAAATCTACTATCCGGTTCCCTTTCATCTTCAAGAATGTTTCCGGTACCTGGGATATCGTGAAGGAGATTTCCCGGAAGCGGAGCGCGCGGCGAAAGAGACCCTCGCGATACCTATTTATCCGGAACTCACACTCGCTCAACGAACCGAGGTAGTTGACGCGATCGCATCATTTTATGCGTAGCGGCTTTGAGGGGCCAGCTCATGGAAAATGAACGCCTTTCTGACGAGGGCGGAAAATCCGCCTTCCATGACCAACCGATCCAACAGGCGGTGAGCCAGCCGCTGGCGGGCACGCCGGCCTCAGCAAATGTACTGTGGCATCGCTCGACCATCACCCGCGCTCAGCGCGAGGAGCAGAATGGCCATCGAAGCGCGGTTCTTTGGTTTACAGGGTTGCCAGCCTCTGGAAAATCAACACTGGCATATGCGGTGGAGGCTCGGTTGTACCGGCGAGGCTGCCGGTCCTTCGTTCTGGACGGAGACAACATGCGTCACGGGCTCTGTGCCGACTTGGGGTTCTCGGTTCGTGACCGCCGAGAAAACATTCGTCGTGTCGGAGAAGTGGCGAAATTGTTTATGGAAGCGGGAATGATCGTGCTGGCGGCGTTTATTTCACCCTACCGTGCCGACCGACAACGCGTGCGCGGGATGATCAAGAACGGAGAATTCCTTGAAATCTATTGCAATGCGCCCCTTGAAATCTGTGAGGCGCGCGATGTCAAAGGAATATACAAGCGGGCGCGGGCCGGAGCGATCGCGGAATTTACGGGAATTTCATCCCCCTATGAAATTCCGGAGCGGCCTGATCTGATTATGGAGACGGGTTGGAGGGATCTTGAAACATGTGTGAATTTGGTCATCGGTGAATTAGAACGACGCGGAGTGATTGAATCGTCGGTACAAGAGGGAAAGGGCCGTCCGTGCTGGTGATGCCGCGCTCAGAGGGGCCGGCTGTTGTCGGAAAGTGAGAGCGCATTCATGATTCTAGTAACCGGCGGAGCCGGGTTTATCGGGTCGAACTTTGTCCTGCACTGGCTGAGGCAGGTCGGCGAACCGGTGATCAATCTCGATAAGCTCACCTACGCGGGCAATCTTGAGAATCTGGCCGAGTTAGCCGGCGATGCGCGGCACCTGTTCGTTCGCGGCGACATTGGGGACAGGGTGCTGGTGGCCTCCTTGCTCGATCGTCATCAGCCGCGCGTGGTTATCAACTTTGCTGCCGAGAGTCATGTGGATCGGTCGATTCATGGGCCCGATGATTTCATCCGCACGAACGTGGTCGGGACATTTCATCTGCTGGAGGCAGTGCGAGCCTATTGGATGACGCTCGATCCAGAGGCGCAAACGTCGTTTCGATTCCTTCACGTGTCGACGGATGAAGTGTATGGGTCGCTTGAGCCACATGAGCCGGCGTTCCACGAAACAAATCCCTATCGGCCCAACAGTCCCTATTCGGCCAGCAAGGCGGCCGGCGATCATCTTGTGCGCGCCTATCATCACACGTATGGTCTGCCGGTGCTGACGACGAATTGTTCCAACAACTACGGGCCTTATCAGTTTCCAGAAAAACTGATTCCTCTCGTGATTCACCATGCGCTGGCCGGCAAACCGTTGCCGATCTATGGTGATGGACGGCAGGTTCGTGATTGGCTATATGTTGAGGATCATTGTCAGGCAATCAGTTTGGTGCTTAGGAAAGGGGTGCCGGGCGAGACCTATAACATCGGCGGCTGGAGCGAAAAGCAGAACATCGATGTCGTGCATACGATCTGCGACATCTTGGATGAGTGGCGCCCTCGTCGAGATAGACAGTCGTATCGAGCCCAGGTGACGTTCGTCAAAGATCGTCCCGGTCACGACCGGCGGTACGCCATCGATGCAACAAAGATCGAACGAGAACTCGGCTGGAAGCCAGCCGAAACGTTTGAAACCGGCATCCGAAAAACCGTTCGCTGGTATTTGGACCACGACACGTGGGTGCGGAACGTGACCAGTGGCGACTATCGCCGCTGGATCGAGCAACACTATGGGCAATGAAGTCGGCGGTCCGTCGGCAGAGAAAGAAGAGGAGCCTGGTATGAAGCAGGAGGCTCGAACGAGCTCGACGATTACCAGAAAAGGCATCATCCTGGCCGGTGGCGCCGGCACGCGACTCCATCCGGCTACACTGTCGGTCTCCAAACAATTGCTGCCGGTCTTTGACAAGCCGATGATCTATTATCCACTGAGCACGCTGATGCTGGCCGGCATTCGAGACATTCTTATCATCTCGACGCCGCAGGACACGCCGCGCTTTCAGCAATTATTGCGCGACGGCAGCCAGTGGGGGCTGCGCCTCGCATATGCGGTGCAGCCGAAGCCTGAGGGACTGGCCCATGCCTTCCTGATCGGCGAATCCTTCATCGGTGATTTTCCAAGCGTCCTCGTCCTCGGCGACAATATTTTTTATGGCCACGATTTGCAACGATTGCTAAATAACGCCATGACTCGTTCCGACGGAGCCACGATCTTTGCCTATCACGTGCAGAATCCGGAACGGTACGGCGTTGCCGAGTTTGACTGGCACGGGCGTGTGGTCTCCTTAGAAGAAAAGCCGGCCACGCCGAAATCCAACTATGCCGTGACCGGTCTCTATTTCTACGATCGGCGGGTTGTCGACTATGCCAAGCGTCTCAAGCCATCGGCCCGCGGCGAGCTGGAGATTACAGACCTGAATCGGCTGTATCTGCAAGAGGGGTTGTTGCATGTCGAGGTGATGGGACGTGGATACGCGTGGTTGGATACTGGGACCCATGAATCGCTCCTCGACGCAAGCCAATTCATTGCCACTGTTGAGTACCGCCAAGGCCTCAAGGTGGCCTGCCCCGAGGAGATCGCCTATCGGATGGGATGGATCGATGCAGCCCAAGTGGAACGGCTGGCTCAGCCGTTGGCCAAAAACGGCTACGGCCAATATCTGCTGCGGATCATCAAAGAACGCGTATTCTGATGTGGGCTACGCCGCTTGCCATCCCAGGCGAACAGGTCCCGTTCGAGGAGAGGATCGAAGAGGTGGGTGATTGAGGAAGACAGGGAGGTTCTCGTGCGATCGGTGTGCGGGGGTGTCAAATGGAGGTTAGGTTACATCCCCATGCATTGGAGCGGCTGCAAGAGCGGGGTGGGACAGAGCAAGAGGTCAAGCTGACTGTGGAGACTGGTGAGCGCTTTGAGGCAAAGTTTGGCCGAACGGGCTTTCGTCGCAACTTCCCATTGGCGGGAACCTAGCAAGGAACAGTGTACACAAACCGGCAAATAGAGGCGTATGCCGTGCAAGAAGGAGCTGAATGGATCGTGATCACAGTAATCGTGAAATATTTCTGATCCGGAGGTTGCAAGCATGAGACTCACCTACGATCCCAAGTACAACGTCGCCTACATCCGACTCCACGAAAAGACGGAGCCGGTGATCACTCTAAAGATCAGCGAGGAAATGAATGTTGATATGGCGCCGGATGGGACCGTCTACGGTATCGAGCTGCTCAATGCCAACAAACAGTTGGCAGAGAATCGAGGAAATTTGGTTCTGGACCTGCCAGGAAAATGTCAAGAGATTGCCCTTCAGGCGTGAGGGGTGACATGAGTCTATCTGGTCATCGTCAAGGACAGGTCGAGGAAGATTTGGATACAAAGCCAGATCACCGTGTCACGATCGGCCTGCGGATCATCAAAGAACACGTATTCTGATGCGGGCTGTACCACTTGCCATCCCCGACGTTGTCTTGCTTGAACCGCAGGTCTTTGGAGACGAACGGGGATTTTTCTTCGAAAGTTTCAACCAAGCCCGGTTCGAAGCGGCAATCGGCAGATCCATCGCCTTTGTCCAAGACAACCACTCTCGATCAGTGAAAGGAGTCCTGCGGGGGTTGCATTATCAGATTCGTCAACCGCAGGGGAAGTTGGTGCGCATCGTGGTGGGAGCTGTCTTCGACGTGGCCGTGGATCTCCGGCGGTCGTCGCCGACGTTTGGGCGGTGGGTGGGTGAGGTGCTGTCGGCGGAAAACAAACGCCAACTCTGGATCCCTGCCGGCTTTGCCCATGGATTCCTTGTGTTGTCGGAGGTCGCCGAATGTTTGTACAAAACGACCGATTATTATGCGCCGGAGCACGAACGGTGCTTGATCTGGAACGATCCGACGATCGGGATCATCTGGCCGTTGGAAGGAGAGCCGATTTTGTCTGCAAAAGACCGGCAGGGTGTCACGTTCGATCGGGCGGAGTGGTTTGAGTAATGGTCCGTCATGGGTGTGATGGATAACAAAACGGCGTATCCCCAAGATCAAATCCTGCGAGACGTCCGATCATGCTGAAAGACACATTGGCTTCTCTGATCGATCACGCAGTTGCCGCTATCCGCACGGTCTATGGCGACCGGTTGGTCTCGGTCGTCCTGTATGGTTCGGTCGGGAGGGGGCCATGCGCCATGATTCCGATATTGATCTCCTGATTGTTGCGTGCGACCTTCCACGGGGGCCGAATGAAT
>JANDJJ010000095.1 GCA_024330945.1 Nitrospira sp. | reverse complement strand
CACGCCCATGAAAATACAATGGGCGAGTTCATCTTTCTCATCGCGCTCTCACCGGGAATGCGAGTCGATAATGTCTACGATCGCCTGAAGGTCGCCCCTGAGTTTCTTGGCCGCTTCTCGGGGAGGCAACGGCCGCGAGGAAGCCCGCGCTCGCCTGACCCAATACCGCTTCACTCCCTCCAAGGTATGACCTTCCTCATAGAGCATGCGCTTGATTTCCAGGATCGTCTCGATATCCCGTTGAACGTACAACCGCTGGTTGCCGCCGCTTTTTTTGGGCTTGAGGAACGCGAACTGCGATTCCCAGAAGCGAAGCACGTAAGCGGGGACCTTCGTCAGTCGACTGACCTCTCCGATTTTATAGAAGATCTTGCTCCCCAGCCTGGGTTCTTCTCCCATGACCGGCCCTCTGTTGTCTTCTTACGGAGTGCGATTCGACCTTGTCGAGCCGCCTTGGAGCACCACCGGGTATCTGGAACATCCTCCGACGAGGCGGGCCTTCTGTGCGCACAACACGCCTCCCACTCGGCGTTTTCGGTCGTCACTGAGGAAGAGAAGAGCGAATCGGGCGGCGGCGTTCCGGCCCCCTGCTACGAGTTCACGTACTTCTTAAACACTTGACTCGGTCTGAAGGTCACGACTCGGCGCGGAGTGATCCCGATTTCTTCTCCGGTGCGAGGATTTCGACCTTTGCGAGGGCCCTTGTTTCGCACGACGAAATTTCCGAACCCTGCAATCTTCACCGACTCTCCCTTTTGCAGCACGGACTTCAGAAGATTCAACACGTGTTCGACGATGTCGGCCGCCTCGTTCTTCGGGATTCCCACCTGTTTGAAAATTTCGTTCGCAATGTCCGCCTTTCTCATAACAACCCTCCCGCCGCCCGCTCCTCAGCCCCAACGTGGTCTCATAAGTCACCCTGACGGCCAACAGGGTGAACGTGGAGTTTCATCAGAATTTACGGAAGGTTAGGATGGCTGTCAAGACAAATAATGCGAAGGAGTGCCGGCCTCGCTCCGCTCGTCGGCGGACAGCAATTTATATTCGATGCTGTCGGCCAATGCCTGCCAACTCGCCTCAATGATGTTTTCGGAGACACCGACCGTCCCCCACTTGTCTTTCTGGTCCCCCGATTCGATCAAGACCCGGACTTTGGACTGAGTCCCTTGATTCGCGGCCAGAACGCGCACCTTATAATCGAGGAGTTTCACCTCTTTGAGTTGCGGATAGAATTTCTCCAGAGACTTGCGCAGGGCATGATCCAAGGCATTGACCGGACCAGCCCCCACGGCCGCCGTGTGCTCAACCACGTCGCCGACCTTGACCATGACCGTCGCTTCCGAAAGAGGGGGACCGTCCTCCTGTTTCTTTTCGACGATCACCCGAAAACCCAAGAGCTGGAAAGACGGTTTGTGGCTCCCCATCGCCTTGCGCATCAGCAGCTTGAAGGACCCTTCCGCCCCTTCAAATTGATACCCCTGACTCTCACGCTCCTTCAGGGTATTGACCAGTTCCTGAACCTTGGCGTGATCTTTGGAGAGCTTGATCCCGTAGGTTTCAACCTTTTCCAAGAGACCGCTGCGCCCCGCGTTATCGGACACCAGAACCCGTTGCCGGTTCCCGACCGTCGTCGGATCGATGTGTTCATACGTCGCGGGGTTTTTGAGCACGGCGTGGATGTGAACCCCTCCTTTATGGGCGAACGCCGCGTCACCGACGTAGGGTTGATGCTTGTCCGGCATCAGATTGGCGATTTCCGTCACGAACCCGGACACGTCCTTGAGGTGTTCCAAGCGACCCGGAAGCGCGCGCCGCTTCATCTTCAATTCCAGATTGGGAATGATCGAGCAGAGATTCGCGTTCCCGCATCGTTCGCCGATGCCGTTGATCGTCCCCTGGACCTGCACGATGCCGGTTTCGACGGCTACCAGCGAATTGGCGACGGCCATGTCGCAATCATTGTGCGCATGAATCCCCAACAGCACCCGGCATTCGCGCCGGACGACCTCGCAAATCCGGCGGATCTCCCACGGCATGGTCCCGCCGTTGGTGTCGCAGAGAATCACCCTCTCCGCGCCGGCTTTCACCGCTTTTTGGATGGTCTTGAGCGCATACTCCGGATTTTCCTTGTAGCCGTCGAAGAAGTGCTCCGCGTCGTAAAATACCCGCCGGCCCTTGTCACGCAGATAGGCGATGGAGTCTTCGACCAACTCGAGATTTTTCGTCAGCGAAATGCCGAGCGCGTCGGTCACGTGCAACGGCCAGCTTTTTCCGAACAACGTAATCGTCTTCGTGTCCGCCGCCAGCAGGGCTTGCAGATTCCGATCCTTGTGAACGGGATTGCTGGCCTTCCTCGTGGAACCGAACGCGACGACGGTCGCATACGTCAGGGGAATCGTTTTGATGATCCTGAAAAATTCGATGTCTTTTGGATTGGCTCCAGGCCAACCGCCTTCGATGAAATGCACGCCGAGTTCGTCGAGTTTCTGGGCGATCCGCACTTTGTCGTCCACCGAGAAGCTGACGTCCTCCGCCTGGGCTCCGTCGCGCAGAGTGGTGTCATAGATCTCCAACGACGAGACCTGACTGTCGGAGGCTGTCGTCATCCTTGTCGACTGTCGATCGCCCGCCCCAAAGCCGGACGGCTTTCGTGAGTTCCGAGCCATAGAGATACAGAGTACCAAGAGGGAGGCTTCTCTGTCGAGATATCCTTGAGGAGTCATGAGCATGAGAAGGGAGGCATTGTTTCTCGTCGTCCGTCCGGTTACCGTGCCGCCACGGTTTCGAGTGAGCCGGTCCCATGCAACCGATCTTTTGGAATGAGGGCTCCTCACGACGGTCCGGCGTCGAGACTCCCTGTCGGCACAGAGGTCGGCGCACGAACTCCGCCGGGCTTCTCCTTGACCCAGGAACCGAGAGAAGAATATCCTGGATTCGGACGAGCGGAGCGCCGGTGAACAACCGTAACGGCTCGCACCTGTCTCCGGCGCGATGCTTGAGGCGTTGGTCTGAATCTCATCCCGCCGCCGCACAGCAATGACTCCCAAATGGATCATCGCCGGCGCACTCGTTGTCGTGGTTGGCAGTCTGTCTCTCCTTGCCTACCTGCTATGGAGCTCGCCCGCCGGCTTGCCCGTAGGAAAAGAGGAATTGATGGCGGAAATCGTCCGGAACTGGCAGGCGGCGCACCCGGCGGAGAATCGGTTTGAGATTCTGCCCGCTTTTCAGGACGATGCCGTGCTGGACAAAGAAACGGGTCTCATCTGGGAACGGGCGCCGGACAGCGCGCGCGTCACATGGAACGAAGCCCGAGCCACCTGCATTCGTCGAGTGATCGGGGGACACAAAGGGTGGCGTTTGCCCTCCCCCGCCGAAATGCGGAGTCTCGTCGGACCGGCGATCGATGCTCCCGGCCCCAACATTCCTCCGGGCCATCCCTTCCTCAACATCGTCCAGGCCTCGTACTGGACCGTGGTGCCCGAGGCCAATCAGCCGTCGTACGCTCGATATCTGGACGCCTTTCTGGGAAATGTCCTGAGCCTGACTAGGATTTACACGTTCCCGGTCTGGTGCGTGCGAGGCCCTGTTGCGACCGGTCCGCCTGTCGGAGGATGAAACGATGGTCGTCGCTACGAACGGGAAAAAGGAGCGTGAACCGACAGCAGGGCGGTGAGCCGATCTTGGAATTGCGCCAGATCATCCAGGAACTCAACCTTGGTTTGGCGCAGAGCCTCTTCCAGAGAACGCGCTCCCTGCCCGCCGATAGCGACGGGCCACCGTTCTGCGAGCGCGTCAAGTTCTCGCAAGAGGCCGATTCCCTCTTCAACCGCTTTCACTTCCGTCAGGGACAGAAGCACCAAATCCGGCTTGATTCGGTCGCAGAAAGACGCGAGAGCGGACACCGGAAGATTGGGGCCCAGATAATACACATGGCAGCCGCGCGTCGCGGCCAGATACGCCACGGCTTGGGCGCCGATTTCATGCCACTCGCCCTCGGGGCAGGCGATCAGAAGCCGCGGGCCATACTCGTTGGCCGGCAACTGATTCATGACGGCGAACAGCTTCTGTTGAATGAGCTTCGTGACGTAATGTTCAATGGCGATGTCGATTCTTCCTTGATGCCACAGCTCACCGACCAACCGTTCCAATGGAAGCAGAATCCGTTGAATCGCTTCCTCGAAGGGAATCACCGCCACTGCCCCGTTGAGTTTCTGTTCAAACCGCACCTTATCGAGCGGCTCAAGACACGCGACCAGCTCATCCAGCAACGACTTGTGCGGCGTCAGTTCCTGTAATTTTGGAGCCGCGCACAGTCGCATGCGCTGAAGCAATGAATCCCGCCCTTCAATGGCGAGAGATCCGATGGTCTGACCACGGTCCACTTCCTCTTTCAAAAACCTGAGCAACGCCACATCTTCATCCGTGTACTCACGATAGCGGTTTGCGCTGCGCAGAGGCTTGACCAAGCCGTATCTTTTTTCCCAAACCCGTATCACGTCTCTCGACAAACCGGTCAATTTTGCAACTCTATGAATTCTATGATTTTTCATGGTTTCAGCTTATCGTGATGTCCAGTCTTTGTCAATCTATTTAAAAAACAACAGTTGACAACTATAGACAAATTGGATATACATTAAACACATCATTGACGAACATTAAACAAAAAGGAGTCGCCTATGGCTTCACTACTCTCAGAGTATACGAGTGAACGGGGCATCACAGAAGGCCATCACGCCAATGATGCTTCCCACCAGACCTGCATCCGCTGCGGGGGACTCTTGGTCGGCCACGTCTGCATGGATCTGTTGAACAGTGACCGCGAGCTGGAATTTGCCGCCCTGCGCTGCATTCAGTGCGGTGACATCGTCGATCCTGTGATCCTGCGGAATCGCCGACTTGGACAGAGCCGACAATCCGCCGAGCCTGTCGGGACCTCGACCTTTTCTGCGGAACTGTGGGTGGCCGTCTAGGATACATGAACGACCAAGGAGGACTATCATGCGGAGTCAAACGCTGGCGATGCTCATAGCGGGGGGAGCCATCTCCCTCGTCACGGTAACGGACGTTTCCTCTGCCGAACCTGATATGGCGCTGATTCCCCACGGCGAGTTCACGATGGGGAGCAACGAACATGCCGATGAACCCCAACATCAAGTCGTGCTCGACGCCTATTACATCGACAAATATGAAACGTCCAATGCGCGCTATAAAGAATTCATGAAGGCGACGGGCCATCCCGCTCCCGCCTACTGGGACGATCCGCGGCTGAACAAGCCCGAGCAGCCCGTCGTGGGGGTCAGTTGGCACGACGCCGTTGCCTTCTGCAAGTGGGAGGGGAAAAGACTGCCGACGGAAGCGGAATGGGAACGGGCGGCCAAGGGCCCTTCCGGAGACAACCATTACCCCTGGGGGCACTCGATCGATCCGAGCAAGGCCAACTATGGTCAAAACGTCGGGCGCACGACCCCCGTTGATTCCTATCCGGAGGGCATGAGCGGCTTCGGCGTCTATAACATGGCGGGAAACGTCTTCGAGTGGGTTCAGGACTGGTACGACCCCAACTATTACAAGCAGAGTATAGCCCTCAACCCCCAGGGGCCGGAAAAAGGTTACAACTTTGCCAATCAGGGGCCGGTCCGCGTCCTTCGCGGGGGGTCATGGTTGGCGCCGGAAACCTCGCTCCATACCAGCCACCGGTTCTGGAACCAGCCGGAGAATAATTCATATGGGGTGGGGTTGGGATTCCGCTGCGCCAAATCAGCCCGAGTGGTCTCCGACAGCATGAGACAGGAGGCACGTGACGCCTTTATCCAGACGCTCGTGTTCATGGGAGCCGAACAGTATGCGAACGCGTTGACCGCTATTGAAAAGGCCTTGGCCATCGACTCGGACAACCAAGAATATCTCGCGACCCGCGATCTTATTCAGAAGGCGATGAAACGAAACAACTGATGGTACATTCAGATGAGCCGTTCCGCGCGGCCTTGGACAACGAACGAGTGCGTGGGACCACCGTATCGACCGCTTATGACGGAGCATCGCGTATGAAGACGCTTATAAAGAAACGGCTGCTGATTCTGGGCATGGGGCTCGTCTCGTGTCTAGGGCCTTCTTATCTCATGGCCGGCCCTCTTGAGGAAGAAGGGCTGGATCATCCGTATCAGGAAGTCCTCCGAACGGTGCATCAGGCCGCTCACGAGGTCGACGACGCCTGGGCAGTCTATCACCGGGCGGCATTGGGCGGCACCGTGGCATCGCCCGCGCTCCAGGCCACGATCGAAGAACATCTGCACGAAGCCAGAACCCTCATCACACAGGCGCTCGAAGCCGCGCGGCAAGGGGACAATCGAACAGTGGAGCACCTGGTGAATCTCGTTCGTATCCATACCACCCACGCCATCAAGGGCAGTCAGGAGCCAAAGAAGTGAGCACCGGTCCGAACGATACCGTGAGTCGGCTCATCGAGATCACGTTGATTGCGGCGACGATATTGGGAGCGGAGCACTGGGCGACCGCGGGCACGTCATCCCCTTCCTCGAACGGACCAGACCCGGTCCCGATGATCATCATCCCGGCCGGCGAATTCCTCATGGGCAGCCCGGAGGGACAAGGCCGCCCGGACGAATGGCCGCAGCGATCCGTCTATCTCGACGCGTTCGAGATCGATCAAGTTGAAGTCACTAACGAACGGTACATGCGATTCGTCAAGGCGACCGGCCACCGTCCTCCTCCCAATCCATATGGAGAGGGCCCGCTTCAATCCATCAAGGGCCTTGAGCAACTGCCCGTCGTGCAGACAACCTGGTATGATGCCATAGCCTATTGCACCTGGGCACAAAAACGATTGCCTACGGAAGCCGAGTGGGAAAAAGCCGCTCGTGGCACCGACGGACGCTTGTATCCATGGGGCAATGACCCACCGACTCCCCGGCGGGCAAACTTTGATCGAGAGTGGGGCAGCCAGAGGACCCTGCACGCCGTGGGATCGCTGCCTGAAGGAGACTCTCCCTACGGCGTCAAGGATATGGCAGGCAATGCGCGGGAGTGGGTGGCCGATTGGTATGATGCTGCGTACTATGCCCAGGCACCGGACCGCAATCCCCAAGGGCCAGAAAAAAAGGGGGTTGTTCGGTCCATTCGAGGCGGGTCTTGGCACAGTCCTGCTAATGATATTCGGGCTGCAGCCCGAGGACGAGGCGGGTTTGCCCTTCAAACGCATGGCACTGGTTTTCGGTGCGCTCGAAGCCTCACCACGGCAACCGAATAGAAGGACTCTGATTCGGCAATCATGAACGGGATAAAAGGTGAACCGACAACACCAGCGAGGCGGGGGCCGGTCGCCCGGGTCGTGCCGCTACTCCGCACGGCGCGGCCCCTGAGGTAGCCGGGCTCTCGGTTTCGAGAGCCCCGGCTCCTCGGCACGCCGAGCCGCTCCGACGTCCCCACCTTGCTCGACGAATGAGGAGGGAGATGATGGTGACGATAACGATCCTGGCGCTGGCGGTGGTGGTTGAGGCGGCGATCCGCAAGATCATCATCGAACATTCGACGCGCACGGTTCCAGTGCGACAACGTGCCGGCAGACAGAAGTCTCGGAAGGATTCCTTGAGAACGCCCGACGGCGACTCAGGGGTATGACGGAGACGTGACGTGGGGCGGCTTGCGAACACCGACATGATCAGCCTGAGGGACGGAACATCATGAACATCATTGTGGCTGGGGGAACGGGATTCATCGGCCGAGCCTTGTGCGCCTCCTTGGTTCAAGACGGCCATCGCGTGACCGTGCTCGCCAGAACGAAAGGAACGCCGCAAGGGAAGCAGGCCAATCCAACAGTGGTCGAGTGGGACGGCATGCGGGAGGGAGCCTGGGAACGGTGTTTTGACGGGGCCGATGCCGTCATCAACCTGGCCGGAGCACCCATTGCCGAATCGCGCTGGACGGAAGCGCGAAAGCGCCGGATCACCGACAGCCGCATTCTCACGACGCGCCTGCTGGTTCAGGCGATCTCCCGTCAATTGTCGCGTCCGTCGATCCTCATCAACGCCTCGGGTATCGGCTACTATGGAGCCGACGATGACCGAATCCTGGACGAACGTTCGCCTCCCGGAAAAGGCTTCCTCGCGGATCTTTGTCTCCAATGGGAAGCGGAAGCGTTACTCGCCGGGCAATTCGGAACGCGTGTCGTGCTGCTCAGAACCGGCATGGTGCTGGAACGGGACGGCGGCGCGTTGCCGCGTATGGTGCTCCCGTTCAAACTTTTGGTGGGAGGGCCGATCCTGCCGGGAAGCCAGTGGGTCTCCTGGATTCATCGACAGGATCACATCGGACTGATCCGCTGGGCGATCGAAACGCCCCACGTCTCCGGCCCCCTCAACGCCGTTGCGCCGGAGCCGGAAACCATGAGGCAATTCTGCAACGTTCTCGGGCGGGTCCTTGGCCGCCCATCATGGCTTCCCGTCCCTCGCGCGGCATTGCATCTCGCGCTGGGAGAGTTGGGATCACTCTTAACGACCGGACAGCGTGTTCGTCC
>JANDJJ010000094.1 GCA_024330945.1 Nitrospira sp. | reverse complement strand
AATTGTACGTCGAGAAATTGCTGAAGGAGAGTCGGGATGGCGCACGGCGGCTGGCACTAGTGTCGGCGGCCGTCAAGGATTCAGCGCTGCGAGCGATGGCCGATGAACTGGAAGCCGATGAGCAGGCGATACTTGCCGCCAATGAGCGGGATGTCGACGCTCTCGGTGCGTCTTACGAGGGTGACGTCGGGAAGGACCGACTGAAGGAATTGGTCGCGCGTGTGCGTCTGACGGCCGAATCCGTCAAGGAGATGGCCGATCAGCTTCGCGTCGTCGCTGACTTGCCCGATCCCGTCGGCGCCGTCACCGGCCGGTGGGAAAGGCCGGATGGGCTGCAGGTCGAGCGGGTTCGCGTTCCGATCGGGGTGATCGGCGTCATCTCGGAGATGAATCCGCTCATAACGGTCGAATCGATCGCGCTGTGCCTCAAGTCCGGCAACCTCTGTGTTTTTCGAGGCGCTCCCGAGTGGAAGGAAACGCATCGAGCCGTCGAAACGGCGTTGCGCCGCGCGGCGGAACGGAGCGAACTCGCCGCTGGCTCGTGGATTATGATCGACCGCCCGGACAAGGAGATGGCCCTCGAACTGATACGGTCCGGCAAAAACCTCGACGCCCTCATTGCGCGCGGAGGGATGGGCCTTCGCAAGGTCGTGATGGAACAGGCCAAGGTGCCGGTGCTATGCCATGACGGAGGACTGACGCACCTCTACGTTGACGGAGAAGTCGACCTTCCGCTGGCGCAAAATGTGGTCATTAATTCCAAAGTGCAACGGGCCGCCGCCGCCAATTCGCTCGATACGTTGTTGGTCGAACAGATCGTCGGACGGCAATTCTTGCCTCCGCTGATCAACCGGTTGCTCGAACAATTCAAGGTCGAGGTGCGAGGTTGTCCTAAAACCATCGCTCTGATGGGGCAGATGGCGATGACGGGTCACACGGCGATCGTGCCGGCGACGGAGGCCGATTGGCGGACGCAGTTTCTCGGGCCGATCTTAGCCGTGAAGATGGTGGAGGGACTGGATGAAGCGATCGCCCACATTGCCGGCCACGGTCCTTGCCTCACGGCGGTGATCGCGACGGATCGCTATGAGTCGGCGATGCGGTTCACGCGGGAGGTTGACGCCGGGGCCGTCTTGGTCAACGCCTCCTCGCGGCTGAACGCGGGAGACGGCTTCGGTTTTGGTATCGACATCGGCTTCGGGGCCGGACGCCTGCACGCCAAGGGGCCGATCGGGCTTGAACAGTTGACATGCGAAAAGTATGTCGCCTTTGGATCAGGTCAGTTGCGATTGCCGCATCCTGTGCCGGATACCTATTTTGATGCCATTATGCTGAAAAGGTCGTAAGGGCACCGGCGTCGATCACGCATCCCTTTCCGTTCAGGAAGATTCGTGATGGATGAAAGGGCTGATGAGATCGGGAAGGCCGTTGACGCCCATCTTGTCCAATGGGGCCTGAGACGGTTCACAACCGTCCATGAGTATCTCGCTTGGCAGGAGCGATGGGCACCCGCTCAGAAACTGGAGCGATTTGCCGAGCAGGTGGCGCGCAGACGTGAGGGCGCCTCGGCAGACGACGTCGTCTGCTACGATCTGGCGGCTCAACCGGATCTCCTTCCTTTTCTTCATAGCCAACGATACGACTACTATCGAACGGTTGGGCCGGCTGTCGTTTCCCGTATCGGGGATGCCTCGTCCGTTCTTGATTTCGGCTGCGGCGCGGGGATTCTCACGACGTTCTACGCCCGCGTCTTTCCCGATCGGTATTTCGTCGGGATCGATCGCTCGGAAGCCTCGATCGCGGCGGCGCGACAGAAGGCCGAGGAGCTGGGTGTGAACAACATCCGGTTTGAGTGTCTGGATGTCGGGGTCGATCGCAATGGGCCGTCCGATGCCTATGATCTGATCCTGTCCACTCACGCATTGGTTCAGCACGAGCGGGACCCCGGTCTTCCGAGCGCGAGCTGGCGGACTTTTGAAAGAGCGCGGGCCGCCGGTCAACAGGCGACGTTCGAGCGTCGCACCGGCATGGGAGCCAGGCTTGACCGGCTCGCTTCGATCTTGACTCGACAGGGGCGGATGATCGCGCTCGAAAAGACCAGACAGCTCGCCAGAAGGGTGCCGTTTCAACGGGCCATGGCAGCCAGGGGATTGCATTTGATCGAGAAGGCGGAGCCGATCCGCTACCGGATTTTTGAAGATGCGACGGACGACGGCCCCCTCTATCACGTGGGAAAAGGAATCGAGCCTTCGTTGGAATGGGACGAGTCGCCGGAGCCCGATGACGGCCTGCCTTTTGATCCCGTCTGCGTCAACAGGTCATCGCGCGACCTCGATGCTCCGCTGTACGAAAACCACCGACCGTCGGCGCAAGCGGCGTGGGAACGGCTGATCGACCGCATCGTCACCAAAGAGGCGACCTGCCGAGAGCCGGATGGCCGGGAGTTGCACGTGGAGCTGGGTGTCGCGAACGGGCTTGCCTATCTCTACTGCGCCAACACCTTTGATCAGCGACAATTGGTCGTATTCGATCCGGCCCATGTCCATGCGCTCGAGTTGTATTATCGGGAGATTGTCGAAGGCATGCCGTCACCGACGCTATCGGGGAATTCACCTCGCGCCGGTCGCGAAGAACAGGGGTGAGACGCACACCCCGCGAGCCGTCGGACCATGCTTGGCTCGCCGTTTTTTCCGAGCTTACCGTGAGGCGATGGCCGAGGCGGCCGGTTCCTCGGTGTCTTCGTGCGCGGACGCGGGCGATTCTTGATCGAACGCCGCGCGAAGAACCTCTTCGATCCGTTCGACCAGGATGAGGGTCAGCTTATCACGGACCTCCGCCGGCACTTCCTTCAAATCTTTCTCGTTCGCCTTCGGCAGAATAACGCGCGTGATGCCGGCGCGATGGGCCGCCAACACCTTTTCTTTGATGCCGCCGACCGGCAGGACCAAACCGCTTAAGCTGATTTCGCCCGTCATGGCCGTGTCGCTCCGGACGGCTTTCCCGACGTAGGCCGAGGCCAGCGCCGTGACCATCGTCACACCGGCCGACGGTCCGTCTTTAGGAATGGACCCGGACGGCACATGGATATGGATGCCGTTGCGCTTGAAGCGAGAGATGTCGAGTCCCATGCTTTCGGCGTGCGACCAGAGGTAGCTCCGTGCCGCTCGAGCCGACTCCTGCATGACGTCGCCCAGTTGACCGGTCAGCGTCAAATCATGGTTGCCTGGCAAGAGCGTTGATTCGACGTAGAGGACGTCGCCGCCCGTAGGGGTCCAGGCCAACCCCGTCGCCACGCCGGGCGGCAGATTTTTTCGCGCTTCTTCGGGGATGAACCGTTCGGCGCCGAGCCAATCTCCCAGCGCGGCGGCTTGGATGACGACGGGTGTGCGCTCCCGACCTTCCGGCAGTTCGGCGAAGGCCAAGGCGATTTTTCTCGTCAGCCGGCCCAACATCTGTTCAAGCTGACGCACGCCCGCTTCTCTCGTGTACCGGGCGATGATCAGGTTGAGCACCTCGTCCGACAGGACGGCCTGATGCGGCTCGATGCCGGCTTCCTTCAGCCGGCGAGGCCACAGATACCGCCGGGCGATTTCCGCCTTTTCACGCTCGCTATAGCCCTGCAGGCGGATGACTTCCATGCGGTCCAGCAACGGCTGACTGATCGTGTCAAGCGTATTGGCCGTCGTAATGAAAAAGACCTTCGATAAATCGAAGGGGAGATCCAGATAGTGGTCGCGGAACGTATGGTTCTGCGCCGGGTCCAGAATTTCCAGCAGGGCCGACGCGGGATCGCCGCGGAAATCGCGTCCCAGTTTATCCACCTCGTCGAGCATCAAGACGGGATTGTTGACGCCGGCTCGGCGGATGGCTTGGATGATGCGGCCCGGCAGGGCTCCGACGTAGGTGCGACGATGGCCTCGCAGCTCCGCCTCGTCGTGGACGCCGCCCAAGCTGAATCGCTCGAAGGCCCGTCCCATGGCCCGCGCGATCGACTGGCCCAAGCTGGTCTTTCCGACGCCCGGAGGGCCGACCAAGCAGAGGATGGGGGCCTTCGCCGAGGGGTTCAGCTTGAGGACGGCCAGATGTTCGATGATGCGGTCTTTGACTTCCTTGATGCCGTAATGATCTTCTTCCAATACCGCTCTGACCCTTGAGAGGTCGAAACGTTCATCGGATGCCTTCGTCCAAGGCAGTTCGAGTACGAGTTCCAAATAGGCTCGCAGGACTTGATGGTCCGGCGAGGAGGGCGGGACTTTGGCCAAACGATTCAACTCGCGTTCGACTTCCTTGCGCACGTGATCGGGAAGATCGGCTTCCGACACCCGCTTTTTGAGGGCGGAGCTCTCGCCGTCTTCGCCCTCGCTTTCGCCGAGTTCTTGCTGGATCGCCTTGAGCTGTTCGCGCAGAATATATTCCCGCTGGCTCTTGGATATTTTCTTCTGGGCGTCGTTGGCGATTTTGTCGCGAAGCTGGAGAATTTGGATCTCCTTCGAGAGCGCGGCATAAAGGCCACGGAGCAAGTCGACGGCGGAGGAATGCTCTAACAGCGTTTGCTCTTCTGCTACCGTCAAATTGACCAGCGAGGCGATGCGATAGGCCAAGGCTACCGGATCGGCTTCGTCGACCAAGGCGGCGCTGATTTCTTGGATGCCCGGCGATTGAATCGATCGCGAGAGTTCGGACAACAGTTCCTTGATCGCGCGATGGAGGGCCTGCGCCTCGGTTGCCGTCGAGTCAGACGGCGGATCGAGCAACCGCGCCCGCACCTTGAGGTACGGCGTCTTGTGCTCTTCTTTGATCAGGACGACGCGATCCAATCCTTGTACCAAGACATGAAGGGCGCCTTCTGAAGACTGACCGATCTGTTTGATGATCGCTTTCGTGCCGATGGTATAGAGATCGGCCACGCCGGGCTCTTCAGTCTGGGGGTGGCGCTGGGCGACGATCACGATGGTTTTGTCCTCGGTCTTCATCGCCGCGTGAACCGCCGCGACCGAGCGTTCGCGCCCGACGGTCAGCGGCATCATGACGCCGGGAAAGAGGACCGTCCGTTTGATCGGGAGTACAGGCAGAATCGTGACGACGTTGTTTTCCACGGGATTCATCCTCGTTAGCATGTACCGAGAGGCCGGCTTGGCCTGTCCATACGGTTGTTCTACCACCAGTGATAGGTTCATCGGGTGGGAAGTCAAGGGACGGAGCGTCTGACGGACAACTGGAAATGAGTCGGGAAGGGAAGGGGAAAAGGGGTGAGGCCGCGTGCCGCGTTAGTGCAAAGCAGGCCGAATTTATGCTATCCATCGTCCGGGGGGCGGTCGGAATCGTTGCTGTTTGCGGCGGGATCGTTTGTTGGTCCGATCGGTTTGGGGGGTGGTCTGTTCACCATATCCGTGGTCGGTCGCTCTCATGGGACGCGGGGTCGTTTTTGTCTCAAACTTATGAATTATTGTAGTCACTGCGGCGCTCCGGTCGTTCAAAAGATTCCTCCGGGAGACAACCTGCCCAGGCACGTGTGCAATCGGTGCGAGCAGATTCATTACCATAACCCTAAAATCGTGGCCGGGTGCATTCCTGAATGGGAAGACCGCATTCTTTTGTGCCGTCGCGCCATCGACCCTCGGCTTGGGTTGTGGACTTTTCCGGCCGGCTTCATGGAGTTGGGGGAAAGCACTGAGGAGGCTGCGGTTCGAGAGACCAAGGAAGAGGCGCAGGCGGACGTCAAGATCACCGGACTGTACGCGGTGCTCAGCCTTCCCCACATCGGGCAGGTCTATCTGGTCTTTCGCGGGCGCATGTTGACGCCTTCTTGCGAGCCAGGGGCGGAGAGTTTGGAGGTGCGGCTTTTCCCCCTGGCCGAGATTCCGTGGGAGCAGATCGCCTTCCCGGTGGTGCGTGAAACCCTTCGGCGCTACGTCGAGGACGCGGCGAACGGACGATTCCAATTACATCTTGCCAGCCTTCAAGATCGCCTTCCCCAGTAGGAATACGAACGGCGTCAGCCAAGCGGAAGGTCTCTGCCGTGGTTCGAGAGTCGTTCGAGAAGTTGATTCAACCGCTCTTGCTGAGACGGCGCCACGGTCAGGAATTCGAATCCAATCCCGCAACTTCCCGTCCATCGAACCGCTGCGTTCCCGATCATGATCGGCGAGGATTCGCCGGGCGGCTGGAGGTGCAGTTCCACCTGCATGCCGGTAAACGGACGGATGACGCTCTCGATCCGGCATCCCCGCTGAGACAGATCTTTGACCGTTCCGCTGTAGCGGAGCCTCTCCCTCTGGGCATGCACAAGGATGACGGGAATCGCAACGGGAAACCGGTGATGCCTACGAACCATCATCTGACGCGCTCGACGCTCTTTTCGGACGGCGTCGGAAAAGTCACGTTGCCGCCGGTGCAGATTTTCTTAAGGCAGGCTATGGGCCCTTCACGATCTTGTCAATCAAAACGGAGATCTCCGCCGGCGTTGGAAGGAGGAGAGAAATCGAGGGCGCTTGCCGATGAGGAGGGAGGAGGGGATGGGCCGGTTACATTAGCGGGGCCAGTACCATGAACGATAGGATCGAAGGCCCCACCAGGGCCTGTAGGAATAGGGCGGACCAAAGGCCCATGAATGGCCGAAAGAGAGCCAGAGTCCCGCATGGGGCTGGAAGGTCACAACCGGAAAGGGCGGATAGAGAATGGGAGCAAAGTGAATGGCGGGACGACCGGCAACTTGTCGTTGCAAGGCTTCCGTCGCGGCTTCCTGCCGGTCTATTTGCGCCTTGAGCCGGTTTACGGTGGTTTGTTGCGCGCGCAGTTGATCTTCAAGCTGCGCGATCTTTTCACGCTGAAGCTCACCCAACGTCTTGATGCATCTGGTCTGGGCTTCTCCTGTGTAGGAGGAACATTCCCATGGCACCGAGAGGGATTCGGCGGAGGAAGGCCGGTCCGGTATCAACAACAGCATCGCGATCCAACTTATCGTGAGCGCCGTGCGCAGGAT
Organism: Nitrospira sp.; assembly: GCA_024330945.1. Taxonomy (GTDB): domain Bacteria; phylum Nitrospirota; class Nitrospiria; order Nitrospirales; family Nitrospiraceae; genus Nitrospira_D. The sequence goes on along the minus strand of JANDJJ010000094.1, from coordinate 1,584 downwards.
TTTTTTCATGAGGTTAAGGGCCTGATCGATCAAATTTTGCATTGCATTTTACCATATCACGAGAAAGAGCCGTTGAACAGATCGGCTGTTTGATTTTGAAGACCCCGGCCCCTAGAATGCCGGTTTGCAATGTCGGCATGCCTGGAGGAACGATGAGGTGAGGGCTCGACGGGGAACTCCGAAAAATCGATCGAAGAAGGGAAATCGCGGCTCTGTGACGACGCTCGACTCGTCAACTAAACGCCGGTTTCAGCAGCGTCTCTTAAAATGGTATCGGGAACATGGGCGCGATCTGCCGTGGCGAAAAACGTCTGATCCCTACCACATCCTCGTGTCCGAGGTGATGTTGCAGCAGACGCAGGTGGACCGCGTCATTCCCAAATATCATGAATTTTTGGAGCGTTATCCGAGTTTGGAAGATCTGGCGGAAGCGCCGGTGTCGGACGTGAAAAAGACCTGGTATCCGCTGGGGTACAACGTTCGGCCGGAGCGGCTGCATAGTATCGCGTGTGAAACGGTTGAAAAGTATGGGGGGAAATTGCCTTCGGACGCGGAGGCGCTGCTTTCCTTCAAGGGCATCGGGCGGTATACCGCCGGCGCGATCCGCTCGTTCGCGTTCAACGAGGATGCGCCGATCCTGGACACAAACGTCAGTCGGGTGCTTCATCGGGTGTTTGTGGCCGAGGGAGATCCCAAGGCGCAGAAGTCAAAGCTATGGGAGTTGTCTGAGGCCTTGATTCCTCGGGGCAAGGGCTATGATTTCAACCAGGCCATCATGGATTTCGGGGCGATGGTCTGCACGGCCCGCGATCCCTATTGCCTGCTTTGCCCGATGAAGTCGTTCTGTAAGACGTATCCGTTCGACTCCGGGACCTCCAGCGATTGAGAACCGACCATGAAGATGATTGAGGTGGCGGCCGGGCTCATCCGCAGAGACGGGCGATATTTGATCGCCAGGCGGAAGTGCGGCACCCATCTGGAGGGGTTTTGGGAATTCCCGGGCGGCAAGCGAGAGGCGGGCGAATCGTTGGCGGAATGTCTGCAACGGGAACTGTTTGAAGAATTGGGGATCCGAATCGACGTGCCGATCCCCTATCAAATCATCAGGCATGACTATCCTGAAAGAATCGTGGAGCTGCATTTTTTCCGTTGCACCATCGAAGAGGGAGAGCCGACGGCCATAGAGTGCGAGGAGATTCGATGGGTGCGACCCGACGAATTGGCCGCGTTTGAGTTTCCCCCGGCCGATCGCCCGATCGTCACGGCCTTGCAGCGTGACGAGGAAGGAAGGGGTGGGTGATGAAGGTCGTGCTCGACATTGAAACCGTTCAGGCCCCCCGCGAGGAATGGGCTCGTATCATAGGAAAACCCCTGCAGAGCCACGAGGACTTTGGGTTTGAACCGAGCGGCGATCTTTTTACGGTGGGGGCCGCCGAGGAACGACGAAGGGCGGAGGACGAGCTGTACGCCAAGTCGGCGTTCGACGGTACCTTCAGCCGAGTGGTGTGCATCGGATTGTTGGAGTTCTCCGATCAAATGGAGGCCAGGGGTGCCGTCGCCTGGTACGGTCAAAACGAGCGGGAG
>JANDJJ010000093.1 GCA_024330945.1 Nitrospira sp. | reverse complement strand
ACGCGAAACTCGAACGGGACGGAGGTGGCAGGTGCAGTCTCCCCTCCGTCTCTTCTTTCTCTTCCATCACTCCGCGACAAGGAGTGTCCTTGACGGACTCCTCGGTTGATCTTCCGAGCAACTCGCCGCCACACGAGTGGTCATCCCGGTGGCAAGGAGGTCTCTATGTCCTACCGTTACAACACCATCGATGTCGCCGTCGGCGTCGGTCTGTGCGCGATTCTATTCGGGGCGTTGTTGTTCTTTGCCGCAGCCGGTGGCACGTATCACACAGCGTTGCCGCCATCGTCGCCCGAGCAACACAGAGGATTGCAATCCGGAATGGCCTGGCTCCAGCCGGCGATAGGGCAGGCCATCGTCGAGCAAAGCCTGTTTGAGCGACGGTCCAACCGAGCGATTGCCCTGGCCGCCGCAGAATGGAACCGGTCCACACTCGCCTACGAAGAGTTCGTGTCGAAGCCCGGCGGGCCTCTCGGCACTGTCATGCACTATGCTGCAACCGCCCCAGCCCAGCACATGGCCCGTGTCCAGGAAGTCATGGGGCGAGCGATCGTCAATTTCACCGGCCGCGGCGTGCGGACCGGCCTCGTGTCGGCGGACCAGCTCCATTCGGCCTTCAACAGCGAGCAGATTCGTCTCGTTGAGAGCAGGGGCCATCTAATGAACCAGCAATTTTCTTCCATATGGCAAGCGACTCTGGGGCAGCGCATTGTTGAGGCCATCCGGGCCCATCGCCAGCAGGCCGGGGCGATTCAAGAACGGCTGGGCGCGGCGCTGGTGCAGTTGGCGCTGGTTCAACTGGAATCGGAACAGATCCGAGCTGCGCAACAGGAGAATATGGGTAGCCTCGTCTTCGCGGCTGCCAGCACCCAGGCCTTGACCGGTCGTGCCGCCCCGGTCATAACCGTCGCGGCGGTACCGGTCGTCGCTGCGGATGTCTCAGAGCCATCGGCCGCCTGGCCCGATGTTCCGTTCGCGTATCTCGCCGCCGCCGTTTGCATCCTGTCGGTGATTTTTGCAGTCGGCCTGTCCTGGGTCGCTCGAAGCCGGGAAGAAAAAGAACTCGAGAAGACGCAACGCGACGCATCTCGGTGGGTCTACCGCATGGCGTCATGACACGAAAAGGACCCGCGTCACGCGGACGCGGGCAGGTGATCTATGTCGTGGGGATATTGGGGAATTGTCGGAGCCCTCGTCATCCTGGTGAGCTTGACCCTTGCTTGTGTTACGCTCTCGGCTTCCAGGGGAACTCGACAGTTTTCTCCTGATGGAGAACGCGTCGAGGAAACGGATACGACGGTCGAGCACGCTGGCGGCGGGCATCGCCAAGCCGCGTGAGCCTGTGATGAGTGGTTGATGATTCGCGGGCCTTCCAAAAAAGAGCGGGCGGTGTCGATTCGGCTGTTGCTGGCCGAACGATACCGCTTGATCAGGCAAAGTCTGCGTGTGCTCCTGGAACGGGAACGGGATATTCGTGTCGTCGCCGAAGCAGCCGACGGCCGTGAGGCGCTGAATCTGGCCATGACCCACAAACCCGACCTCGCGCTGGTCGATCTGGACACCCCGAATCGGGACGGAGTCACAACCACCAAATTGATTCACGGGTGCGTGCCCGACACGAGGGTCTTGGTATTGTCCGCTGATGACGACGACGCGCATATCGTTGAAGCGGTTCAGGCAGGAGCATTCGGCTATATCCTCAAAGACGCGGACACGGACGACCTCTTGCGCTGCATCCGCGCCGCCCATCGGGGGGAACATTTGCTCTCGCCGTATACGCCCGATCACTTTGCGAGGCGGGCGCTGGAATCAGTCGGGCAACTATCCTCCGCCGAAGGCGTACCGCTGTCGAGCTTGACCGACCGCGAACGCGAGATTTTAGCCTGCGCGGCCATGGGTCGCACCAACAAGGAAATCGCCGACCAATTGTGCGTGTCGCTCGACACGGTCAAAACGCATCTGCATCACATTTACCGGAAACTTTCCGTCAACGGACGGGTAGAAGCGGTGTTGACCTTTCTACAGGCCAAATAGACTCTTGGTCGTCTTCTCACCCGAACGGTGTATATCAATTCCATCCTTCGAGTGATGGTATGACGAGATGGTTTTCGATATGTTTCTTTCATGAGTCTGAGTCAGCCGTGAGAGAAGATCTTGGCTCCCTCAGATGGAATGTCGGCCGAAGGAGGTGAGGAAGATGCGCGAGGTGCATATCATGGACGAGCTCAAGGAGAATAAAGGATGGGTCTTCCTCCTTGGGGCGTTCCTCATCGGGATCCTCTCGTTCGCTCTGATGACCGCAGGCTTTATCAAGTGAGGGAGCAAACGGCGCAGCGCCGATTTGCACTGTCCCCTCACATCACAAGGCATCGGTTGATGCCGTTCTTTCCGGAGCCGTCTCCCGGCGGCTCCGGAAAGACTGTGGCCCCTCCTCCACTAAATCCGCTCTCAGGCCGCGAATCGTTGGAGAGTGGTGAATTCCGCCGCCTCCGGCACCACACAAGTCGCGGGAACGGCCGCCGACTTGGTTCGGCGGTGCCGCCGAATGACGGCATCATCTCTCTGCCCGCAATTCACGCAGCGCCAGGACGTTGCCCATCTCTCTGCACAGCCTCCATCCAGATCAAACAGATACTCCTCCACCATCAAGCCTTCACATCGAGAGCAGGTCATGGTCAATCTCCTTTCAGAAATGCGTCATCCTGGCTTAAAGCTTACCTGCCACGCCGATTGACACCAGACCTGAAAGGGGTACCTCAAAAGAAGGGGCTGATCGGATCGTCAGCGAGATATCCGGCGTCATTTGAAGCAGTCTCTCCCGATCAGCCGAGACTCGCGCACAAAAGAAGGGTGACGCGATACACAACGGGGCGCGGAATCACAGCAATCGAATGTCGAGATTATCGGTTAATGGCTGTCTCGTATAAGGAGAGGAGAAACCAAGAACATCGAAAGGCGACACGATACGTATGACATGGAGCCGGCGACCCGGATTGAACGGGCGACCTGCGGTTTACGAAACCGCTGCTCTACCGACTGAGCTACGCCGGCGTGCCGATTCATAGTGTGGGATGGCCATGATACCGGCGGCGAAGTGGAGTGTCAATCAACGGTCCCTGCACGAACGTCCTACAGCTTTGGCCCCACATCGAACAACGGGCTGGTCGGCGCGGGCGCCTCTTCAGCCGGCGCCGTCTTCTTCACGGCATCGGACGACTTCGGGTTGTTGCCTCTCGCCATTGGATGAATCCTCACGACAGCCCCTTGTCCGGGCGGTGGGGAACAGAGCGGACGCTGCGGGTTGCCGAACTGTTTTCTCGACACATGGATGACCTCATTGCGGGCATAGGTGCACAGTTCTCCGGCGGCGACGGTCCCATCCCGATCAATATCGGCCAACCCTTGCAATCCCCTTAGCAGAGAATATGTAAATAATCCGTGCTTCGCCGATTCATAGGCGTGGGCTTCCTGGAGGCTTCTGTTGCCCACCATCCACATCACGTGATCTTTTTCTTCGTCCGCCCCCTCTCCCCAATCGGCATGAGGGGTCGTCGCCGGGTTTGCGCCCGGCGAGGGGTCCAACGATACGTCGAACATCATGATCGCCCGTTGCATCGGCAATCGCGACAGAACCTCCTGCATGCGCCGGACCGGATACAAGCGCCGCGTTGACGTGATGCTCCCGTCAAACGGCACAAGGAAGACCGATCCGGTCGCGCCGTCAACCAGCGCGCGCCCGGCGAAAAAAATGTAGACGACGGTCGCCGCATCCACCTGCTTGGGGAGCCATTCGTCGAACGTCTCTTCGATATCTTGCTTCAGCGCGAAGTGATCCACCAACAGGCGAACTCGACGGTCGGGAATCACGGCGATCGTCCGCAGATAGGTCGCCATGGCCTCGGCATCCCGCTCCGCGTACTTGACGTGAGGGACATGCTCGTCTCGAAATGCGCCGACCCCGATCGCAATGACGACCGCCTTCGTCTGTTTGGATAGGCTCAGAGGCGCCGGAGGACGATCGATCTTCAGCGCCTCCGTATCCTCGACGCCTTTGTCCGTCTTAACGACGAGGGTGAACTGTTTGGGATGCGGCGGCGGATCCATCGGCGTGAGGCTGCGGACGCTCAACATCAACTCGCCGCGCGGCTCACCCTTGAGGTCCGTGATCGGTTTAGTTACCGAAGCATATTTGATTTCTCCGGGCCGTACGTCGCCGATCTGGATCACCGACGGAAAATGCGCGGCCAACGACCCGTTCCCTCCCACGACAACTTCCACGTTCCTAGCCTCCACCTCTCCCTCATTTTTGACTTCCACTTCGATCGTGAGCGGCTCGCCCGGTTCAATCATATGATCTTGGCTTTCATCCCGTAGGATGGCAAGAAAGGCAAGGGTCGTCGAATGCGGGAAAGCGGGAGGTGGCGCAAGCCGGTTGGAAACCGTGTCTCCCCCCATTGCCGCTCCAGCATGCGAACTCTGCATTCCTGGGATTGCCGCGGCGGGAGTCTTTGATGGGGCCGCCGCCTTCTGTTGCGCATACTCGCGAATTCGATCGGCTCCGGTCACCTGTTTGAGCAAATTGTCGCCCACGGTTTCAACCGCCTGCCGAATGATAGGTTCCAACCCCTTGACCTCACAAGACTGGCCGGTCACTTCCACCTCGCCATGGCCTACGCCTTGAAGCTTGGCATGGAACAGGGGGGCACCATCCTCGGCGAGCAAAGCTGCTTCGACTCCGAGGGTGACACGCGCCGGATACGTCCCCGGCGTCTGACGGGGAACAACAAGATCCACTCGTTTTGATCCCAACCCGATTTCGATAAAACTATCCTCTCCTCCGGTCTGCTTTTCTCCTTCATGAAGCAAGAGACCGGAAAACGCCCGGCCAAGCTTCATGGGAACGATTTCCGCCAGCACATCCGAGATCGAGACGATACTCGGGTCCCCGCAGGCATTGGTGTAAGAGAGCGCCGCGCCGGTCATGCTCGGAGCAAGCCAGAGTGACGGCTTCAGGGCAATGACTGGCGCTTGACTAACAGAGGTTTCCGCTCCGCCGTCCGATACCTTTGGCTTTTCTCTCGACCACCAGCAACCGGCTGCCGACAGCGCAAAGGCCGCGAGCATGACGACGGCGACAAAGGAACGAACGTGTAAATATCCGGTAGTCACAAGCAATCTTCTCTTTCAGGTGGTTATACCCAATTTATGGTGTCTCGCACAATCGCCGGAGGGCCGACCTGAAAATTGACAAGGCTTCCTCCCTCTGCGTATTTTTGAGGTATGCCTTCAATCCCCTCTCCGACTGTTGGAGCCTCCGGCTTTCCATGGTCCGCCTTGATCCGTCTGATCCGCTTGCCGAATCAGACAGGAACCTCTCTCTTAATGTTGCCGACGCTCTGGTCGCTGGTGCTCGCGACGGAGGGAGTGCCGCCGCCCCCTCTCGTGGCGATATTTATCGCAGGATCGTTTCTCATGCGAAGCGCCGGAGTCATTCTCAACGACCTGGCCGATCAGTCATTTGATCGGCAGGTTGTCAGAACCATGGCCCGCCCTCTCGCCTCCGGAGAACTGTCGCGGCATCACGCGCTTGCGCTGCTGAGCGTGCTCTTGCTCATGGCAGGAAGCCTTCTCTGGCTGCTCGATCCCGTCGTCATGTGGTTGGCGCCCGGAGCATTCGCGTTGGCGTCTCTGTATCCCTTTGCAAAACGGTGGATTCAGATCCCCCAAGTCGTGTTAGGCCTTGCCTTCGGCTGGGGAACCATCATGGCATGGGCGGCAGTCCGTGGACAACTTGACGCGCCGGTCTGGTGTCTGTTTGGAGCGACGGCCGCATGGGCCGTCGCGTACGATACGATTTACGCAATTCAGGATCGGGACGATGACCGGCGAATCGGCGTGAAATCGTCGGCCATCTTTTTCGGGCGATTGCTCCCCCTGGGAGTCGGCGTCGCCTATTGCCTGATGATAGTGCTGCTGGGCTTGGCCGGATGGCTGGTCCAGATTCGCTGGCCCTACTATGTCGCATTACTGGGCGTAGGGCTTTTCCTCTTCTTGCAAACCGTACAGTTGAGAAAACCGATCGAGCCCGCCGTGGCATTCAACATGTTCCGCGCCCATACATGGGTGGGAGTCGCCGTGTTGGCCGGTCTGTTGGCCGGATTCATCGGCTAACTCGTCATCTAGAGAGAACGAGACCAAGTCCGTCGTAGAGAACCTAGAGGACGTCTATCCCCATCTAAATTTAAAAACAAACCGGCAGGGGCCGAGTAGCGATACGTACCAAGTGCTCGTCTAAACACGTGGAGGATTCACGACGAGCATCTTTCCCTTCGAACAACGAGTCAAGGGGTCTCGACCGGTTTTTCCTCTTGAGGCACGGCCTTCGGCGCCTGCAAAGTTTCCAAATAGAACGTCACGGCTTTGGCATCCGCGTCGCTCAGGCCCAATGCGGGCATTCGCGTCGCCGCATCCATGGCCTGGGGATTCTTGAGCCAGCGATAGATCCAGGTAGGATTCAGCCTGAATCCTGCGCGGTCCAAGGGAGGACCGATTTTCCCCCCCTCACCGGCAAGGCTGTGACACCCATTACATCCGTACTTGTTTTCATACAGCCGCTTTCCGCGCTCGACCAATTGCGCCGCTTCCGCCGGCGGCGTCGTAAGGTCCGGCCGGGGAACGCTCTGTCCCTTTCCAGGTCTCGTTGCGAAGTTGCTCAAAGCGGCCTGGGCCGCCTCCAGCTCTTTCTTGGCCTCTGTCATTGCAGCCAGCTCGTCCGCGTATGTGGATTCGTCGACGTCGACGTCTTGATTGAGTTCCTGACTTTTTCGTTCCGCCTCTTCGTTGGCTTTTCGTTCTGCTTCCTCGTAGGCAAGTTTCGCTTGCTCGAATTTCGCCTGCGCGGCTTTCAAGCCCTCTTCGAGAGATCGCTTGCGGGCCGCCACGTCAAACTCCAGCTTCATCCCGTGCAAGGTGCGCACATGGCCGACGATCGCCCAGATTTCTTCTTCAGACAACGTGTACTTGAAGGTCGGCATCGTTGGAACGGCGAAATCATCATCCCCGATCTCATCGCCTCCCTCTTCGCTCGTATCCAACATATCACGCGAGATCGTGGCAAACAGCTCCTCATCTTTGAAGGTGCTCATCTCGCTTTTATTGGAAAGATCCTTGGGCTTGGGATCCGGCATGGCCGACCAATTGAATCCTTCGTTTTGCCTGCCGCTTTCGCCGTGACAATCGCTACAGTAGTGGGTGTACAATTCGCGCCCTTTTTTTTCCTGCTCGCTCGCGCACCCACCGGCAAGCAGCGCCACTACTCCGCACAGCCCGACCACTGTTTTCGCGGCTTGCAGCCTCGCCCTTCTCATGCTGACCGCCCTTCCTTGAGTTTACGGATCAGAACGAACTGAAACCCCAACGCCAACACGGCGGCCACGCCCGCGTACAGATACCCGGAATAATCAGGAGGCGGTTCCGCCCGAAAATACCACCATGACGACACGGCCTTTTGCGAGCCCTTTTCAATGAGCTGTCCCGTCGCGTCTTTTCTCCCATCCCACACCGCGAAAGCGATATTGATGAACTGGCCCGGCGTGACCTGCATGTCCTCATCCGGATGTTCAGTCACCAGCGAACGGGAAAACACGACTCTCCATTTCCCATTCGCGTACTCGCCCTTGGCTTTCACGTCTTGGTGCGAGTGCGGCCGGAGGGTGCCGAACCCCTTGGCCCACATATCCACGCCTTTATTGTCTTTGTGTTTCCAGAACCAGATGTTGACGGGCCCGCCGTCCACCAAGAGCATCGGCTGACCGTGCGCAAAATGCGCCTTCTTATCCCCGACCATGAATTCAATCGCCGCCGCGTCGTCAGGATCTTCCGTGGGATCATCATATTCCAAGAGAAACGCCACCTGCGTCCCGTCATGCAAGGCGCGCACGGTCAGGTCCTGCACGGTCACTTCCTGAATGCGGTCCGGCCAATGGACTTGCGGCGACATCGGAAAGACGGCCGGCGCGGCGCTGTTCCAAGCCGACGCGTTTGGATCATCGACGGGCAAGGCACCCGAGACAAGGGACGCGCGAACTGCCACGCTTTCCTGCGCCGCCCCCCCCGTTGCTCCCCCCGCGATCAGGGCGGCAATCAGGACCCCCTTCACACATATGCTCCATCGAGTCGACAACTTCACGGGATTCATGCTGGCCTCGTTTCCCCACGGCAATCCGGGCGACATTGGCTCCCCCCTGCGCTATTCCCACGTGCGCGGCGACTGATGCGCGCCATCGTATTCGCCCATGATGATTTTCCAGATCCATTCATCCGGCAATTCAAGCTCCCAACGCGGCATCGCCGACTTCCAAGGCATGCCCTCAATCGGAAGTCCGACCCCGCCCTTTTTGATGCGCCAGAACAGATAGCTTTCCTGCAACATTGCAATGGTCGTGGGATCGGCAAAATTGGCCGGTGGAGGATTGTATCCACGGGCAGCCGGTCCTTTCCCGTCGAAATTCGCGCCATGGCAAGGCGAGCAAAACGCTGCGTAGAATCCCTTGCCTTGCATGATGTTCTCGGGGGTCCTGGGAACCGGATTCGCCAGCCCGGTGTATTCGCCAGGCGGAGCAGGATGAATCACTCGGCTTTCGGCGGGAGGCTGACCGCTCGGAGCCGTCGCATTGTACGTCTG
>JANDJJ010000092.1 GCA_024330945.1 Nitrospira sp. | reverse complement strand
CTGTCAGGCAACTGATTCGGAAGCAAGGTCATCATCTCTGGCATTTGCTTCCGTTGCTACGCGAGAAGAAAATACTGGTGACAATCAATAAGAGAATCGCAAGTGAGGACAGTCTTGTTTATGATGGCGATACCGTTCGCTTGATAGGCCATGACGGCATGGGAGCAAGCGGGCTAGGACCTTCCCACTATTAGTGGCTGGGGAGTAAGAACTTTCTTGGATGGGGAAGGTCTTCGAGGGTGACACAAAGCGACGAACGCTGATTATGCGGCGATAAGCATGCCGAGAAATGAGAGAGAAAACGGGTAGACAATTAGTTGACTCGTGAAGAGTAGCCTGATGACGGACGATGAAAAGGAGATTCCTTCCGAATGCACAAAAAGAGCCGTCGCCAAGAAAAAGACGACAGCTCTTTCGTTTCCTGCGTCTGTTGCAAAAGAGAGCCGAGATTACATCCCAAAATCGGATGCAAATTTCTTGTTCCCTGATTTCAGCGGACGCGGCATTGTGGAGGAATGCAATCAGAACCCTGCAGCGCCTTACTTCTTGCCGAGGATTGCGTCTTTAGCTGCCTTGGCAATACGGAATTTGACAACCCGCTTGGCCGGAATCTTAATTTCTTCACCAGTCTGTGGATTGCGACCAATACGGGCCTTTCGGTTGGCCAGTTTGAGCTTCCCGATGCCGGGGATCGTGAAAACGTTCTTTGCCTCCCGATAAGCGAGTGTTGCCAAATCATCAAGAATCTGGACGGCGGTCTTCTTCGTGACGCCGGCTTTCCCAGCCAGATAATCAGCAATCTGTGACTTCGTCATTGATTTAGCCATTCGTCAACCTCCTTGAAAAATAAAATGATCGCCTTTTCGCTACGCCGACTTATGAGATTGTGTAAATCACCGGGGCTCGAAAGCGCGGTATTGCGAAGTGAATAATGATGGCTCGCACGTGGCGAAAACCGGCGAGAGTGTAGCCAAGAGTGCTGGAAGTGTCAATGAGAAAAACGCACATTGGGCGCGAAGAAATGCACCTATGCCGGGCTCTTGCGGAAAAAAGAAGATGGGGGGTACAGTAGGGACATTCTCTATTCGTATCGTAAATTGTCACCTGGAGTATGATTTTAACGGACGATGGGCAAAGAGCTACCACTCTTCTCCGCGGGCGCACAAGAGAAGCAATCGGAACGACCTGAAAAAATCGTCTATTCTCGCGTGTTTTGCCAGCGAGAAAACTCCCCCCCGCTTCGGCTGCTGTGCGATTTTCTAAACGCCCGCGGGCAGTCTCCGATCGTTCCCGCCGGCATTGATCAGACGGCGCTGGATGAATGGGCATGGGTCCAAATGCTCCTAGGTTATCACCGTGACAGAAAGCCGATTCACCTGTTTTGCTTGCGAGACCGCGGGAGCTACGCGGATCTCTATGAACAAGAGAAAGCGCAGTTTCTGAAACTGCTGTCCATATACGACGACGTCGAGTCGCAGCTCATTAGAAGCCATCTTGCTAATTGCCGATTTATCCTGACGACTCGAATCGACGAAATGGATGTGACCGATGAAGGATACGATTTCAACGGATGGATTCTTCAGTTCTACCAGGAGCAATGTAACGGAATCGTCCAGATCGATAATCTCGGCTTCTATTCACCGAAAGGTGAGTTGGTCGTTGATCTGTCCGATGGTGCCGAAGATGACGGTCGCTCATGATAGAAGATGAGGGGAGGTTTGTCGCCCGGGATTTTTAAAAAGACGTCTCTCTGGTTTCAACGAGCCAGGGCGGCTCTGCTTGATCAAATCCCCTGTGCCCAAGGATGTTCGCACTGTTGCCGGGGGATCTTCCCGGTTACCGTACTGGATCAGAACGAAATCCAACGAGGGCTCCGCGTCTTGCAACCGATGCAACGCCGAGCCATTCTCCAGCGAGCGCGAGCGCAAGTCAAAATGATGGAACGAGCAGCTCCTCGACTGGGGCGGACTAGGTTCATCGACCAATGGGCGGATGGTGATGTCGATGCGTTGGCTGAGCGATTTGCTGACCTCGACTGCCCAGCCCTCCAATCTGACGGGAGTTGCGGTCTGTACGCGTTTCGCCCTCTGACGTGCCGATCGATGGGAATTCCCCACGAAGCGGGCGGACTAGTTGAAGGGGCTTGTGCCATCCAAACGGCAGTGCCTCTCATTCGATTGTCTCAATTTTATCGTGAAGAGGAAGAGCGCCTTGTCAGAGAAGAAGCTTCCCACCTTGCGCGTCTGCGGGCCCAAAAGGCCATAGAGGGAGAGGAACTGTTCATACCTTACGCGTTTTTACCTGAGTGAGCAGATGGACAATGGGAGTGGGGAAGCCTAGACAGCGCCTTTCCGACCGTGTTAAGGTGAGCTGTCTTGCAGACGGGAGCGCCTGTAGCTCAGCTGGATAGAGCATCAGCCTCCGGAGCTGAGGGCCACAGGTTCAAATCCTGTCAGGCGCACCAGCAGTAGGTGGGCAAGGTCTCCAGTCGCGTTTCATAAAGAAGCTACACACCCGGTGGGCCGTTAGCTCAGTTGGTAGAGCAGCTGACTCTTAATCAGCGGGCCGCAGGTTCGACCCCTGCACGGCCCACCAAAACAACCAAGACGGGTTCTCCTGGGGTGGGCAGTCACGCTCCGCTATGTCGGAGTGTAAGTTTCACCGTGTACCCATCGTGGCGGACTACTCTCACACCGTTAGGAAGAAGATCTTTCTCGGAACATCTTCTAAGCTTCTCCCAGCTATCATCTGCATGGGAAGAGCGACTGCTAGTTGATTTTCCAGTAATCGTGCCGCGCGCCTGAGTTGCCAAGCCAAACTGGTCCGACTAAAGGCCCAGAACGGTGAGAGTGGTAAGCCAGCCTCGCGCAAGGCAAGGGCAGCGTACTGATGGCACGTGTGAAACAGATGGTAGGGCCTCGCCGCCGCATAAAAGACCGACTGATCGAACGAGGCCAGCGGCGTCTCTTCCGAAATGGTTGCGCGCAGATGCCGCTTTAATCGTTGATAGGCTTCGTCATTCACAAAAAAAGTAAACAGTTCGGCTGGCGGTTGCGGAGTGCGGTCCGCCCATACACGATCATGGTATCCAATTTCAACCACTCCTCCTGAAGGCCAGAACAGAGCGCGCACGATGCCGCCCAACCCTTGCCGACCTTCCAGATACCAGGCCCGCTCGGCATAGCCCCATTCCTCGTACCGGTGCGATGTGGATGGAAAACGACGAGGCTCGTCGGCAGGAAAGGCGATCATGGCATGCCACGTATCGAGTGAGACGAAAATGGTTCGAATGGAAGAATCCGACGATGCTGGTTGGAGACCCTCGACTGGCGAAGTGCAGGCCGCAGTCAGAAAGAGAAACAAGATGCCGATTATTATCGGAACACAAGCGGCCTTGTTCCTCGTTCGCACGAGACAAGTGGGGCGAAGTCGTTTCTCGACTCTTCCGAGGTGGTGAGGCGCGATGTGAGCTCCTGCTTCCATCGTCGGCACAGATGTCGGATCACCGCTGGGGGTAATCAATGGCGGTGACGAGTCGGCTCCATACTCCACATACGTCGTCCGTAGTACGTGAAAGGATCAGTACACAGGGTACCGACCTTGCGCCAATTTCTCGCAGAAGGAGGGCATGCGTGAGAAGGCTGCTCGAACGACGCGATGAATCTGCGGCTGCACGGACGCCAGCCTCGTTCCCTTTGCTCGAATAACTTCGACGACCACTGAATGCGGTGAGGAAATCGGCCGGCCGATCTGGCTCGTGATCCACACGGTCACGTCACGCAAGCCTTCGACCTTCACATGAAGATCCTCCGCCAATGTCTGAGCCAACACGTTATAGATCTTTCCGACATGCGCCAGAGGGTTCTTGCCCGGCGCGGCTTCGGCGCTGGCCGGTCGTTTTAGTGAAATGATTCCACACACGCGATTGCCTCGCCCGACTTCACCGGAATCACCAGCCTCCGCCGACGTCCCCAGGAGCGTCAGGTAGGCGCCGGCCTCGCCGGCACCCCGTTGATCCAACACATTCAAAAAGATCCGGGGAGAGAGGCCTGCGCACTTGCGTGTCACAAAATCGGTCAGGACGCGCTCTGCCGCTGCTTTGCGTTTAAAATAGTCGGCTTCGGTGCGGATCAGTGAAGCTAAGAACGGCATCGCCACCGTGACAGTCAGTTCCCTCTCATGACGGACGGCGAGGACCTTGACGTCTTCCCCCGTGTCTGGGAACTCTTTCTTGAAGAAGCGGCCATTGAGGAATTGTTCAATCTGCAAGACAAGCCGTTCTGTCGGGGTGAGGGGGGCGTAGCCGACGGTGGCAGACGTGTCGTTGGCCGCGACTTCGTACGGCCGTTCGGTCACGGACCGCAACTCTTCCGACGCCGGCTTCAGTTCAACCTGACATACTACATCCTTGTTCGGCTTGATCCGTGGCAGGTGCCGTTGAAACCAGTGCAAGGCCGTCTGTTCTGCGATGGTCTTCACCGGGATTCGCTTATTCTGCCACTCGAAGGTGGCGCGATCGCCCATGACCAACCGCATAGGGGTGACAACGGAGCCCCCGCCGAATCGACACTCGACTTGACCGGCCACCAGCATCCCCTTGTCGGCGTTGAAATGAAGGACGCGGCCGCAGATCTTGAGATAGGCCTGTGCCAATTGGACGGCCACCGCCTCCATCACGGCGTCGCAGATGGTATCGGGATGGCCCAAACCTTTCCGCTCGACGATTTCGACGGCGTCATCCGCTGGTGCCATCCGGGAAGATTCTAAGATCATTGGTTCAATCGATCCCATGATGGGAACCTCTGTGATCTTGAGAGTTGTGGGCCTATTCAATTGCTGATGGCCCACCGTCCTGCCACGAGCCGGTTACAGTCAGGGCAAAGACCGGCTCGCAGCCGATTTTCGACGACTGTGAATCGCCGTCGCCTGATGAGAACGGCCCCGCAATCGGGGCAGTTCGTATCCTCGGCTCCTTCCTCGTGCGGGACATTGCCCAAGTACACGTAACGCAATCCCTCCTCTCGGCCGATGTCTCTAGCTCGCCGCAACGATTGAACGGATGTTTCCTGCCAGTGCTCCATCTTGGAGGCGGGGAAGAAACGGCTGATATGCCAGGGCACATCCTCGCCCAGCTCCGTGACGATGAAACGGGCGATGTCTCTCAGTTCACCCTCCTCGTCATTCAGTCCGGGGATCAGTAACGTCGTGAGCTCGATCCAGACGCCCTGTCTCTTGTATTCCCGAATGGCTGCCAAAATCGGCGCGAGCCTGGCTCCGCACACTTTCTTGTAATAGTTGTTGCGGAAGGACTTGAGGTCAATGTTGGCGGCGCCGAGGTACGAGGCGATCTCCCGCAACGGACCGAGGGAGATAAACCCGTTGGTGATAAACACGTTGCCGAGTCCGGCGACGGATGCTTGTTGCGCGGTGGCGAGGGCCAGCTCGTAGAAAATCGTCGGTTCTGTATAGGTATAAGCAATGCTTGTGCAGCCGGCTTGTTTGGCGAGAGAGACCATCTCAGATGGAACCACCGTCGTTCCAATCCTCCATTCTTCTGCAGGTGGTTCTGCATCAGGACACCACTCATCTTGTGGGTGGTCCCCAACCGGTAACGATGCCTGGTTGCTGCCGTCCATCGACTTCTTTAGCTTCGGCCATTGGGAGATGGTCCAGTTCTGACAGAATCGGCAACGCAGATTGCAGCCGACTGTGGCGATGGAGTAGGTCCAACTACCGGGAAGGAAGTGAAACAAGGGTTTCTTTTCGATCGGATCGACTTCCGATGCAATGACGCGGTCTCCGACCTGTGTGAAGAGCCTGCCCCCGCGGTTGATTCGAACTCCACAGACACCCCCATGATCCGGTCCGATCCTGCACTCATGCGGGCAGAGCGTGCAGCGGACGAAGTGGTCAGGCAACCGTTCGTAATAGAGCGCGGCTTGGAGATGAGTCGGAGAACGTGACATGGCCATGGCTCCCCATCAGGAGCAAGCAAGGCTGGTGCCGATCGGCTGTCCAATGAAGAGACCTGCTTTGCCAACACAGTCTCACGCTCAAGCCGACTCACGATCCGTTGGCGAGGCGGCGTGCTACAGCAAAAAGAACATCTCCGTGGCCGAACGCCACAGAATGATTTTGTTGCATTGCGAACTGTTGTCCTGCCGACCCCTTTGCCAATCGCCGTACCGACCAACAGGGCATTGTGATTGCTTCGTTTAGACACATAGCATCACAGACCGGAGGAGTTTCCGTGAGGACCCAGATCAGGCGAGTCACGCTCTTTGCCATTGCCGTGCTCTTGCTTTCGGCATGGGTTGCTTCATGTCATGGTGGCGAAGGCGAGAAATCCGCACGTGACGTTGAACGTAACCGGATGGTCGATCAATACATCCTGCCTCGCGGCATCGAAGATCCTGCAGTGATTGCCGCGATGAGACAGGTGCCGCGCCATCGTTTCGTCCCAGGGACATATTCATTGTTTGCCTACATCGATGGTCCTCTGCCTATTGGCCATGGGCAGACCATTTCACAACCCTCGCTGGTTGCCGAGATGACGGCGCAATTGCGACTGAGAAAAACGGACAAGGTATTAGAGGTCGGCACGGGCTCTGGTTATCAAGCCGCCATTCTTGCCGAGTTGGCAGACAAGGTGTTCACGGTGGAAATTGTGGAACCGCTTGCCCGCCAAGCAGAACAGACGTTGGCCGATCTCGGATACAGAAATGTCCAGGTGCGTGTGGGGGACGGCTATGAAGGGTGGCCCGAAGAAGCACCGTTCGATGCGATCATTGTGACGGCCGCCCCGGATCATGTGCCTCAGCCCTTGCTCGATCAATTGGCCATCGGCGGACGACTCATTCTTCCCGTCGGCACGTCCTCGCAACTGCTGGAACTCTATCGCCGTACAGAGACCGGTTATGAACGGAAAACCCTCGCGTCGGTCCGCTTTGTTCCGTTGGTCCGGCCGACGGGAACACGCTAGGGGGGCTGCAGGTGGAAAGGGGCGACCAGGATTTGCCCGCGCTGCCTCGCCGGATCGGCTGGTTGACCGCCGCCTGCGTGCTGGTCGGCAACGTCATCGGCACCGGGATCTTTACCACCACGGGCTTTATGGCGCGGGATCTCGGCCATCCCGTCTTGATCCTTACTATTTGGCTGATGGGCGGAGTGATCGCCCTTGCAGGAGCCCTGGTTTACAGTGAGCTGGGGACAGCGCTGCCGGTTGCGGGCGGAGAGTATGTGTATCTCACTCGGGCCTATGGACCGCTCGTCGGGTTCTTGAGCGGATGGACGTCCTTCACAATCGGCTTCAGTGCGGCTCTTGCAGCCGGGGCTATGAGCTTCGCCTCCTATTTTCTTGAGCTTGTTCGATTGGGAGACGAAGGAGCAGAGGGTGTCCCGTCAATCATGGTGGCGCTGGCTCTGCTGTGGGCGATGACGGGATTTCACCTGATCGGAGGAGGAGCAGGGGAATTTCTTCAACGGACACTCACGATGCTGAACGTCGGGGCGATTCTGTTTCTCGTTGTAGCTGGTGTGATAGTGGGAAAGGGGGACTGGGCTCACCTGGCTCTTCCCGATCCACGAACCACGCCGAGTATTGGACGGTGCGTTATCTCGGTGATCTTCGCGCTCTATGCCTATTCGGGGTGGAATGCCGCCGTGTATCTGGCCGGCGAGGTGAAAGAGCCGGCTCGCACCATTCCTCGCGCGTTGATCGGCGGTACGGTGTTTGTCATGCTTCTCTATCTCATGCTGAACGTGCTGTATTTCTATGCCTTGACGGCGGCGGATCTGGCCGAGCCTCCGTTGTTGCCTGTCGCCAGCAAAGTCGCAGTGGCGCTGCTGGGGGCGGAGGCCGCTCGCCTGGTGACTCTGATCCTGTGCCTGTCCATGGCGGGAGCCGTCAGCGCCATGGTGTGGGCCGGACCCCGCGTATATTATGCGATGGCGAAAGACGGGGTGATTCCAACGACCTTTTGTCAAGTTTCCGGTGGACGAGGCACACCGACACGTGCCGTTCTTCTCCAGAGCCTGTGGGCTTCTATCTTGATCCTGTCAGGAAGTTTCGAGCGGCTGGTGATCTATAGCGGTACCGTGCTCACCATCTTCAGCGCGCTGGCAGTTGGATCAGTCTTTGTGCTTCGTCGTCGGGAACCAGACCTCCCCCGTCCCTATCGCACACCTTTCTATCCGGTCGTTCCGGCTTTTTTTATTCTTGCGGCGGTCGTGATCATCTGGAATGCCTTGTACGAACGGCCGATGGAAGGGGCTATGGGAATGGCGACGGTGTTGGCGGGCGCACCCATCTACGTTGTGTGGCGGGGGCGCAACATGTAAATGGTTTGTGGGGGCACACTCTTCGCGTTTCCTAAGAAGCCGGGTCCGGCTCGACCAAACAAGAATGAGCAACAGCGCAACGAGCAGCGGCGAACCGGTGGCTCCTACGTGGCATCACTCGGTGTATCAGATGGACTGAACTGTTGATGGCGTCGATCGCCGTTGGAGTTGTTGGTGAATCCGCGTGAATAGATCTGTCAGCAGATTCCCGATGACAAACCAATGGAGCCCTCCGAATGTCGCCGTCAGAATGAACGCTCTCAAGTTGATTCCTTGGTGGCCGTAGTACCACACGTGGGTCCATGTATCGGCGAGCGGTGAGAGAAGACCGATCGTGCCTTCGAGCTCAAAGGCCCAGGGGAGGGTCGGGGCATCGACGATGAGGAAAAGAAAATAGGCAAACACCGCTTGACTCTCGGTGCTGCTGTGGCAGTAGAGAAATGTCAGGAACGAGGCAAACGAATGAATCGCGAAAAGAGTGATGCCGAGAGTCAGACGGTCGTGCATGTCATTCGGCATGTTGGGGGGCAAGGCCTTGCT
>JANDJJ010000091.1 GCA_024330945.1 Nitrospira sp. | reverse complement strand
GCTAATCCTTCACCTTGACGGTAATGTGAATCGGCTCTAACGGATTGTCTCGTTCATCGCGCGCGACAGTAGCAATCTTGTCGATGACGTCGAGACCGCGAAACACTTCGCCAAAGACGGTGTAGCACCGATCGAGGCCGTTGTTGTCATCCAAGCAAATAAAGAATTGTGAGCCGTTGTCGTTGAAGTCACGCGTACTGTTGCTCTCGCGCGGCATTTTGGCCATAGAAACTGCACCGCGTTTGTGTGGACGGTCGTTGGGTTCAGGCGGAAGAAAATAGCCTGGCCCCCCGGTGCCGTGCAGGGATCGATCCGGCTGTTTACTGAGCGGATCGCCCCCTTGGAGCAAAAAGCCCGGGACGACGCGGTGGAACGTGGTGCCGTCGAAGAAGCCCAGCCTGGCGAGATTGAGAAAGTTTTCGACGTGGCGCGGCGCGTCATCGGGATACAGGCGAATGGTGATCTCTCCAAATTTTGTGATAATGGTGAGGCGCGGATCTTTTTTTTGGAATTGCATCGCCATAGCGGCACTGTATCAAGGACGGCGCTTTTGCGGCAAGGCCGGATCGAGCGTAGAAAAGTCCAAAGAAGTCCCAATCCATCCGCATTCGAAGACCGGCGCCTTGCGGCCGATGGCTAGCCGCGCGCCGCGTGTTCGCACGTAGACAGACCTTTTTCCGGGTCGATTCTCAGCCACATGAGCCCACCGGCGAGCGCAATCAGCGCCGCGACGGAGAGAGAGAAGGGCCATCCCCATTGTTCGGCGATCCAGGGTGTGAGGGAGGGAGAGACGGCTCCTCCGACGTTGGCTCCCATGTTCATCAGCCCGGACAGACTTCCGGCGTGGGTTTTTGAGAGATCGCTGGTGGAGGACCAATAGGCTCCGACCGAGAAATAGAGCCACCCGGCGCCGAACGAAAGATTGGCGATGGCCCAATAGGGCGAGTCAATGCCGGCGCCGCCGGCGATAAAAAGCGCGGCCAAGACCATTCCCGCCTGGCCGACGATGCGGCGACCTTTGGTGACACCGTGTTTCAAGGCCAACCGATCCGTGATCCATCCTCCCAGCGGGCAGAACACGAGGACGGCGAGGAACGGCGCGGCGGCATACAGACCGCCCCGTAGAAGGTTGAACCCGCGAACGTTCACAAGATAGAGATAAAACCACGACATATAGATATACGCCACGTACCCCAGACACGTGTAACTCAGGACAAGCCACCGCACCGACGGCGTCTTTCGCCAGGCGGCCCATGGAACGGCAGGCGATCTTGTGGAACGATCGCCGGAAGAAAGTGCGGATCTTTCTTTGTCCTGCGAATGGTCGTCTGGACGGTCACGAACGACGATCCACCACAGACCGGCCAGTCCGATTCCAAGGGCGGCCGAGAGGTAGAAGGCGGCTTGCCAACCATAGTTCACCATGATCCAGGCCGTCAGCGGGGGAGTAACAGCGGAGCCGACGCCGATTCCCCCGATGGCCATGCCGATGCCGAAGCCGCGTTCATGAGCCGGAAGCCAATCCGTCACGGCGCGGTTGAATGTAGGCAGCGCCACTCCTTCGCCGACTCCAAGCAGAAACCGGGTCAGCGCCAGCGCACCGAGGATTCCCAAGGCACCGGCCAGAAACGAGGTGGCGGCGATCGCAGTGAAGGCGGTGAAACAAGACCACCAGAGGAGCCCGATGGTCAGCACCAGGCGGGCTCCCCATCGATCCGCCAGCCATCCGCCCGGAATTTGAAACAGGGCGTACCCGATGACGAAGGCGGAAAAGACGAACCCCATTTGTTGATCGGTCAATCCGAGCGCCGGCATCATTTGGCGCGCGGCGACGGAAATATTGACTCGATCAACGTAGGTCACGACGCTGACGGCAAAGAGCAGTCCGAGAATCAGCCGACGTGAAGGGAACTGAACCGGCGACCGCCGAAGGAAAGAAGAGAACGGCCCGCTCACGGTTGCTCCAGAACGCAGGTGTCGATGCGATGGGTCCGGAGGTCAGGACGGCCTCTCCCTTGCCGAGAGAGGGCCGCCTTTCTCCGGACGTTGGCTGGAAAAAAGAACCAGGCTCGGCTTCCGCCCGCGATGGTCTCTTTTCCCAAGAGGAAGCGGCAGAACGCGCTTATTTGGAAACGATCTCCAGCAACTCGACTTCAAACACCAACGTCGCACCCGGTTTAATGACGGGGGGAGAACCGCGATCCCCGTAAGCGAGATTCGACGGGCAGATCAAGCGGCTCTTTCCGCCGACTTTGATTTGTTGAACGCCTTCGGTCCAACAGGTGATGACTTGATCGAGAGGAAACGTAGCCGGTTCGCCTCGTTTGACAGAGCTGTCGAAGACGGTTCCATCGATCAACGTCCCATGGTAATGGACCTTGACCGTGTCGGTTGATTTGGGAGTCGCGCCGGAGCCGAGCTTGATGGGAGTGATGACGGCTCCGGATTCGGTTTTGATCGATCCTTTTTCGGATGCGGCTTTCGCCAGGAAGGCGGCGCCCGCTTTTTTCTCCTGTTCCGCCAAGACGCCGAGCCTGGTTTGCTGAAGCTGTTGAATCTTGGGGCCGTAGGCCTGGAGATCGACTTTCGGCGTCCGCTTCAGCACGCCGTCGGCCATGCCGACTTTGACCATCTCGAGTTCGGTTTCACTGAGCGCAAACGTCGAGAGCGATTGGCTGATGGCCAGACCAAGGGCGTACAAGGTTTTCTGGTCCTCGCTCGCGGGCTCTTGCGGAGCGGCCAGCGCCGGTGACCCGGCTAAGAGGAGCGATGTTCCTACCATGGCGATGAAAGTGCGCATTCGAGATCCTTTCTTGTAAAGACGAGGTGAATACAGGAAGCATACGATACCGGTCCGGGCCGTACAACAGAAATCTTGTCTTCAAAAAGATGGAGCGTCCATGAAGCTTGATGGGCGGTCGATAGAGAAGGAGTGCCGTTGATCATTCATCAGAATGACGGCGGGTCGACTGCTATGGCGGAGAGGGAGGGATTTGAACCCTCGGTAGAGGTTTTCGCCCCTACGACGGTTTAGCAAACCGTTGCCTTCGGCCACTCGGCCACCTCTCCATGCTCCACGTGTTGTGCAAGAAGGCGCCCTGCGGCAGGCGGAAACCTTCCGCCTGCCGCAGGGCGCTCCCGACGCGAGGGCGATATTACCTCAGCCTTCGTGGACGGCACAAGAGAGCGGTTCAAATCCGTGAGAAATATGAACGGGCGGTCAATTCCCGTCGAATCCAATGGAACAGATGCAGACAACGCAACTGTAGTTGGGCGTAGGATTCTTGAAGCCTGAGCCGTTCGATTACGTGGAGGACGCGGGTTTGGAGGCGGCCGTAGAGGAGATGCAAGGGAGTCGGAGAGTCGGTCTCGGAAGGAGGGGCGACGGCAAAAGATCTGGCCAGGATGCCGCTCTCGTCCGGAGAGGTTGAATAGCGAAATTCGACGTTCCCCGGTCGCACCGCGCCGCTGATCGCCAGCATCTGGATCGCCTTGCGGGTCTCCTCTTTGCGTTTTCGATAGGTCTGCCAGAGTTCAAGGGGCTTGGCGAGCGCCTGTTTATGATCGGGGACCTTGATATCCACCAGGTTCTTCCAAAAGCCGTCGTCCAATTGTCGTGGACGGTTGCATTGTACGCATCGGGCAAGCATGTTGGACTCTTCTTCTGTCGCAGTCGAAGAATGAACAAGAAGTTGATACCGATAGCCTCCGCACAGCGGACAAGCCTTGCCGCGAATTTCTCGCCGTACCGTTCCGATTTTCCCAAGCCGTTTCTGCATGGACAACCCTCCTCTTCAAATCAATCGTCGGGAGTTTTTTCCTCACCGCCCACGCCTCTTGTTTCCAACCGGCGTGATGGAAAAAGCATAAACGCGGGAAGGGCGGATGAAAATACCATAGAGGTAGCGGAGTGCTAGACGAAAGAGGGATGGCGTGACCAAGGGTAGGCGGGACAGTGGCTCACACCATACACATAAATGGAACAAACTTACAGTGAACATGAAGGGCCGGTCGATTAAAAGCGAATCAGGATGTGCTCGGTCGCGGTCTCGTGCGTGGAGCGCGTCGCCCGTTGTGAGGCCTTAAATTGATGAAGCTTGGCTCGAACCTCCGGGGAAAGTGACAGAAGGTCCACTTTGAGTCGGTGGCTGTCGATCCAATCGACTTCAGCCAACTCGACGGACATGTGGGAATCCTCGTCGGGCAACCACAGACGAAGCTTCACGTAATCGCCGGCGCGTAGTTGAGTCTGGGGAGAGACGCTTCGGTCTGGTGCTGAGAGATCGTACAGGCAGCCGTCTCCTTCCAAGCTGGAGCCGCCCTTTGTAAGAAGGCAGTTGATTGCAACCCGAGAGAGTGGGTGAAGTGACATGGCGATGGTTCCCTCCACAGCGAGATTGTGGGAGGACCATAGTATGAAGAACCTCGTTTCTTCAACTCCCTCAAGGGGCTAAGCGGGCCCTACAAAAGGGTTAGGTGACAATCCTGTATCGTCCGTGCCCGGTCCGATATCCGAATGGCGAAGGGAAGAGTTACCACATCCCGGCTTCTCCCTCCGGACAGCTCCGCGACTTGGGAAGGAGTTGATAGGAAGGGACTTTCTGTTCTTTTTGTTGCGGTTCATCATTATCGGCAAGGGGGGAGAAGAGCAACGTTTCCTCGGCGGCTGCGTCGTCTCCAGTTCGCAACAGCCCTTCCCGATTGAGAATTTTGAGCGCATTGGTGCGGGAGACAATCGGAGGATACTCATGGAACCGGTCCGACGCCACAAAGGGCACTTGAATAGTCACGGTTCGCCGGTCTTCATAGATGAATTTGCGCAGATTGTCGTCGAGAGGCGTTTTGAGGCTCAAGACAACGGAGGAGCGGGGAGCGATCGCGGGAAGGGTGACGACGAACCAGCGGCGGCCGTCATTCGGCGGGGTTTCCATCCGGCCCGTCACTTCCATCGTGGGGGCGGTCGAGACCTGTGTTGCGAGACCGATGGCCGGTGAGCGGACAGCCAGACGAAGCCGGGTGATGGGCTCATCCGACACGTTGTCAAGCAGCAGTTTGATGACGACCCATGATTCCTGCCGAGGAAGTCGGACCTCTCCCGGCGGGACCGTCTGCTCGACGCGACGGAGGCTGCAATTGGTCACCAGGTTGCGTTTTTCAAAAAAGTATGTCGCCGTCTTGCCTTCCGCGACTCGGGCTCGCTCGTAGGTATAGAACGCGACGCCGACGTTGATCATGGTGGGTTTGAACCAGGCGACGATGGTGGGAAGGAAAAACGGAACGACGACGGCGAACAGACCGACGATGATGATCTTGTTCAGCCACGTTTGCCGCTGAAACCACTGCCAACATGCCCGCAAGATTTTCATGCGATTCCGCCGTCGGTGAACCGGTCAGGCGCCGCACCATCGGGCTCAGAGCCGAAGATGAATCACAAAAACACGCCGCACGATGGCGGAGGGGGCGAGATTTGAACTCGCGGATGAGTTACCCCATCTCCGGTTTTCAAGACCGGTCCGTTCGGCCGCTCCGGCACCCCTCCCGACCGCCCTGCGTGAGCCCTGCGCGCGCTCGTATCCTTCTGAGAGGATACACGGGCAGAGAAACGCCACAAGAAGCTTTTTCTCTCAGCTCGGCGATAGGATCGCCGAGCGTGTATGTCGTTTGCCTCGACAGGTCACTCCTTTGTAAGCCGTTCCTTGCCGCCCATATAGGGTCGTAATGCTTCCGGAATCAAGACCGACCCATCAGGCTGCTGATAGTGTTCGAGGATGGCCACCATCGTTCGACCGACGGCGAGACCCGACCCGTTCAAAGTGTGGACGAAGTCGGGCTTAGCGTCTTTTCTGGCAGGTCGATATTTGATGTTGGCTCGACGCGCCTGAAAGGCTTCAAAATTACTGCATGACGAAATTTCCCGGTACTGTCCTTGCGAAGGTAGCCAGACTTCGATGTCGTAGGTCTTGGCGGCGGAAAATCCCAGATCGCCGGTACACAGTGCGACCACCCGGTAGGGGAGGTTCAAACTCTGCAAAATGACTTCGGCATGGCCCGTCAGCCGTTCGAGTTCTTGATATGACTGCTCCGGTGTTGTGAATGCCACCAACTCTACTTTGTTGAATTGATGCAAGCGGATCAGGCCGCGGGTGTCTTTTCCATATGAGCCCGCCTCGCGTCGGAAGCAGGGGGTGTAGGCAGTGTATCGAAGGGGAAGCACGTCTTCGCCGAGCACCTCGTCTCGATGCAGGTTTGTGACGGGCACCTCGGCGGTCGGGATCAGAAACCAGTCCTCGTCGCGCAATCGAAACAGATCGTCTTCAAACTTGGGAAGTTGCCCGGTTCCGGTCATCGTCTGCCGATTGACGATGACGGGAGGCAGCACCTCTTGATAGCCGTGTCCGGTCGTGTGAAGATCGAGCATGTAATCGATCAACGCTCGCTCCAGTCTTGCACCGGCTCCGCGCAGCAGGGCAAACCGAGCCCCTGCAATTTTGGCGGCTCGATCAAAGTCCAAAATCCCGAGAGCCTCGCCGATTTCCCAATGGGGTTTGGGGGGAGCGGCGAAGGAGGGGACGGCGCCCCAACGGCGAACTTCAACGTTGTGGGTGGAGTCCGAACCTTGCGGAACCGTCTGGTGCGGCAGATTGGGGATGCGAAGGGCGAGGTCGTTTAAGGCGTCTTCTGTTTCCCGCAGCCGTCCTTCAATCTCTTTGATGCGGTCTCCCACCCGCTTCATCGCCTCGACGGCTTCGTCGGTCGGCTCGCCGGTTCGGCGCCGGCGGGCGACGTCGTCGGATCCTTTTTTGAGCTCATGCCGAAGTTGCTCGACCTGCGTGGTCAGGGCGCGCCGTTCCTCACTGAGTTTCTGAACGGCGTCCCAGGGAACATCACGGCCGCGGGCGCCCAAGGCGGTGCGGATCAAACCCGTGTTTTCCCTGAGATATTTCGGGTCATGCATGATGGCGTCTCTTCCGGCTCGAAAACGCCTGGAATCTAGCATCGGCGTTGTGGAGAGTCAACGAAGCCGCCGGCCGATCGGCGGGACGGCGAGGAGCGCGCGTTGACAGGAGGGAGCGGTCGGAGTCACCATGAAAACATGCGAGTCATCGCGAATCCTCCCAATCCCTATGAATCACGGCATCGGGACTTGCTCGAACCAGCCGGTCCCGCCGCGTTGACGGTCTATGAAGACGCGACGAGGGAAATCCTGAGTCGCAATGAAAGCCCGGATCTTCCCTTTCGATGGAGTGTGAATCCGTATCGAGGGTGTTTTCACGCGTGCGCCTATTGTTATGCCAGGCCGTCGCATGAGTATTGGGGGTTCGGCGCGGGGACGGATTTTGACAGCAAGATCGTCATCAAAAAAGACGCGCCACGGCTGTTGCGACGCACGTTCGACAAATCCTCGTGGCGGGGAGAACTGATCGTTTTTTCAGGGAATACGGACTGTTATCAGCCGCTGGAGGCGGTGTACGGCCTGACGAGGGCCTGTCTGGCCGTCTGCGCCGAGTACCGCAATCCGGCCGGCATCATTACGAAAGGGGCGTTGGTATTGCGGGACCTCGATCTTCTCAAACGGCTGACTCAAGAGGCATGGCTTCGCGTGTACGTCAGCATTCCCTTCGCATCCGACGTGATCGCCAGAAAAGTCGAGCCCCATGCCCCATCCATTTCAAAGCGCTTTGAGACCGTCCGCACATTGGCCGGGGAGGGGATCACCGTCGGCGTTTCGCTGGCGCCGATCATACCCGGCTTGAACGAGAGAGATATTCCCGAGCTGCTGGAGCGAGCGCGAGAGGCGGGAGCCCGCACCGCGTTCGCCACGTTGCTGAGGCTGAGCGGGAACGTGGAGACCGTGTTTCTGGAGCGGATGAGGGAACTGTTTCCGGATCGTGTCGGGAAAATCATCAACCGGCTTCGGGACGTGAGGGGCGGATCGCTCAACGAAAGCGAATTTTTCAAGCGGCAGGCGGGGACGGGCGTCTATTGGGAGATGATCGAGCGATTGTTCGACGTGGCCAGACGGCGGGCGGGATTCTCCGATGATGATTCGGGCTCGATCCCGAACACGTTCCGGCGACCGGGATGCGAACAAGGACGTTTATTCTGATCGAAGCCGGTGTCAGGACAAGTCGGAGGACCCGTTCTTATCGATCTCACTTGTTGGTCAGATCAAACTCCTTGACGACTTGCTCCGTGAG
Organism: Nitrospira sp.; assembly: GCA_024330945.1. Taxonomy (GTDB): domain Bacteria; phylum Nitrospirota; class Nitrospiria; order Nitrospirales; family Nitrospiraceae; genus Nitrospira_D. Next base: position 712 of record JANDJJ010000091.1, on the reverse strand, counting down.
ATCGATGGCGTCTTTGTTGTAGATGACGATCTTCATGGTCTGTTCGCTGCCCTTGTCCAAGACGAGGGAAAACCCACCTTTTTCGGCGACGGTCTTGGTCGCCGCCATGATCTTTTTCATGTACTCATCGACCAACTCTTTTTGCTTTCGCTGCAGTTCTTGATTGAATTCTTGCGCGCGTTTTTGATAGTCCTGCACCTTGGTCCGAAACTGCGTTTCTTTCTCCCGTTTTTCGGTTTCGCTCATCTTGGCCGCTTGCTCGCGAAGCTGCTTTTCGGTGTTGCGCAGCTCTTCTTCATCCTTGGCCAACAGTTTTTGTCGAATGGACACATATTCCTTTAATCCTTCCAGCGCCCGTTTGCCCGCCTTGGATTTCTCCAGCACGATTTGGGGATCCACGACTCCCATCTTGAAGTCTTCAGCCGCCCGAGCAGGTGAAGCGAAAGCTGTAAGCGGGAGGAGAAGCAGCGATGTGACAAGAACGCGCCGGAATAAGAGGATTCGCATGGGAACTCCTTCTTTCTAAGGTGTCAATGTGCGACATGGGTTGAATCAAGGCGGGGGGAGAATAGCCTTGCGGTGCCGGCCTGTCAAGTAAGAGGGAGCTACCATGAATCGAAGCTCAACGGCTCTTCACCGATCAAGGCGTCGACTCCATGCGCCCATTTCAGACGACGGGCGACGGCTCGCAAGGTCCGTTCATCCACGAGGT
>JANDJJ010000090.1 GCA_024330945.1 Nitrospira sp. | reverse complement strand
CGGGGCGTGGCGCAGCCCGGTAGCGCACTCGCTTGGGGTGCGAGTGGTCGTGGGTTCAAATCCCGCCGCCCCGACCAACGATGTGAGGCGTTGAGCGTCAATCATATCATAAGGGTCGATGCTCAGGCCGTTCACCGGTTCCCGTCAACACATGAGTCGCCGCCTGGCGGCTTTTTCTTGTATCGGAGCCATGCGCATCCTGGTGACCAATGATGACGGCGTTCAATCGGCCGGTCTCATGGCGCTGGCCGACGCCATGGGGAAACTCGGCGAGGTGTGGATCGTCGCTCCGGATCGCGAACGGACGGCCGCGGCCCACGCGGTCACTCTTCACAAACCCCTGCGGGTTCATCCTCTCGGCAAACGAACCTATTCCGTCAGCGGCACGCCGGTCGATTGCGTCAACTTGGCGGTTTTGAAAATCATGCCGGAACCGCCCCGACTGGTCGTCTCCGGAATCAATCGCGGGGTGAACTTGGGCGATGACGTGCTCTATTCGGGAACTGTGTCCGCCGCCGTGGAGGGAACGATCCTGGGGGTGGCGTCGATGGCCGTGTCGCAAGAAGGAGGGGATCGGTTTCGTTTTGAGGTCGGAGCCTACTTTTCGGCCCGCGTCGCGCGTCTGATTCTTGAGCAGGGTGTTCCGGAAGAGACGCTCATCAATCTGAACATTCCGGATCGTCCCCTTCGGTCCATCACAGGTGTTCGCGTCACGGCTCTCAGTCGAAGGCGATTCGATAATCCGATCATCGAAAAAGTCGATCCCCATGGGCGTACCTATTATTGGATTGCCGGGACCCGCCTTTCTTGGAGTCGCAGCAAAGATTCGGATCATGAAGCGATCGCCGATGGGGCCGTCTCCTTGACCCCCCTCCGGCTCGATACGACGAATTATGGCGTGCTGGACCGTTTCCGAACGTGGGAGTCTGAGCTGCGGACCCGGAGTAGTCGATCCCGAGGTCCCACGTCGGATCGGTCGAAGGGTCGGCGCCGATCATGATTGGACAAGCCATCGAATGGATGCTCGCCGAACTCAGCAAGTTCGTCATCGAGACGATTTCGCTGTTCGGCTACACCGGGATCGTGATCACGATGGCCATCGAAAGCGCCTGTATCCCCCTGCCGAGCGAAATCATCATGCCCTTCTCCGGCTATCTGGTGGGGGCCGGCCAATTCACGATGCTGGGGGTGACGCTCGCCGGCTCCGTCGGCAACGTCATCGGGTCGATCGTCGCCTACTGGGCCGGTGTGTGGGGCGGCCGGCCGTTCGTCGAGCGGTACGGACGATACGTGTTGATCTCCCGCCACGATCTCGACGTGGCCGATCGATGGTTCGCCAAATACGGAGAAGCCGCGGTGCTGTTCAGCCGGATGTTGCCTGTCGTGCGGACCTTTATCTCGTTGCCGGCCGGCATCGCTCGGATGAATTTCCCTCGGTTCGTCCTCTTCACGTTCGTGGGCGCCCTTCCGTGGTGCTATCTGCTCGCCTATATCGGAGTCCGTATGGGTGAGGAGTGGGACAGCCTTCGGGGGTATTTCCATCAATTCGACGTGATCATCGGATTGTTCCTGGGGCTGGCCCTCGGATATTTCCTATGGTCGCACTGGCCGAAGCGTCGCGTTGAATCCGAACGGTAAGCCATGCTCCATCTGTTTAACACTCTGACGGGAACGCGGGAGCCGTTCAAGCCGTTCGAACCCCGAAAAGTCGGGATGTACGTCTGCGGGGTGACCGTCTACGACTATTGCCACATCGGCCACGCGCGGAGCGCGCTGGTCTTCGACGTCTTGCGTCGGTATTTGGAGTACAGCGGCTACACCGTGACGTTCGTGAAAAACTTCACCGACGTGGACGATAAGATCATCAAGCGGGCTCACGAGCAGGGCGTGACGTGCGAAACGATCACGAAGAAGTATATTGAGGCCTACTACGAAGACATGGGGAAGTTAGGCATCAGACGCGCGACGGAGGAGCCCAAGGCCACGGAGCATATCAAGGAGATCATCCGACTGACGGAGACCCTGATCGGCAAAGGGTTGGCCTACGTTGTGGACGGCGACGTGTACTTTCACGTCGCCCGTTATCCGGCCTATGGACGGCTTTCCAAGCGGCGGCTGGAAGACCTCCAGGCCGGTGCCCGCGTGGAGGTCGACGAGCGCAAACGTCACCCGATGGATTTCGCCCTCTGGAAGCGCAGCAAGGCGGGCGAGCCTTCCTGGGCCAGTCCCTGGGGACCGGGCCGGCCCGGTTGGCACATCGAATGTTCCGCGATGTCGATCAAACACCTGGGGGAGACGTTTGATATCCATGGCGGGGGAATGGATCTCGTCTTCCCGCACCACGAAAACGAGATCGCTCAATCCTGCGGGGCGACGGGGAAGGAATTCGCCCGGTTCTGGGTGCACAACGGCTTCGTCCAGATCAATCAGGAGAAGATGTCGAAGTCGCTCGGCAACTTCTTCACGATCCGTGAGATCTTCGCCAAGTCCGACTGGCCGGAGCCGGTCACGGGAGAAGTCCTCCGGTATTTTCTATTGTCCACCCAGTATCGCGGGCCGGTGGACTTTTCAGACCGGGCGATGAAGGAGGCGAAGAACGCCCTGAACGGGTTCTATGACCTGTTTGAGCGGCTGAAGGAGCCGAACGGTTCGGAGGCGGAAGGCGACGGTGTGCTCGCGGCCGCTGTCGAGCAGGCAACGGCATCGTTCGTTCGGGCGATGGACGACGATCTCAACACGCCCATGGCCATTGCGGCGTTGCAGGGATTACGCGGCGACGTCAACAAGTTGCTTGAGAAAGGATTGTCGAGCCGAGGACGAACGAGGGCTAGAGAGGCCTTCCGCTCGCTCGGCGACATCCTGGGATTGTTTCAGTTGAACGCGTGGCAGTTCGGGGACTCTTCGGCCGGCGCGGCCTCGTCTCAAGCCGGCGGCGCGCCGGCCGATCAAGCCGCGTTGACCGATGAAGAGATCGACCGCCTGTTGAGGGAACGGCGAGAGGCTCGCGCCCAAAAGAATTTCAAACGGGCCGACGAGATTCGTCGGTCGCTTGCGGCTCAAGGCATCATGATCGAGGACAAGCCCGATGGGACAAGCCGGTGGAAACGCTGACGGGCGGGAGATCCTTTACGGATTGCACGCGGTTCGGGAGGCGATACGGGCCGGCGCGCGGCCGATTCGGCGGATCTTGGTGCTGCGGACAGATCGGCAGTTCGGCGATCTCGTAAAAGCCGCCAAGGCCAAGCACGTTCCCGTCCACGTCGAGCCTCCCGCGGTCTTCCATCGGCTCGTTCCCCACGGCAAACACCAGGGGGTCATCGCCTTCGTCTCGGCCAAATCCTACAGCACGACCGAGGATATTGTGAGGCAAGCTCGCGTGAAGGGCGAGCCGCCCCTTCTTCTCCTGCTCGACGGAGTCGAGGATCCCCATAACTTGGGCGCGGCGTTACGGACTGCGGAGGCGGCCGGCGTCCACGGGGTCTTTATTCCGGAACGGCGGGCGGTCGGCCTGACCGCTGTGGTCGCCAAAGCATCGGCGGGCGCCATCGACCATGTGGCGGTCTGTCAAGTTACGAACATGACCCGTCTCATTGACAATCTCAAGGAAGAAGGGATCTGGGTCTACGCGGTGGAATCGACCGCGACGACGCGCTACGCCGCCGTTGACATGCGGGGCCCCGTTGCGTTCGTCTTCGGAGGAGAAGGGGAAGGGATGAGACCGGGCGTGCTGAAGGCCTGCGACGGGCGCATCAGCATCCCGATGAAAGGTCGCGTGGCGTCGTTGAACGTGTCGGCCGCCCTCGCCGTCGTCCTCTATGAGGCCGTGCGACAGCGAGGGGAGAACAGGCCGGTTCCACGATCACTTGATTTTGATCAAGCCTCCTTCGATCGCGGCTTTGAGCAGTTGGGCGGTGTTTGAGACGCGCATCTTTTTCATTATGTTGGAGCGGTGAGCCTCGACGGTTTTCACGCTGATCCCGAGTCGCTGGCCGATTTCCTTGTTCTTGAAACCGACCCAAATCAGTTCGAGAATTTCCTGTTCACGCGCGGTGAGCGATTCCGGTCGTTTTGCCCTGGGTGGCGGTTCGAGGTCCGCCGGCCTTCGAACCCTGGGCTTCCCGTTTGTCTTGGACATAATGGTTGGTTCTCCTTTGATCCGCTGCGGTTTTGGATATACTGTTCGTCGAACAGCAAGCTGTCGACACCCCCTTGTTACAGAATTATAAAAACCCTTACAGGGTAAAGTAAACCAAGGCCGTTAAGCTCCGGCAATTGTACTTATAGAGATCGATGGATGAACGGGACGGTAGGCCGGAGATGTTAACCGCTGTGCGCACGAGGTTCTGCCGATGTTCACGTGGTATGTGATTGCCGGCCTCATTGGCGCACTGGTCGGGAGCTTCCTGAACGTGTGCATCTATCGATTGCCAAGACGCGAATCGATTGTGTGGCCGGGCTCTCATTGCCCTGTCTGTTCACACCCCATCGCCTGGTACGACAATATTCCGCTGGTGAGCTATCTCGTGCTTGTTGGCCGCTGTCGTTCCTGTTCAGGACCCATCCCGTGGCGCTATCCGATCGTGGAAAGCCTCAATGCGGCGGGCTACATCGGGTTGCTGTGGTATTTCGGCCTCGGATGGTCAACGGTCGTCTATGCCCTGCTCTATTCTTCGCTTCTCATCGTGGCCGGGACGGACCTGTCTCACAAGATTATTCCAAATGCGATCACGCTGCCCGGCACGGCGGTCGGTCTTCTCAGTTCCGCAACCGTCCTGTCGACCGGCTTGGTGAACGGGCTTATCGGGATGCTGGTCGGCGGGGGGATCTTGTGGGTGCTCGCCTGGCTCAGCCCTTACCTGTTTGGGAAGGAAGGAATGGGCGGAGGCGATATCAAGCTGATGGCCATGATCGGAGCCTTTCTCGGCTGGAAGCCGGCGCTTGTGACGATCATGATGGGATCATTGCTCGGCTCCCTGGTCGGGCTGACGCTGATCGGCACACGCGTGATTTCTCGGCAGGACTACATCCCATTCGGTCCCTTTCTCGTCTGCGGCGCTTTGATCGCCTTGTTCTTCGGACAACCTCTGTTGAACTGGTATCAAGGATTGCTCTTGGGATAACGCTCCTCCGGCGCCTGTTCTCAAACGTCGCGCGTCATCCTGTATCTCTTCCTCACCGATCTGTATCCGAATTGTTGCCGGGAAGAAGAAATGTCGTCTCCAAGCCGGCGTCCTTGTCATGTGTGATTCCTCGCCGAACCGGCATAACCCTCCCATAATCTCGACAGTTTGACGAAAAGCCCATCGAGATCGGGGCTCGCCACGGCTCAAAAAACCGAGAGAAACCGGTCGGCATACAGTTTGAGAAGGGAGTGCGAACGTACGGTTCCCGGCGGCAGTGGGGTTCCATGACCCAGCAGGGCAAAACGCTTTTGGAATTGATCGTCACGCTCGCCGTGCTCGGCGTCCTCTCGGCGTTGGCCGGACCGAACCTCGCCCATGTGTACGCGCAGATGCAGCTCCAAACCGTGACGACGGAAGTCGCCTCGGAGTTGCGGTTGGCGAGACAGTTGGCGATCACCCGCCGCGACAGAGTGATGGTGACGTTGATACGGGAAAGGGAATCGCTGATGGTCGGATTTCTTCAGGGGCCAAACGCGCACCATGTGTATCACTATGGGCGGAGGGGCGTGACGATCGATGAACCGAGCGGCGGAGACCGCATCGTGTTCTATCCAAGCGGTCGGACCGCAACGGCCACCACGATTCGTTTGCGGAGCAGAGAAGGACGCACGAGGGACGTGACGGTGGGATTCAACGGGCGGGTGACTGTCAGATGACACCGATGATGCGGAGGCAGGAAGAGGGCGGCCTGTTGCTGGAAACGATGATCGCTGCCGTGATCGCCGGCATCGCGTTCGCGGGAACGATGGGTGCCGTGGAGGTCGCAGCGCGGTTTGTTCGTCATGCGGACTTGACTACTAAGGCGCAAGCGGTCGTTCAGTCCAGATTGGAGGAGAAACGATCAGTCGGTTGGAAATTTCTACTGGAGGAGGATTCCGATCGAGACGGCGAGCCGGACACGGTGATGAGAGACGACGGTCTGGGGGCCGATCAGGCGGCGGGGGATGGAATCTATTCCGCCACGGCCGACCACGATGGGCTGACCGAAGTCTGGACGATCGAGGCGAATCGCCCCGGCCCGCTCGCGTCGGCCGGCACGGTGACCGTCCGATCGATCGTCACGTTTGAGGGACCGACCGGCCGACGGGACCTGCGTATGGAGACGATCAGGGCGAACCCGGTGTTCGTTGGGAGCTCGCAACGGTGAATGAGAACGTGAGCGCGCATGAAGGCACGAGAATCATGAGAAATCGTCTCTCCGATCCGAGCGGCCTGTGTTTAACCGAATTGATGATCGGCATGGCCGCCGCTCTTCTCGTCCTCGCCGCCTGTCTGGAAGTTCTGTATCTGGGGCAACAAGCGGTCGGAGCCGGTAGCCGGAAAATCGCGCAGCAGCAGGACCGCCGACTTGGTTTGGAAGTGTTCGAACAGGAAGTGCGTCTGGCCACGCCGGAATCCTTGCTGGTGATCGGTCGGGATACCGTGGAATTTTCGGCCAACATCCATGCCCGACACACCAATACTACAGCGCCCGTGGAACAGGGGCAAACGGTTCTCCCTGTGCTCGATGGAAGGGATTGGGAAAGAGGCAAATTTGTGAAGCTCTGCAGGGAACAGCGCTGTGAAATCCATCGGCTGGCCCGTGACGGTCAGCGAAACCAGTTGCTCCTGGAGAGCTCGGTGAGCGGTTCGTATCCCATCGGTGTCTCAGTCGAAATGTGGAACCGTGTCACCTATTACGCAAGGGCCGGAGGGCCGGTCAGGCTGATGCGCATGGTTGACGGAGGAGCCGGTGTATTGATCGCCGATTTGAAGGCGGTGCGGTTTTCCTATCGGGATCGGAAGGGGCTGGCAACGAACGATCCGTCGGCGGTGGCCCGCGTCATGATAGAGATCGAGCCGGCCGATTCCTCGCGGGTCGAACGACGAACGGTGGCGCTCCGATCGTGAGAAGAACAATGTCGAAAATCGGCGTCCCGGTAAAATTCGACGAGAGGGGCGTGGCGCTGGTAGTCTCCCTTGTGATCGCTCTTTCCCTCGCGGTGATGGGGGTGACGTTGCTGGAGTTGGTTTGGCAGGAATCGTTGAGCGCGGACGTCGGAAAAAAGTCGGTCATCGCTCAACAGTTGGCCGATGCGGCCGGCGAGATCGTGATCGGATGGTTTCATGATCCCGAAACCGCTCCGCCTCTGGTCGCCAGGGCCTTGGAAAAACGCTTCGTTTCAACCGATGGAGCCCCCACGTTTTTCGACCGGAACGGACAATCGCAATTTGCGGGGACTGCCGAGCGTCCGGACGTCGTCTTGGACGCATCGGATCCCGTGCACGGTCACTTATTGAACGATCCCGATTTGGGCTTGTTCCGAAACATGGCCGAATCGGGAACGGTTCGGCTGTTGAAAATCTATGCTCCCATGAAGCCGGGTTTGCTGTGCACGGTTGAAGTGACGGTAGAAACGAACCATCCGACTCCCTTCCCAACGCCGTTTAGGCAATCAATCGGCATGCAGTTGGAAGCGTTGGAACTTCCGGTGTTACGAAGGGGGGTGCAGGCCAGAGGCAACCTTGATCTCCTGTCGGATAGTCGATCGATCAGCGGAGTTCACTGGGCGTCGGTCGCGGCCGGAGGAGATGTCGTCATTCGGCGTATCGAAGACGTCCCGGCGTTCAACCCTGCGGCCCCCGTCACAGGACAAGGCTACGGCGAGAGGTCGATCCTCGAAGACCGTTGGATGCATCTGTGGGTCGGGGGACTGGTCCGAGAAGTCGAGCCAACGCCCGGTTCAGTGGGAACTCTTCCTGCGAACGTCCATTCCCAACAGATTCCAATAGCGGGGATGCTGTTTGAGGAATGGAGCTATGAGCAACTCAAGCAAACCGCGCTCAGATTTGGGAGTTACTATGTGCCGGGCTCGGATGGACTCCTCTATGAGGATGGAAATATGCAGATAGGGAGAGGCTTGTCTCCTCGCCAGGTTTTCTCTTCGCAGCAGGTTGGAGATCAACGGGGCTTGATCTTCGTCGACACCCTCGATCGGACCGCTCCGCGTATGGACAATATGGGCACCATTGAGATCAATGCCGGCTATTTCGAGGGAGTTGCGGTCGTCCATGGGCATGTGCGGCTCAACCTTTCCGGCACGGGGAATCGACTCAAGGTTCAAAGCCCGCGCGAAAATGGGGGCGGTCGGATGACCGTCGATCTTTCCGGTATCCACCTCAACGGCGTGTTGTACGCGGCGGGGAACATCGTGGTTGAGGGTTCTACCAGGGTGTATGGGACGGTGATCGCCGAAGGGAGCATCCAGTCGCCCAATGGTCAGGGACGACTGGAAGTTTGGCATGACAACGACATGAGCTGGGGCCTGTTCCGTGGGGTGCCGGTCGTCTATCGAGCTCCCGGGACATGGATGGTTCGTTATTGAGAGAGAGAAGACCGCCATGAGCAGAGAAAGCTCCGCTGGTTTTGAATCACGGCCTTTCGCCATGCTTGCCAAACAGGCCGATAACGGGATTGACGAACGGCGGAGAGACCAGGCCATCGGGACGACGAATGAGCAGGACTCAACGGTCGTGCGGCTTGTCAATCAAATCATTGCCGAATCCCATCGTCACGGCGCCTCCGATGTGCACATTGAGCCGTCAGCCGGGGGGAAAGAGACGGTCGTTCGTTTTCGCGTGGACGGTACCTGCTTCACCGGCATGAAAATAGGGGCGGTGTATCAAAGGGCCGTCATCTCCCGCTTGAAGGTCATGGCCAATTTGGATATCGCCGAACGGCGCAAGCCGCAGGACGGAAAAATCCGGTTTTCGCTGGGGCGAGGGCACGATCTGGAACTGCGTGTGGCGACGATTCCGACGTCCGGAG
>JANDJJ010000205.1:1223-11742 GCA_024330945.1 Nitrospira sp. | reverse complement strand
GCGGGGGGCGTGGCGGCGCAGATTGTGAGCCGCATGTCGAACTTGGCGGACGTGATTTGGAACGGGGCGCCCAAGAGCATCCTGGATCCGTTCCCCAGCCAGGTCAACGCCAACGCCAAAGCCGGCTACTAAGGGTAATATGTAGCTCTCGATAAGGGTGAAAAACCTATAAAAAGAGGTCGGCTGAGGGGGCCTTCCCCGCGAAGTGACAGTAAGATGGGGGAAGGCTCACTGGCTGGTCACAGATAAGGGAGGTTGTGCGAAATGTTTAGGACCGATGAAATAATCAAAGCTGCCAAATTGCCTCCGGAAGGGGTGGCAATGTCGCGGCATATTGATTACATCTATTTTATTCCTATTTTGTTCGTGACCATTATTGGAACCTTTCACATGCACACGGCCTTGCTGTGCGGTGACTGGGACTTCTGGTTGGATTGGAAAGATCGGCAGTGGTGGCCGATTGTGACGCCTATCACAACAATTACCTTCTGCGCCGCTCTCCAATACTACAACTGGGTGAATTATCGCCAGCCGTTTGGAGCGACGTTGACGATTCTTGCGTTGGGGACTGGAAAGTGGATCGCGGTTTTTACGTCATGGTGGTGGTGGTCCAATTATCCGCCCAATTTCGTTATGCCGGCTACGCTGATTCCTAGTGCCTTGGTACTTGATTTCACGTTGTTGTTGACCAGAAACTGGACTCTGACCGCGGTAATCGGGGCCTGGATGTACGCGATTCTGTTTTACCCCAGCAATTGGCCAATTTTTGCGTACAGCCATACTCCGCTTGTTGTTGATGGAACCTTGCTTTCCTGGGCCGATTACATGGGCTTCATGTATGTGCGTACTGGGACGCCGGAGTATATCCGTATGATCGAAGTTGGATCACTTCGCACTTTCGGTGGCCACAGCACGATGATCTCTGCGTTTTTCTCAGCCTTTGCTTCTTCGTTGATGTACATCTTGTGGTGGCAATTTGGGAAATTCTTCTGCACTTCTTACTTCTATTTCACTGATGAAAGAAAGCGAACGCACAAGGTGTACGACATCTTCGCATATGCAACGTTGGCTCATGCAGATAAAGCAAAACTTTCTGGGGGGAAAGCATGAACGTCAAAGATGCCTTCAAACTGTGGATTGTGGGATTCTGCGGAGTGGCGACCATGGCGTTCACGCCGCTGTTTACTGTTGTTCCCGCATTTGCCCATGGTGAGCGTTCGCAAGAACCATTTCTCCGCATGCGTACTGTGAACTGGTACGATACGGAGTGGGTGGGTAGAAGCACCGCAGTCAATGATATTGCTTATCTGAAAGGTAAGTTTCACTTGTCAGAGGATTGGCCTCGAGCAGTGGTGAAGCCGCACCGCACATTCATTAATGTGGGGTCTCCCAGCTCCGTCTTTGTGCGTCTCAGCTCGAAAGTAGGGGGAGTTCCCATGTTTGTGTCAGGACCAATGGAAATCGGGCGTGATTATGAGTATGAAATCACATTGAAGGCCCGACTTCCTGGGCATCATCACATCCATCCTATGTTTTCTGTGAAGGAGGCAGGACCAATTGCAGGACCGGGAGGATGGATGGATATTACCGGTCGGTATGCCGACTTTAAGAACCCAATTAAGACGCTGACGGGAGAAACTTTTGATTCTGAGACCGAAGGCAGTACGACTGGTATCATGTGGCATGTATTCTGGATCTCTGTTGGTTTGTTCTGGGTTGGTTGGTTCATGGTTCGTCCCATGTACTTGATCCGGGCTCGTGTGCTTGCAGCGTATGGTGATGAACTTCTGCTTGATCCGGTTGATCGCAAGTTAGCAATTGGGCTCTTAGTGTTCACGGTAGCGGTCGTAACAATTGGATACCTTGCCGCGGAAGCAAAGCATCCGATTACTGTCCCACTACAAGCTGGTGAGGCAAAGGTTAAGCCGCTTCCTATCAAGCCAAATCCATTGGTTGTGGAGGTTACCCATGCAGAGTATGATGTTCCTGGTCGTGCTCTGCGGATGACACTTCATGCAACAAACAACGGTACTGAGCCTATTAGCATTGGTGAATTTACGACAGCAGGTATTCGCTTCACAAATGCTGTGGGCGCTAAGTATATGGATCCGAATTATCCAGTGGAACTTGTAGCATTGAATGGGTTAACGATGGATAAGGAGGAGCCAATACAGCCTGGTCAAACGGTTGATATTCATTTGGAGTCCAAGGATGTGTTGTGGGAGGTCCAGCGGCTAGTTGATATTCTGCATGACCCAGACCAACGGTTTGCAGGGTTGTTAATGTCGTGGACCGAATCCGGTGAGCGGCTTATCAATCCTATATGGGCTCCCGTGTTACCAGTGTTCACGCGATTGGGCGCATAGTTTAAACTGATTTTCTTTTTCCACGAGATAAGCCCGACCTACCCTAGGTTCTAGGGGGGCGGGCTTTCTCATTTTTGAAAAGTTGTTCTCTTCATGTGCAAAAAAAAGATGAAGTCAAAAAGGTGAAGCCCCCAAAAGCGGCATTTTTCACATACTAATCAAGTATTCATAATAGGGTCATCATGGTGAAATGGGTAATGACTTGGAAATGATAGGGTGGGCTCAAGGTGGATCCGCGGAGCGGTGGTGCCCTCCGTACCCCCAGCACGGTGTCCGTGTGAGCGGCAGCCAAAGGCCGGCGCCTTCGTCTCCCGGCAGGAGCCCCACAAGACGGTCGCCGCCCCCATGCACGCCATCTTCCATGCGCCGGACCGGACAGAGGCCGACCGGTTCGTGAAGACCGCCGCGGGAAACTTGGCACTAGGAGCCTCCACTGCTGGCTGCATGGGCCGAGACGGCCAGCCCCAGTGTGCCCTGTTCGACTGCCCAGCCCCTCGCAGCCGGTTGCGCCCCCACTGGGCTAGAGCATATCAACCGCGCACTGCGCCAACGTCCTCGCATGGCTAGGATCGGCTCCCTCCCCACTGCCTGGGCCTCGTCTCCGCGCGTCTTGGCCAGGACGAGGCGAGGCGTGGAGGCCTGGCCTCGCGGAACTGCAACTGGTACCCTAGGCGCGACTACTGATCAGGAAATTGACAGAAAAGAGGTTACACCATCATCAGAAGGTGCGCTTGTATTCGAGTGAAGATGGAAGGGAAGACGAAAGAAATCTATGGCTCATGATCCTTGAAAGAACGAATGACGCCCCCGCTGTTCAATCGTCCGAACACTGTTCCGAAAAAACGCAACAAAGGTGAGGCGCTGCCAATTGCAACTGCATCGACAAGACAGTACCACGCTCCCACTCCACTAGGCGGATTACCCTGTGGCCAACCAAGCAGTGGATCGATGGAAGCCCACGTCCACGCGCCGACGGCCGTTCCGATTAGTTCTAACCATGTCGTGATGAAGAACGCAGCAAGGTATACCATCGGCGAGCGCCCCACAAGCAACCAAATCATGAAGATGCTAAAGAGGAGTGCTCCGACCCAATCACCTCGTTCGGGATAGCCACTGATACCCCATAGTGCCCATGCCCCCCACACGAGAATGACAAAACCAGCGATGTGTCGTGCATGACGAACAAAGAAGCCGGACCGAGCTAATGCAACCGCTGTGAGATATACCATCCCATGGCCCGGAGGGACATAGGCGGGGACATTTTCAAATCGATAGGTATAGCCCCCCATGTACAGAGAGGCGAAATGTTCTCCGGCAGTAGCAAAAATCACGGCGATTGCAACTTGTGTTTGAGTCAGCCGGTTTTCTCCCCAGAGGAGGCCAAGTAGGAAAAACCATGCGCAAAATCCCAATACCCATTGCATTTCGAGACTGGCTTGGATCTCGAAAAGGCCGCTAATGGCAACGCACACAAATGTGATTGCAGCAATGGCATAGTCTCGGCTTTTGTGCCGCGCTGTTTCACGTGCGGGAAAATGCCGCAGCAGGAACCCCGCGATCTGATGGAGGGTCACAGGGGGGAACGAAAAGGATCGTGGGAGATCCATAGGTGACTAGAAAACAGGCAACAAGCGATCGAACAAACCTGCGCTGATCTTACCTGCAGTCTCATGTAATCGGCAAGAGCACACATGTCTTTAGTACTGTGACATCGGAAGCGACTGCGGGGCAGCAGCTTTTGAAGACTTGACTATCAATGAACATGGTCGTCGGGAGGAGGGAGGATTTCTTTTTCTCGTTGGAGTTGTTCGATCTGTTGCTTCAAGAAGTTGAGGTCGGACCAGCCAGGACCTTCGGAACGGTCGGGTATCCATCGGCCTCGCAAATAGCCGAAGCGATCAAATAGAAATTCCATGTGCGGGGGGATGGATCCATTGCCGAACAGGTCGGGGTGGGTAATAGTTCGGCGAAACAAGGTGTAGCTCTTGCTGATTTCATGTGCCCCTTGGGTTACAACAGGAAAAGGGAGAGACGGGAGCAATGAAAGCAGATCATCAGGCAGCACCTCGTGCATTGGTACAGCAAGCAGAGCCGTATTCACCTCTTTAAAGAGGGAAGACGATGTCTCCAATTGTTTAAGTCGGTCTTTCGATTCTGGCCAGGAAAACAAGACGAGCAAGACATTCTGATTCCCTCGAAAGTCCTTCAGCGTGCCTTGTGTTCCGTCATGAGCGGTGTAGGAAAAGTTTGGGGTGACCATGAAAGGCTGTCCGGGGAGAATTTGGGGAGTGATGATACGAGCTTGGTATCCTCGTGCATTGGCATGGAGAAAGTTTAAAACGTCCCATCGTTCTTCTTCAGTCAACTTATCTCCGAACGCTGGCATAACACCGTTGAAACGCCCATGAGTCAGCCAATGAAAAAAGTCACCGGCTGTGTGCATAGCTGTATGGGGTTCGGTTAGGAGATCGATCGGTTTTCGGGGAAGGGTTTTTGCCAGAACTCCGTCTCCTTTAGCTTGGGGACCATGGCACGGTACACAGTTTTCAGAAAAAATGTTCATCCCGTTTGAGATCGAGATGGAGTCGAAGGGAACAGGTGTCTTCCGATAGGTTTCTGGGTAGGACTGGACAGAAATCGGATAGAGGATCAAGACCAATGAAAAAACGAGCAAGGGAGCGGGAAGAATCACTCGCCAGAAACGACTCCAGTGTTTTCTATGGCCCATCACAAGCATACTACCGCTTACGAGCAACAAAATAATGCCGCTGATAACCAGTGTTTGGACAAGCCAATCCCCCCACGTGGCGGCAATGGAGAATCGGAAAGGATAGGGCCAGTAGTCGATCACTTCATGCTTAGCGGGGACAGCTCCAGCCAAAAGGGTAGCGATGCCGACCAGTCCTATGGCGAGGATAAATTCTCTCAGTAACCATCGGCGAAGCTTTTGTAACTCGGGAGAAACTATAGATGGGAGAACGGTCAGAGAGGGAATCCAGACAAAGTGGGCACGAGAGGCGATTAAGAGGATCACGGCAAGCAAACACAGCTTGGTGTTTAAAAACCATCCATACGAAGTGGCAAACAAAGCGGCATAATTGGGGCTGACCATTCGGTCGGCCACCAAAAGGCCGGTCAAAACGATCCCGCCCATCACCGGTAGGGCCAGAGAGGAAAAACGTTTCAGAGACAAGAGCGGAGCTCGATCGGAAGATTGGGAACCCAGTTGGTTGGAGAAGAGAACAGTGAGAACTCCAGGTAACCCTCCGAACCAAATGCTGGCCAAAATTAAGTGCAGTGTATAAGGAAGAATAGCCCAGGCTGATTTTTCCTCGGCAGCGGAGTGGCTGGCCCAAGACCCGAACATGAGAGGCAGCACCCCAAGAGAGGCGCAGAGAACATATCGCCACCGGGCTGGGGTCGAGAAGTAGACGTACAAGGTCGCGCCTAATACAACAAGGGCGCTAGCTTCCCTCAGTATCCAGATGATCCCGATCCGGGTTTTTTGGATAAATGAGAACCAGGCATCGACGTGCCATGCATTTGCGATGAGACCAGTTGCCTGGGCTGTCGTGGCTGCTAAGACTCCCCACAGACTGATTACGGTGGCCAAGGCGAACCATGGGAGCATCCTTTTTAGACGAGTGAAGGAGGAAGCACCGGTAGAGCTGACGACATCGTGGATAATTGCAAGGAATACGCAACCGCCGATGACGATCATGTTGGCGGCGAGCTGAATAAAGCGAAACAGCGCGCCAAGAGACTCGATCATTTCCCGTGCACTTTATGCTTCACTTCGAAGTCAAAAGAAGACTCCACGACGTGGCCGTCAACCGACAGGACGCGGAACTTGACGGAATACTTGCCTGGTGATAGCTCAGGAAGAGGAAGCCAGATGGACTTGGGATCATCCTGTGCGATGGAAGGCTTTGCATCGGTGACAGGCTGTTTCGCAGCGTCAAGTACCACGAGCGTCGCATAGTCTCCCTCAATCTCTTCGTTGAACCAGAGCCGTACTTGTGTCGGGGGCTTGCTGAGCGAGGCTCGTTGAGGGGGGTCGGATTTCACCAGCTTCGAATGGGCCTCAACTGATGGTATGGAAGCCCAACCTGTTACCGCCGTGACGGTAAGGGCGACGGCAATGCTTCTTAGCAACTTGGTTGTCACAGTCTCACCCCTCATGGTTTCCACTCTCACCAGCGTGTTCCTCCCAATCATGAGAGAGGCATATACGGATCAAGCCTCGGGAGAAGGCAGGGGCTCGGTGGCTTTGCGGCGATCACGAATCATATAGAACACGGCTATGGCAATGGCGACAGCCAGCGGAACAAAAATCACCATGTAATGCGTAAAATGAGAAACAGCTCCGGTTTGCCCAATGGAAAAGCCAAAACGAGAGAGGTGTTCTTGCTTCTCGCCGATCGAGACCAGCCCAATAAACTTGCCCGGTGTGTCAAAGTTATGCTTCACATTGATAGAACCGGTCGGATAAATTTTGGGCGGGAGATGAACGACTGTGTCTGCCTCGATGTTTTGATCGGATCCTGTATCGCGGATGATCCGAACTTCGACGGGGATGGAACGGAGCTCCTGTTCGACAAAATCAAAAACCAAGACCGTATTGCCGGTACTTGGAATTTCCTGACAGAATTGCGTGTCGTAATAAAGATCAGGCTGATAACTGTTGAAGTACAGTTTGTAAGGCCCGAGGTGGAGTATACAAGTATCAGCGGCCAGCTCATGTCCGTGTTGAGCGAGTGCACGAAGAGGGAAAGTCAGCAGCAAAATAGCTAGGCACATACATGTACGAAAAAGATTACGTCGTGATTGCATAAGAGTCCTCACGATCTGAAACCATAGTCGTTATGCGTTGCATCTGACAAGGCAAACATCTTCCTGCGGCAGTGAGAGCGACACATGACCAGGCATCAACATTTTGCATTACGCTTCATTACGCAGTGGCGCTCGATGTTTTTTGACGGTCGCGGACGAAGAAAAAGATGGCTCCTACCACCAGGAGTGCCAGGACAGGAACCATGTAGATATTCATTAGCTTGGAAGCAATGTTTAGCTCTCCGACGGAAAAAGGGAAACGAGAGACGTATTTCGGATTCTCGCCGACGGTCACAATACCGACGAACTTACCCGGCTGTTCGAAGGTATAGGTAAAGTTAATGGAGCCATTAGGATAGACCTTTGGGGGCAGATGCAAAATGGTGATCGCGTCAAGGTTTTCTTCGGAGCCTGTGTCTTTGATAATCCGAACTTCTGTGGGCAAACTGCGAAGCTCCTGTTCAATGTAGTCTAATACCACGACTGTCTCGCCAGTGGCGGGAATGTCTTCGCAAAACTGTTTCTCCTGGGTGCTGGTTGGTTGATAGCCGGTAAAGTGCATCATGTAAGGACCAACGGTCAGCTTGCACATGTCTTCGGCCATCGAAAGTCCGCCGTGGGCCTGCACATCCGTCACCCAGCTACTTCCACTGTGGAAAAGAACGAGGGACATAATAAAATACCTCAACACCCCAATCCTCCGCATGTTCAAGCCTCTCAAATTTAGAAGGGTGAAAACCTTGTTTTTGTTAAGGTGCACGGGAGCGAGCCGTTTTTTCTATCCATTGTTATGTTGAGCCACCACTTCAAACGCCTCACTTACCGGCCTTTTCAGCTTCTGGTGCAAGCTAAGTTCGGCGAGAAGCCCACCAATTGCGGAACCGCCCCGTTTTTGAGATTTCATATCCCACAATGGCAAGGACCAACAGCACAACGAGCGGCCCGACAATTTTTCGGCTGATCTGGGAATAGTCAACTTGCTGTACTCGCAAAATGTAATACGACGGACTAAGCCCTTCTGCTGTCACGATCAATTTATAGAGGCCTTTTTCTAAGATTGCTTCCCCCCGCACGATGCCATCGGGATGCGAGGTTGGTTTCCAGGAAATAATGGGCTGTTCATCGACTTGGTCGGACGACGAGCTGCTTGATGCTTTGAAAAGCTGCACTCCAACCGGAATTTTGCGAAGGCTTGGGTCGATAAGATCGATGACAAGGAACGTATCCCCTTCGTCAGGAATTTCTGTACAGTATTCCGCCTTGGGCGCCCACTGCGGCTGGTAGGCGCTGAGGTGAACCATACTTCCACCTAGCCGCCGCACACAGACATCTTCTTCCAATTCAACTTTTCCATGAGCAGTAGCCACCTCAGGGGACAGTCCGAGGAGTGAAACAAGCGCGAACAACACGAATCGTCTTATTCGCTTATTCATTCGATAGTGCTCCGCGGGAGAGGATGAAGGCACCATCAACCCGACAAACTTACCATCCTCTCGCAAGTTCTTTCAAGAGCGTTGTCATGGCTTGCTGTGGCCTCTTTGTCGAGCGTCGCTTCCCATAAAATGAGGAGCTCTGTTGAGGAAGTAGTGACACGGTGCAATCTCGCCGGAGCAAGGAAGCGACGGTTCAGCCAATGGTGGAAATGAGAGGACGATCGAGAATCATTCTTGATGAAAATGAGTGTGTGTTTCAGCAAGAGCACAATCCTCCGATTGACGAATAATCGAAAACCGAGAATAATGACTAAAAAATAAATTGTCATTGCTCACAGCATCTCATCCTGTGGGGCGCGTCAGGGCGAGGCGATTCCTACGTGATGAGTTCAGAAAGGGGGAAAGGTTTATGAAAGCGAAAGAAGGAGTGCTTACTCTCCTAAATAAGCTCTTGACGGCGAATCTCACTGCTATCAACCAGTATTTTGTCCACGCCAAGATGTGTGAAAATTGGGGGTATGAGCGGCTCTACCACAAAATCCGCAGTCGCAGTATCGACGAAATGAAAGACGCCGACGACTTGATCGGTCACATTCTCTATTTAGAAGGTGTTCCCAATGTTCAGCGAATGAACAAGGTTGAGGTTGGTGAGACTGTTCCGGAGCAATTCAAATTGGATCTCAAAACCGAGCAGGACATGTTGGCGTTATTGAGCGAAGGGATTGCCCATTGCTCGACGGTGGGAGATTTCACGACTCGGCATATGCTTGAGGACATGGCCAAAGATGTCGATGATCATATTGATTGGATCGAAACGCAGTTGGAATTGATCAAGCAGGTTGGGTTGGAAAACTACTTGAGTGAGCAGATTAAAAAGGAAGGATGAGGGAAGCCCCATAACATAAAATGTGCGAGCCTCTGAGTGCTGATTCAAAACCAACAGGTTCCCGGCAAGGAGGTATCCCATGAAAGCAAAAGAGGGTGTGCTTGATCTGTTGCAGAAAGTCGTAACGCTTGAGTTGACAGCCATCCATCACTATCTCTTGCACGCCGCCGTGTGTGATAACTGGGGCTACGAGCGGCTGGAGCACGAGTTGCATGAGCGCATGACCGAGGAGATTGCGCATGTGTCGAAAGTGATCGACCATATGCTTTATCTAGAGGGGGCTCCGGATGTGCAGAAACTTGGAGTAGTCCAGTCAGGGGAAAGCGTGCAGGACCTGTTCAACGTCGATTTGAAGCTTGAGCAAGAAGATGTCAAGTTGCTGCAGGAAGCGATCGCCCACTGCTCCATGGTGGGGGACTTCACGACGCGGCATCTCCTGGAAAAGATGGTTGTGGATTCGGAAGAACACATCGATTGGTTCGAAACCCAACTGCGGACAATCAAACAAGTCGGCGTCGAAAATTACCTGAGCGAGCAGATCAAGAAGTAACACTCGTTTGCCCGAGTTCGTTCATCTGCCCTTTCAGGTCCGCGCGTCGATGAGCAGGGGGCAGGATCATGCTGGTGGAGTACATGAGCCCGATCCTTATGAACCTGCCCATTGCAGGCGGCTCCCTGTTGTATATGAGAGCGCAATCAGCGAGACGATGACGTACAACAGCGAACCGGCTGCCGGCGAGTAGTAGAAGATCACGGAGAGAGACGGTGAGACGGCATCGCCGTTGAGCACTGGTGGCAGGCCATCCACGAATCGTGTCACCGCGTTCCAACTACAATCGTGGAAGGCAGAAGCGTGCAGCGTGGGCGCTTTCGGTGACCCGTTCGACAAACCACACGCTCCAAACAAACAGCGAGGTTCGAGGCAGTTATCGGGTCATCCGATGACTCATCGCTTTTTTTTTAAAGGCATCTCAACAAAACCCAACAAAACCCATGGACAA
>JANDJJ010000205.1:0-1213 GCA_024330945.1 Nitrospira sp. | reverse complement strand
CCTGCTATAGCGAGGATGATCATCCCGAGCGAGACGATCAGGCTGATGAGCACGCCCAGTTCACCGTCCGGTTTGCCAGGATGCTGCTTGATCATCGCAGTCCTCTGAAGGCGTGTTCTTGACAAGCTCGTGATCGATCAATGGCAGATGGCCTTCCTTCGGGGCTCCTTGGTCACGCCGTCAGGATGGTTGTCGATGTCCGGGATTTGAGCGGCCAACCGGCTCACGACCTCGGCAAAGGCTTGAAATTCCTCGCGCTCGAAATGCAACGTGATGGGGCCGTAGGTGAAGTGCAGCTTCCCGCAGCCGCAGACGTTCAGGCCTGCTTGTCCCTGGCGATGAATGACATTGTCCATGATCGGTCTCCTTGGTGGTAGTGATGTATCCTTCGATTGCCGGCATTTCCCTGGTTCAACGAAACGAGGCCCGTGGCTTCGCCCCGAGGCGAGCGAGGCTATGAATTCATGACCTCCTCCCTTGTGTCCGCGATGGTGTCTCTGGCTGTTACGCGACCTGTATCTTGGGTTTGGCTGAGCGTGACAATCTCTTGAAGGGCGCTCAGCCCGCGCTCCGTGAAGTCATGGACCAGGTGATAGCGGAGGAGACCCGCACGATCGATCAGAAATGTCTGGCACCAAACCGGTGTCCGTCCGGGCACGACGCCGAACGCGCGGTGGAGGCGGCACAAAGGATCGTACAGCAAGGGCACGCGCGGTGTTGTCGGGCGGTCGATCCAGACCCGGTGCAACGGACGGGCGCCGGAACAGACGATCAGCAGTGTGGTGTCGAGTCGATCGAAACGGTCGGCCTGATGGTCGAGGAACGCCGGTTCCACGATGCCCACATAGGGAAGGAAACAGAGCGCCGTCCAGCGGCCGATCAACTGCACCGAGTCGAGATACGTCAGCCGGCCCGCCACCAGGGCGGGTACTCGAAACCGTAGCATGGGGTCGCCGATGTGCTTCATGGAATTCTCCTTGCCGAGTGCGCTGAGCGATTCCGACCAGCAGGGCCAAGGTCGTTCGCACTAGCTCGTCTCCGAACGGGATGCGTTGCGAGAGATGCCCTGTCGTGCGCGCGATACCGCCGCCGTGCCCGGATTTTTCATCAGTGACCATCCGCAATTGACGCATCGCCATCGGTCGGTGCGACCGTAAAAATCCAGCGATTGCTCCTCGACCGCCAGACCTCCGCATTTTGAACAGGTCATCGG
>JANDJJ010000008.1 GCA_024330945.1 Nitrospira sp. | reverse complement strand
GAGTCCACGGTTGCTTTCGTGCCATGTTTCCAGTACCGTAATTGCCCCGATGCTTCGCCTCAAAAACGGATGACGACCGTGCGACTCATGACATCCTCTCCGATCAATCCATGGCCGCCAAGAAATTTATCCGTGCTGATGAGAACTGCCCTACTATTGATCATCGGATGCGTCCCGGCGTGCATCCCGCGGCTGGATGCTTCCCCCGCCAAGGATCTGCTGCCCTATACCGTCAAACTGGACATCTCTTCTTCCATCGCGCAACAGACCTTTCGCTACACCAATTCCTGCGGCCAGATGGGAGAAGTTCCGATCGGTCGTCAGATTGAGAAGGCGTTGCGTGAAGAGGCGTCCCGAACGTTCAAAGCGGTTGTCTCCGAAACGGGCCGAGAAAACGAAATCCGTCCGGATCATGTGATTACGTTCGAGGTCCGGGAGTGGTCATTTAATCTCGACAAGGATGCTTTGTACGATCGGGCGCCGGCAACCTTGCGAATGAATGCGCTCGTCCGGACCTCCGACAGCCGGGGCGTCGTCTTGCGGGAAACAGAATTCAGAGTGGACCGGCGAGAGCGCCTGCGGTTGGAGCAGATTGGTAGAAATTGCGACTATGTCATCTCCCCCTTCGTCCGCGATACGGCCGAAGAGTTGGCCGCAAAAGTCTTTCTGGACACCAGAACCGCGTTCGGGGAACAACCGCCCTCGTCTTCCGTCCTTCAGGAATCGGCCTCAGATCCGTCCGCTTTCTCGGCGACGGCCGGATCACCTCTTTCGGCGACGTCTTCCACCTCGTCCGCGCTTCGTTTCAAAGCTCTGCTGCTCGACGAAAACGGCGACTTAATTCTGGAAAGCGGTGAGCACGTGCGGGTTCGGGTTGATGTGGTCAATACCGGCACGATCCCGGTTCAGAACGTCTCGGCTTCCCTCACGGGCACGCCCGAGGTTCTCAATCTCTTCCCCGCGACGACCTTGACGCTCCCCCCCTTACAACCGGCCCAGACGAAATCGTTGGAGTTCATGGCGACCTTGCCTCCGACTCTCCAGCCACTCCAAGCTGAAATCCATGTCACCCTGACTCAGGCGGGAAAACCGATCGCACCTCCTCAAACGCTCTTCCTGACGATTCAGCCGGCCGGGGCCAGCCTAAACGACGTGGATCGGACTCCCTCTCTTCGATCCGCTTTTCAGCGGCCGGGGACCCACCTGATCACTATCGGCATCAGTAAGTACCAGCTCCCTCAGGCCAAGCCGAGAAAATACGCCTCCATGGATGCGCAGAGGGTAGCCGACTATTTTCAGACAATCGGAGGCGTGCCTGCATCCAACGTGATGCTGCTCCGGGATCTGTAAGCCCATCGCGCCGCTGTCGATATTGCATTCACCACATGGCCTCCTCAGCGCATAGACAAGAACGCTGTTGTCATCGTCTATTTTTCCGGTCAGGCGATGGTCGCTCCAAACGGCGAAGTATTGCCGGCTTTATCCGATACAAGTCGTGCGGCGGAGGCGCGCCTCTATCCGCTTCGGCACATCGCGTCAACCATCGCCAAACTCAACGTCCGACAGACCCTCTTCATCTTTGACGGCCTGATGTCCAAATTGCACGACGAGTCCGGATAGGCAAACATCCCTCCCCCGTTGGGATCTCAATGGGGAGACCATGATCAAAATGATCGGCGGCGAATCATTCAAGACCGGCTTGGAAGGTGACGCTCACAGCCACGAGCTGTTCACCTATTTCTTTCTCGCGGACTTCACGGAGAAGCCGACACCAATCAAACCGGTTTCATCACGCTCGGAGAACTTGCCGGCTACGTACGCCCAAAAGTGACGTGGGCGGCCGAGTCTCGGTTAAATGCGGAGCAGCGCCCGATGATTTTTCCGACGTTTGAGCCGAGCGACATCGTCGCCTCGCTTATCTTGTCCCCCCCTGCCGCACTTGTACCCACCCATCACCTCTAGCCCGTTCATTTTTCCCTCTCAACTCACCACTGGATCATCGGTTTATCAATGGCTTCGAATTTCCAGAACAGAAAATTATTTTTTGCGAACGAGACGATTGAATTTTTTTTCAAAGCGGTGTAGTCTGCGCCGGGTTTTTCGAGGGGTAAGCCTATGACAAAGATGACCGAACAGATCATTATCGAAAAGTTGCGGGAGCTGCCTCAGGAGCGACAGACCGAGGTGGTCGACTTCATTGACTTTTTAGTTCATCGGGAAACGGAGAGAGGCTCGCTGACACAGGAAGCGGAACATCTGGCGCAAACGGCCTTCACCACGCTCTGGGACAATCCACCCGACACCGAATACAACCGCCAATGATGCAGCTTGGCGTCTTCTCTTGAAGTTTCAACTCATCCTCAATCTTGATCGGTCGGTCCATGTGGACAGGCGTTGGATTGTCCGCATCGGAAACCTCTAATCAGCTTCCGCCACACATTGCGATCAGCCCGTCGAGGATCATCCTGCAGCCCGCTTGACTTCGGTCCGACCGGTACGCAATGTTATTGTCAGGCCCAGAGGCACCGTATGAAACCGGGGTAGGTGTCTTTTCCTCTCGTCCGTCCGCTTCTCTGCCATTGCCTCCACCAAAGTGTATATGTATGTCTCGATCGCACACTCCTGTTTTTCACTTCACCAAGGAGGTCGCGCCATGAAACTCTCGCTTATTGCGTGCTGTGTCGTGGCCGGATGGCTCGTCGGTTCCCTCCTCGCGCTTGCCAATCCGGCGATGCTTCCCAAACACCCGGGCTATCCCATGGCAAAGGCCGTAGATCCGGTCAACGGCCAGTTACTGGCGAACGATTCCGGCCAAAGGAATGCGACAGTGCAAGAGGCCCTTGTTGACTCTGCTCGCGCCAACGAGAGTCACAGCAAACAAAATCTTTTGATCAACGAAGAGAATCGGCGAATCATCGAAAAACCCGGCGCCGGTCTCCTCCCCAAGGTTGAGGGACCACACATTAAGATCGAACCGCCGGTGAAGGAAGGAACGAGAGTGACCGTCTCGCCGCAGTAAGTGCTTTTTCTTGTCGCGCCACCAAACGAAGGCGGGCGGGAAGATTACTTCCCGCCCGCCGCGTTGATCTACTGGAATTGGACGCCTACCCGATAGACACCGATAGTGTCCGGCTCTTATTCACCCTTGCAGAAGCTTCGCTCGTAGTTGATGATATGCCACGCTTCTTCGTCGTTGATGGCGGCCGGAATCAACGAGACCATCCCGGTACCGGGGCTGCCGTTCTTAATAACCCAGAAGAGCTCGCCGTCTTTCCGCTTCTTGTGGAACTTGCAGTTGGTAAAGTTACGCGGGCTTGGATTCAACATCGCGCCGGCGGGGCCGTCACCCTTTCCTGTTTTCCCATGACAGTTGAAACAGGTGCCCTTCCCTTCATACAGAGCCTTTCCCTTGGCAATGCTGTCCGCAGTCGGCTCTATCGGATTCTTCATAGCTTTTGCATCCGCAAGTTGATCGGCCGGAACACGGGGCTTCGTAGGATCTCGCTCTTCCGCTCCAACCAGAGAAGCCGACAACAGCACCAGCGCTGCGCTGACCCCCAAAAACTTAGACAGATACCCCATCACACATCCTCCTTTGTATTGAACTGACCGTGCATTGATTCCGCAACAAGCGGCAGGTTGAAATGCCATAAGACGCATGCAAAAGCCGTCAAAACGACCGGACTATACCAACCCCTTTAAATTCCTGTCAAGAAACGACCCTTTCGCTGTCCTCATCTCCCGTCAAGTGATCGCTCTTACTCCGTCACCGCGCTATTTTTCCGTTGAAGACACCGAGGCGCGAAAATTTTCTGAACGGCTGCACCCCCCATGGGCACACACAACAACCTTTCTCAGAGGATGTTCGATCTCCATAAAGGGAAATAAAATGACGTCAACGAAGAGACTGGCAAGGATGATGCGCGTGACATCATTCCCTTGGTATCGGCGTTATCGCTTCAACACAATATCGCGCGCGACTTTGCCGCTTGGGCCAAACGGTTTTTGCGGCTTCCCGTTCAATTCCGCCTTGACTCCGCCGGCGTTGCCGAGCGTGAGGACGAACTGATTCTGACCTTTCCACTGTGCCTTTTCACCAGGCCTTAACAACGACTCCTGCGGACTGCCATTGTCGACTTGCACGACAACCCAGCTTAATTCAGTGGCCTCCAGATCCAGCACCAATTGATCGTCTCCGGAAATTCCGCTCCTGTCAAAAGCAATCCCCCCCAACGGCCCGTCCGCGCCGGGTGACACGGTATACGCCGTCTGGGATTCCGCTCTTGACACCGCAATGGGCGGAGGAGTCGGTTCAAGATGGCGAGCGTCATCCCCCGACGTCAGAGACTGCTGCGTCGTCGTTTTATCATGTTGTTTGAGGGACTCACCGGAGAATTCCGGCTCCCCGCCATCCCGCGGGGATGTCGCGGCGAGTTCATTTTTCACGGTCCCCACACTGTTTTGCGCGGTAAGAACCTGGTCCGAATCCGCGTGCCGGAGCATGGACGATTGTTCCCGACTCAGCAAAACGATCAAGACGACCACGGCGATTCCAATCGCCACTCCCACCACTTTTCGATTCGCCCGACGCTTTCGCTCCTCTTCAATCTGACGGAGCTTGAGCCGTTCCCGTTCGTCCTGCTTTTCGTAAAACGTGCCGGCCGACTTGGTGAACCGCTGAATCGCGTCTTCCTCGTCCAAGCCGAGCGAGCGAGCATAGGAGCGAACGAACCCCCTGGCGAACACTTGGTCGGGGAGCTTGGAAAAATTGCCCTCCTCGAGCGCCCGGACGAAGTCGGCCCGAATTCTGGTCTTGGAGGACACCTCGTCGACGGTCAACCCCTTCGCTTCTCGTACCTGTCTGAAAAATTCGCCGACCGACTCCATGGTCCCCTCTGCTACTTCAATTGAACCGACAGTTCAGCGGCAGCCGCGGCATATTCTCCGTTCTGATCCAACATCTCCGCTTTTTTCAGCGCCTCTCGCGCCTTGGCGAAATATCCCGACTTCAAATACAGCCGCCCCAATTCCAATTGGGTCATTGCCGGTGGAATGCTCGGCGGACTGGTGGATGACGCATCCTCCAACGCCTCGATCGAGGCCGGAAGATCGCCCTTTTGCTCCAGAGCCCTCCCTAAATGAAACCAGGCCAGATCGGGAGTTGCATAGAGCGGGTTCGCCAAAGCCCGCCTGTAGGATTTAATTGCGTCATCCCAACGACCCTGGCTCGCCAGAATTTGCCCCAGGTAGGTGTGGGCTTCCGAAAAATCCTCGTCGATCTCGATCGCTGCGCGGAATTCTTCCTCCGCCTTCGCCAGTTTCCCCTGCATCGCGTACACGTGCCCCAACGCATACCGTGCCTCTTTATTGTTGGGATTCAACTGGATCGCTTTCTGAAACGACACGAACGCCCGTTGCCGATCACCCGGAAGACTGGCCACTCCCTCTTGATAATACCCTTGCGATTTCCTGATCGTCTCCTCGCTCGTAGCACAGCCGGCGGGCAGGATCAACGATGCCGCGCAAACCAATAAACAGCCGAACTCCACCGCACGCGCGGCGACCTCCTGACTCCATCTTCTCGTTTCCGTCGCTTTCCTCACGGAATGTCCTCAAAATGAGTCAATCGCTTGAACTCACGGAATCGTTCCTGCACTTCTTTGTAATCCAGGATGCGTAATCGGTCAAGACTAAAGGATTCCACCGTAAACGACGCCATGACGCTGCCGAAGATGATCGCCTGTTTCATCGCTTCCTCGGACCGATTCCCGGTCGCCGCCAAGTAGCCCAGGAAGCCGCCGGCAAACGTGTCGCCGGCACCCGTCGGATCGCGCACGTCTTCAAGAGGGAACGCGGGGGCGCCGAACACCTGTTTCTCGTTAAACATCAGCACCCCGTACTCGCCCCGCTTGATGATCAAGTATTTGGGACCTCGCGAGAGGACTAGCTTCGCCACCTTGACCAGGTTGGAATCCTCGCCCAGAGCCCGCGCCTCGCCGTCGTTGATGATCAGCACGTCCACCTGTTCGAGCACTTTCCACAGCGCCGCTCGCTTGCGAGCGATCCAGAAATTCATCGTGTCGCAGGCGACCAATCCGGGACGATTCACTTTTTGAAGCACGTCCAGTTGCAGCTCCGGATCGATATTTCCAAGAAACAAGACTTCCGGCGAGCGATGCGTGTCGGGAATGACGGGACGAAACGTTTCAAAAACATTGAGGTGCGTCTCCAACGTATGCGCTTCATTCAACTGATGCGTATACTCGCCCTTCCAGCGGAACGTTGCGCCGGGGCGCCGTTCAAGGCCCGTCAGATCGATCCCCCGACTTTTCAGAAACGTGACATGCTGCGGCGGAAAGTCTTCTCCGACCACGGCAATCAGCGCGACGGACGTAAAGAAACTCGCCGACGTCGAGAAGTACGTCGCCGACCCGCCGAGGACCTCGGTTTTTTCACCGAACGGCGTTTTGACTGTATCGAGAGCGACCGATCCGACTACCAACAATTTTCCCATCCGTCATGCTCCTTGTTATTGTGACCAGACGCGGCGCGTCAACAACGCAAGTTTGCCCTTGACGGTGGCCGGTGCGCCCTTGCGGGCCGTGACAATGGCATGGTCCAAAGCCCGCTGACAGGCACAGGCCCCCAACGTCGCCACCGCGGGAATCGCCTCCCGCAGAATCCGCTTCGCCGACTCCACGTTGCGATGCAGCGTGGCCAGGATCGCCTCAACCGTCACAGCCTCTTCCGTCTCGTGCCAACAGTCGTAGTCCGTCACCAACGCCATCGTCGCATAGCACAATTCGGCTTCGCGCGCCAATTTTGCCTCCGGCATATTGGTCATCCCGATCACGTCGGCCCCCCACTGCCGATACAGCATCGACTCGCCTTTCGTCGAGAACTGCGGACCCTCGATACACACGTAGGTGCCCCCCGAATGAACGGTCGCTCCCGCCCGTCGGCCGGACGACGCCAGCTTCTCCGACAGACCGGCGCACACGGGATCGCCAAACGCCACGTGCGCCACCACTCCACCCTCGAAGAACGTGGACGCACGCCGTTTCGTCAGGTCGAGAAACTGATCGGGAATCACCACGTCCTCCGGCTTGATCGATTCCTTCATACTGCCCACCGCGCTGATGGAAATCACGCGGGAGACCCCCAGCGACTTGAGCGCGTAGATATTCGCCCGATAGTTGATCTCGCTCGGACTCAAGCGGTGGCCACTTCCGTGTCGAGCCAGAAACGCCACCTGAACTCCGTCGATCAGACCGACGACCACCGCGCCTGAGGGAGCGCCGAAGGGAGTGCGAATCCGATACTCTCTGGCGTCTTTGAGCCCTTCCATTTTATAGAGACCGCTCCCACCGATCACGCCCACCGACGCTTCTCGACGTCGATCCGTTCTGTGCGCCTTCATCTCGCTCCTTATCCCGTTGTTTGCATCGTGTCCGATTGCGAACCGGCGCCGAGCGCGTCCAGAAACTGCTCGATCATGGACACCACCCGCCGAACCGTTCGGTCCGGCGACTCATCGGCCACAATCGACAGCCATTGAATAGCCGGCTCTTTTCGAAACCACGTCATCTGTCGCTTGGCGAAGCGCCTAGTATCTCGCTTGAATAAGCGAACCATCTCAGACTCATCATACTCGCCGGACAAATACGCCGCGACATGTCGATAGCCCAACGCCTTCATCGCCCCCAAGTGTCGTTCATACCCACAATCGATCAACGCGCGGGTCTCCTCGACCATTCCGTGTGTCAACTGCCGGTCGATTCGCGCCTCAATCCTTCTGTAGAGATCCTCCCTTTCCCGCTCCAACCCGATCAGGAGCGTAGAAAACGGCGCCTCGCGAAAGCCGTGATGGCCCTGCCAAGCGGACATCGGCCGGCCGGACAATCGATACACTTCCAAGGCTCTGATGACCTTCGCTTCATCGCGAGGATGCAGCTGCGCTGCCAGAACGGGATCGATTGCCGCCAATTCCGCATAGAGCCGCTCTCGTCCTTCTTTCTGCCCGAGGACCGCGAGCTCTTCCCGCAACTCGGGACTGGCCTCCGGAGCCGGGCAGAGCCCCCGCACCAAGGCACGGATGTACAGCCCCGTTCCGCCGACGACGAAGGGCACCCGTCGCGCCGCATGCAGACGCTCGATCTCCGCGATCGCGGCCCTCCGATATCGTCCCGCATTGAAGGCTTCGTCAGGATCGGCCAGATCAATGAGTCGATGCGGTACGCCTTGACGTTCATCGAGGGACGGCTTGTCCGTGCCGATGTCCATTCCGCGGTAGACCTGCCGGGAATCGGCCGCCAGCACGTCGGTTGAAAAATGTTTCGCCACCTGTACGGCGATCTGGCTTTTGCCCACCGCCGTCGGCCCTAACAACACGACCAACGGTCGTCGTTGCCACACCGTTTCCGAGAGGTTCGACGTCATTCGCTGTTACGATCCGTTCATCGTCCGCTCGCTCGGGCAAGACCGAAAGCAAGGCGCAGGCGATGCGATTCACTTTTTTCATTTCGGCCGATACCGGACTCCTTACCGTCACCAACCGGCCCGCCCGAACATTTTTTCCAGGTCGTCCGTCCCAAGCCGAAACACGGTTCGTCTCCCATGAGGGCAGGTGGTCGGCTCTCCTTCGGCTTGCCAATCTTCAACCAATGCCTTGATCTCGGGCAGCTCCAGGGAGCGGCCGGAGCGGATTGCGCCATGGCAGGCCAGCGAGGCCAAGATGGAACGGACTTTTGTCTCCACTGTTGACGCGTGATCCCATTGGCATAAATCATCGAGCAAATCGAGCAAAAAAGGCTCCATGTCCATCTTGCCAAGCCCCACGGGAACGGCCCGAACCAACACGCTCGACGGTCCAAAAGGCTCAAGCTCCAACCCGAGTTTCTCAAGGTCGCCTTGATAACGACCAAGGAGCTCCGCGTGAGAAGCCGGCAAGACGACCGTTTCGGGAAGAAGCAAAGGCTGGGATCGAACATCTCGCGACATCCACGCACGAAACAACCGTTCAAACAAGACCCGCTCATGGGCGGTATGTTGGTCGATCACGGCCAAATCGCCGCCGAGCTGGACGATCAAGAACGTGCGATTGAGCTGACCCAGCGGACGGATCTCTCTCGACGGCACCCGCATATAGGGCTCCGCCGTTTCGCTCACAAAAACCAGTTGGCCTCCTTCTTGAGGCGGAACGTCCAGCCGTGCAAGCGGCCGGTCTGACGCTTCCACCTCTTCTTCTCCCGCTTTCGTGGAGCCGGCGCGCCCCCATCCTGATTCGTCAGGCACGGCCCGAGTTTGCGACTGAGTTCGGATTGATTCGCCGTTCGCTTCCACCCTTCCCGCAACCGGAAATCCCGTCTCAACTCCCAATGCTTGACGCACCGCCCTTCGCACCAACCGATGGATCAAGTCCTGATCCGCAAAGCGGATCTCTCGTTTGGCGGGATGGACGTTGACGTCGACCCGGTCGGGATCGACGTCCAAGAACAAGACGAAGAGCGGCTGGCGGCCTTTGGCAAGAGAGGCCCCGTACCCCTCCATCACCGCGTGAAACACAGCGGCATTTCGAACCGGACGGCGGTTGAGAAACAATTCCTGGGGAATCCGCGACGACCGCGCCTGCACCGGATCGATCACATAGCCGCTGACCCTGGCCGTCGGAAGAGCCGCTTGAACCGGTCGGCAATGGGCCAGCAACGAGAGTCGATAGACCTGGCCGACACGATCCCGTTCGGACGAAACGGCCGGATAGTTCACGGCTTCCGCTCCATTATGAAGCAGCCTGAAGTGGACGGACGGCCAGGCAAGCGCCGCCTGCTGCACGACGCGGCTGATGTGCGAGAATTCCGCAGGAGCCGACTTGAGAAATTTCTTCCTGGCCGGCTGATTGTAGAACAACTCCTTCACTTCAATGCTGGTACCGGCCACAGGCGGCGCTTCGGCGACCCCGTCGATCTTTCCTTCCCTGACCCGGAAGGACACGCCGATCCCGGCCGAGTGCACGGCCGTGGAAATGCGGACGTGGGAAACGGCGGCGATGCTTGGCAGGGCCTCTCCCCGAAATCCCATGGTCCGAATGGTCCAGAGATCCCGTTCGGACCGGAGTTTGCTCGTCGCGTGCCGCTCGAACGCCAACATCGCGTCGTCGGGCTCCATGCCTTCGCCGTCGTCCGTCACGCGAATCATCGTCAATCCGCCGTCCTGAATCTCGACGGTGATGGAACGGCTCCCGGCGTCCAAGCTGTTCTCAATCAGCTCCTTCACCACGGCAGCCGGACGCTCGATCACTTCCCCGGCCGCAATGCGGCTGACGACGTCGCCGGGCAAGACGCGTATCTTTCCGCTGCCGGCTGTCACCATGAGATCAGACTCCTCACGGATGGAAATGCAGGGAAGAAACGGAACGGCGGGATGCGACGATCATCGAATTTCAGCCAGCTTGATTTTGGCCATTCGAGACTCCTCCGAGCCGGGAAACTCTTCGAGCACACGTTTCAAATTCTTTCTTGATTTCGCGAGATCACCGGTCTCCGCCGTCGCCAACCCGAGTTTGTACAACGCGGCCGGAATTTTCTCATTGCCCGGATATTCAGCCACCAACGACTCGAACGCCTGAATGGCACGGCCGTAGTCCTTCATCTTGTAATAGGACTCTCCCAGCCAGTACTGCGCGTTCGGGCTCAGCGACGTCACCGGAAAATCTTTCAAGAACCGTTGAAATCCGGCCACGGCGAGCTCGTATTTGCCGTTGAGGTAATCATTATAAGCTAGATTGAAGGCGGCCGTCGGAGTAATGCCCGGTGCGCCGACTGGAGCGTCCCCGGCAGGAACCTGCCTGGTTGATTTGAGTGCGGATGAGGAATCGGCTCTGATCGACGCCTGAACCACCGCCTCCTCCAGTTTCGCCAGCCGGCCCTCGATTTTCTGAAGCCGGACGGACAGGTCATCGAGTCGCTGCCTGCCCAACTCGGCGTCCTTCGACCGCTCGACCGAGTCGATTTTCCGCAACGCCGAATCCAGGCGCTGATGATCCTGCTCCTGCGTCCGTGCCATCGCGGAAAGCTGTTCGCGCACCTCTAGAAAATCGGCATGTTTGGCGCAAGCGGTCACCGTCAGTGCCGAAACGAGCAGCGGAGCAAGAGCGGCGGCCTTACGTCGATCCTGCATCATAAAGAATCACCGTCCGGTTTTCAGCTGCGCCAGCTTATCGGACGCTTTTCCCGCTTCCTGACTCTTGGGGTACAGAGTCATCACCTGTTTGAACGCCGACTCGGCCCGTTTTTTGTCCTTCAAGGCTAAATAGGCATACCCTTTTTTCAGGATCGCGGCCGGAACCTTGTCGCTCCGCGGATAATGCAGCTCGACCAGGTTATAAGCGTCGATCGCTTTTTGATAGTCTTTTTCACCGTAATAGGCCTCGCCCTGCCAATACCGGGCGTTCGGAGCCAGATCGGAATTGGGGTACTCCGACAAGAACGCCGTAAATCCGTTCCGGGCGCCCTCCAAATCACCGTGACGAAACAACGCCAACACCCGTTCGTATTGGACTCGGTCGGGAGGGGGATCGGCTTTGGCCGTCGTCGACTCGGATGGAGCCGATTCCTTCGGCGGTGTAATCGTGATGGAAGCAGGGGCGGCGCCCGGTCTATCTAAGGCCGCCGATGCGGCGCCCGTTTCAAACCTGGGCCGATCCACCAGACCTGGCTCGGCGTCGGAGAGCGACGGATCATCGGATCGCTGCACCGACCGCATCGACGATTGACGAGCATCGGTTTTCGTATTGCCGACCTCGACCAGTCTCACCAACGAGTCGATCCGACGGTCCTGTTCGGCGATTTGTGTGGAGAGAACCTGGATATTCTGAGACAGGGACTCCAGCGATTTGCCCGTCGCTTGCTCTCTTTGATCCGCTTGCTCGTGAAGCTCCGTCAACGCCTCCCGAAACCCAGTCAACGCCTGATTGAACTGAAGAAATTTCTCCACGCTCTGGTTCAGCCGTTGACGGTGGTCGGCCGTCTCCTTTTCTTGCTCCTCCAGCCTTTCATTGACTCGTTTGGCCAGGGTGTCATTGGTGCGTTGCACCGCCTCGACGATATCTTTTTTCATCCCAGCCACGACGGTTTCCGTCGCGCGAGACAGTTCGTTCAGTTTGGCCGCAACCTTCGCATCTTGTGTATCGAAGCTTTTTTGAATCCACGCGTACCGTGTCGCATTGTCGGCATCCATCTTTTTCAGTTGCTGTTCCAGTTGAGCCAGCCGATGCCTGATGTCTTCTTGCTTCGCTTCCAGCTCCTGCGCCAAATGAAACGCGCGTTCCACTTCTCCTTGCAGTCGAGGCAATTCTTGATCTCGCAGTGCCGCAATCTCCTGTCCTTGCCTGGCCCGAGCCTGCGAGAGTTGGTCGTCTTGCTGCTTAATGCGCTGCTGCAAGACCCGCTCGGTGTGTCTGAGATCCGATTCTTGAGCGACACACCCGACCAGCAAGATGGACACAACGACGGAAATCGCGGTCTCAGTCTTTCTCATGGTTGTCCCTCTCTGAGGTCATCCGCCGGTTGCCATGCCCTTTCATCCGTGGACAGCGGTGCCCCTCCCCCGTTTCGGGGCCGTCGCCGGCACATTCGCTACCTGCCTCCCTTGACGACCAAGTGCGCCCGGCGGTTCTGCGAATAACAGGATTCGTCATGCTCCTTGCAAAACGGCCGTTCCTTGCCGTATGACACCACTGACAATTGCCCGGGGGGCACGCCAAGCTCGACCAGGTAATTTCTGGCGGCCTTGGCGCGTTTCTCCCCCAAAACCAAATTGTAGGCCGACGTCCCTCGTTCGTCACAGTGTCCTTCGATCTTCAATTGCATCCCTTGGTTGGATTTGACCCACTCTGCATTACGGGATAAGGCTTGGCGCCCTTCTTCGGTAATCACAAAACTGTCAAAGGCGAAGAACACGTCCCGCAACCCGGCCGCCGCCGAGGCCGCTTGTTCGGCCCGTAGCTCATCAAACTGGCGAGCGGCACTGCCGGGATCGGCTTTGGCTATGAGGGCGTTGCTTCCGACTCGCTCTTCCGATGGATTTTTATCCAGCCCTCGCAACCCTCCCCCATCCTGCCCGGACAGTGATAGATCGGGGGCCTCTTGACCGGACACACCTCTATCCTGTTGCAAGGTCGCGGTGTTGCCGCCGGATCGGACAGATTTCGAGGCGCATCCCGCCATCACCAGAAGAAGACCTAATCCAGCCACCAATGGCACGCCGATGAAAGATCGCAGCCGCGTCATATTTTTGACTCCCTTCCTCCAGTTTTTTGTGGCTTCACTGAATCACTGTCCTCTCCAGCATACGGAGAAGACTCCCCCGGCACAATTCAATTTTTTCTCTGTATCACGACGCCGGCGACCAGGCCGGCGCGCTGTTATGCGTGCCGGTATGGGTGATCCGCTCAAGATCTTTGCCGTCGGCGTTGATCATATAGATGTGGCTTCTCCCTTCCACCGTCGAGCTGAATACGAGATGCCGCCCGTCCGGAGACCAAGACGGAGAATCGTCAACCCCAGGCCCCGTCGTCAATTGGACGCGCTTCTGGCCATCGGGAGTCATCAGACAGAGTTTGTACTCCTTCCGCGGCGTCCGACACACATAGGCGATCCAATTTCCGCGAGGCGACCAGGCTGGCGCAGCGTTATAGTCTCCTTCGAATGTCAACCGACGCACGTTGGTCCCATCCCCGCTCATGAGAAAAATTTGCGGCCCTCCGCTCCTATCCGATACGAATGCAAGTTCGCGGCCAGATGGAGACCATGTTGGAGAAAGATCCCCAGCGGCATTGACCGTCAACCGCTGAACGATCTTGGTGCGGGTATCCATACGATACAGTTCGGAATTTCCCTCGTAACTCGAAGCAAACGCGAGAAAATTTCCATCCGGCGACAACGTCGGCGTGATGTTCAAACCGCCCAACGACACCAATGTCCAGCGTTTTCCGGTCGCCAACTCGATCATGTCAATGGTTTGGGTGTTTCGATGACGATAGGCGGTGAACACCAGAAACCTTCGGTCCGGCGACCATCGAGGCATCAGATTCAAGAACCCGTCCGCCGTCACTTGACGCGGCTCGTAGCCGTCATAATCCATCACGAAAAGCTCGCGAGCTGCCCCCTGCTCCGCGACGTAGGCGATCTTGGTCCGGGCGATGCCCGGCTCTCCCGTGTACCGAAACACCAGCTCATCCGCAAACCTGTGCGCCATCAGCCTCGCGACAGAAGGAGACCCCACATATCGTTTGCCTCCGACCATCTCATCGCTCCCCGCATCGTACACGTAGGCTTCCATGTTCACATCGGCATCCTTGTCTTCACTCCTCATGCCGGCCTTGCCCCAGACGATCACAGAGGCTCCCTGCTCCGTAGCCTGTTTGAACGACGGATGCGGCTCGGTTCCCAAGGCGCTCGCCTTTACCCCAAGGCCGGCCACATCCACGAGAGAAAATACCAGCGACCGGCGCAGATCGGCCTTGAGCACCTCTTCGATGCGGAGCCCCAGCTTGATTCGTCCCTCCGGCGAATCAGGTCCGCCCGCGTCGGCGATTCCGATGACACCCACAGGGATTTTCTGAAAATCCGGTCGCGTCGCCTCAAGAAACACGTCCGTCGCCTGCGACTCAATGATCCAGACCAACCCGACCGACACACACAGACCGATGATGACGGTTTTTGATGACATCGACTTATCCCTGCGCGTCACCGACGGTGAACGTGAAATGAGCGTCGTAATGGGATTCCGCCACCTCGGGCGGAAACGCCGGCAAGGGAATCGCGCTGATCACGGCTCGTTTTCCCGCCAGGTCATAGTACTCATTGCCGGACGACCGCTCAACCTCCACTTCGGTCACCGACCCATCGCGATGGAGCCGGAATCGGATGACAACAACGTAGGTCCGGTCCGCGAGGTCGATCGGCGGCGCATTCCAAAAACTGCTGATCCGTTGTCGAACACGGCCGAGATACGCATTGGAGCCGGACGCGACGCCGGCGACTTTCAGCGTCGTATCGACTGTTTTGACGCTTGGCACCTTCGCTTCGACCTGAGGAGCCGGCTTTGGAAGCGACTCCGACGGCGGAGACTGGGCAAGATCGATTTTCCTGATGTTCCGCAGCTCCTGATCGAGCTCCCTGTTCACCTCCTCGGCCAGCGAGGGTCGCGGTTTGCTCTCCGGAGCTTTCCTGATCGGCTCGGTCATTTCGGAAACAATCGGAACATCGGGCAGCTTGAGTTGCCGCTTGACCGGGCGCTCCGCCGGACTCACATCCCCTAGTTTCGGCGCATCGGACGGCAACTCCATTTTAGCCATGACGTCCCTGGCCGGTTGATTCACCGGCGCCGGGGGTGCCGGAGGCGGTGGGGGTATCGGTGCCGGGGTCGCCTTCATCCGGGGGGGCGAAGGAGGAGCCGTCATCGCTTTTGCCGGTGCTTTGACCTCCGGTTTTGGCGGATCAACCGGTTTGGGCGGCGGACTGGGCGGACTGGACTGACTCGGCTCCGAAGCCAAGGACACTTCTATAGCTGAAGCCAATGGTCTCTCACTGGGCTGGGTGAGGCGAACCCACGTAACGAGCGCCAGCAATGCCACATGGAGAAAAAGGGACCCTGCGACAGCAAGCCAAAACCGATAACTTACATCGGCTTGCCGCTCCTCCATCCAACACTCTGTCGAAGCGGAGGCCTGCGCCATGCCCATCCTTCGTCCTACGGCTTGCGTGCCGGCGCTATGGTGTCGGCCACAGGTTCCGGACCCGTCGGATCAGTCACCATGCCGAGTTTCTCGATACCGGCCTTTTTCACTGCGTCCATCACCTGAACCACGACACCGTAGGGCACATCTCGGTCCGCTCTGAGATAGAGCGATACGTCGCGTCGTTCCTCTTTCAGGAGGTGGAGCTTTCGCTCCAACTGCGCGAGCCCCACTTGATCCTTATCAAGATACAGACGCTGATCCTTTTCGATCGTGAGCACCATACGCATCTCGGGCTTGATCGTGTTGGAAGCGGACGTGGGCAGATTGATGTCCATCCCCCGGTATAACATCGGAGCCGTGACCATAAAGATCACCAACAAGACCAGCACGACATCGACCAGCGGAATCACGTTGATCTCGGCCAGAAACCGCCGTTGTCTGCTCTCAAGCATCATCCCTTCGCTCCCCAGGGAACCAATTGCGGCTTGGCGGAGGTCTGTTGGGGCTTGGCGGAGAGTAACGCCGACAGCTCCACGACCACGGCATCCATCCGAAACGCCGCGCGACGGATGCGTCCCAAAAAATAATTGTAGGCGATGACGGCGGGGATCGCCGCGAATAATCCGGCCGCCGTCGCGATCAGCGCCTCGGACACGCCGGGCGCCACAGCCGCGATGCTCGCCGTGCCTTGCGCGCCGATTTCACGAAACGAATCGATGATGCCGACCACGGTGCCCAACAGCCCCACAAAAGGACTGATATTTCCGGTCGTCGCCAAAAAAGGGAGAAGCGACTCGAGCCTGGCAATCTGTCCTTGAGCGACGTGCGCCGCCGCCCGTTCCATCACGTGCCGATCCATCGTCGGCGAGGGAACGGCGGAATCGTGCGGATCCCACTCCTCCTTCGAGGCCCGATTCAACCGATCGACAACGCCGTGGTACACCTTGGCGCAGGGACTTTCGCTCGTTCTGTGGGCATGGCGCGCGATTTCATCCAGATCCTTGGCTTTGGACAGCACCGCCATGAACCGCCGATCCTCCACGTCGACCGTTCGGAAAGTCCACCACTTATACAAAATGATCGCCCAGGACACGATGGAGAAACACAACAGCAACGACAAGACCACCTTCGCCACAAGACCGAGCGAGGCGACAACAGTGATCGGATCCGATTGAAACATGGTTATGATGCCTTTCCTCTCCTCCCTGTCACGTGGGACGGTCAAGACGGTCAAAAACGGTCGATTGAATTGTATCAAACCTCCAAATAGAGGGAGCCGTCGAAAGACTTTCGGCGCACCTCACCCTCGGTCTCTCGACGAGGAGACACCCGGACTCGCCTTCTGAAGAAGGATAGGGGTATGCCTCGGAGCCCTCGATCCTGGGCTGCCACCGGTGGCGGAGCATGGTGAACCATGGCGGGGCCGACGGGATTTGAACCCGCGACCTCCAGATTGACAATCTGGCGTCCTAACCAAGCTGAACGACGGCCCCTTCAGTCTGCTCGCAGTCTGCTCGCGGCGGAAGATTCGACCTGACGAAACCCGTGTACGGCTACGACCTAAAACCTCGCCTTCTACGAGGCTTTGCTGAAACTCCTTTTCAGCAGGAGACTCCCCATTCCTTCTGGTAGGCGGAACAGGGATCGAACCTGTGACCTCTGCCTTGTAAGGGCAGCGCTCTTCCAACTGAGCTATCCGCCCGGGTTTTTGTCGACCCGGCGGAGGGTATCAAGTCCCTCTCACCTTGTCAACCGGTCGTCTTCCTTCTTCGTGCCTCGTGGATCTTCGCATCACTCAAGAGCCTGCGCCCGACGTTTTTCTCCGAGCCTGTCTCGGGAAATATCGCCGGTGCACCTGCTTCAACCGGCTGCGTTCCACGTAGGTATAGATTTGAGTCGTCGCAATATCAGCATGGCCGAGCATCGTCTGGACCGCGCGCAGGTCCGCTCCCCCTTCCAACAAGTGCGTGGCGAACGAATGCCTGAGCATGTGGGGCGAAATCCGTTTCATGATCCCAACCCGTCTCGCCCGTTGTCGGAGCAATTTCCAAAACGCCTGCCTGGTCAATGCCCGCCCACGCCGCGACACGAATACCTTGCCAGACGACCGCCCTTTGAGAAGCACAGGCCGCACATGAGTGAGATAATCGGCCACCAGGTGCCTTGCCGCCTCTCCCATCGGGACAACCCGCTCCTTGGCGCCTTTCCCGGCAATCCGTAGAAACCCTCCGCTCAGATCGAGTTGGGACACATCAAGCCCCGTCAACTCCGACACACGAAGGCCCGAGGCATACAGAAGCTCCAGCATGGCGCGATCCCGTCGCTCTTCGGGGCTCGAACCGGTCGGCCTATCCAGCAATCGAACGACCTCCTGTTTGGTCAACGTTTTGGGCAACGTGACGGCCCGCCGTCTCACCGCACGATCGCGCAAGGGATTCGCCTCCACAATCCGCTCTCGAACAAGGAATCGGAACCACCCCCGCAGAGTCGACAAGAGACGGGCAATGGACGACGCTCCAAGCGACTGCCGCCTCAACCAAGCGAGAAAGGACGTCACGAGGGACGGTGGGATCGGATCGCGCATCCCAAGCCCGTGCCGCGCCGCAAACTCCTGAAGTTTCATGAGGTCGCGCCGATACGACTCGATCGTATTGATCGACAATCCTCCCTCAACCCGGAGCCCACGCAGATACCGTTCGACCAGCGGGTCCAAGATTGGCGCTTCAGCATCGGCCATCGTCGTTTACCGGCCCTGGCAAGGGATCACAGGCAAGAAATCAGGAGCGCGTTTCGACCATCGTCGGTACGCTTCTCACTCCCCGCCACGGCAATGCCGATCACTATAGCCGACCAGTTTCCTCCGCACAACGACGGCGAAGCGGGCCGTTCTCCTTGACACCTCTCCTCCTTTTCGATACTAGTCAGTCGTCGCGGCACGCCTCCGGTCGCCGTGCCAACGCCATGCTTCCCCACACGATCAATCCCGACCAATCCTCCGCCTCACGCCGCATGGTCGGCGTGGTTCTGCTTGCCGTCCTCCTGCTGACGGTTCCGGGGCTCGGCGTCGCGGCCAACAATCCACCGCCCAATAACCCACCGCCCAATAACCCGTCGTCATTGCCGACGGCGTTGCGGCAGGCGAAACAGCTCATTGAGAAGGGCGATCCCGAAGCTGCCGCGACGGCGCTTCAGCAATTTCTGGCCACATCGCCGCGTGCCGACTACCTTGACGACACCTATCTGCTGTTGGGCGCCGCCCACTATGACGCGAAGAATTTTCCCGACGCCCTCAAGTATTTGAATTTGCTTCACCAGCAGTTTCCCGAATCCGAAGTCCATGAACGGGGGCAGCTTTTGCTGGCCCGTACCCACGCGGCCATGGGCAATCCCGATCTCGCGCTCCCGCTGCTGGCCCAAGTTCGCACCCTGACACAGGACGAGGGGACCAAACGGGAGGCGATGAAACTGACCGCGGACGTCTTCATCCAAAAAAGAGATTTCGTGCGAGCCATTCGCACGTTGTTGGATGGGCTGGAAGGGAGTTCGGACCAAGAGGCCGCACCCCTTCGCGAGCAAATACGTACGATCGTCATGGAGCAACTCGACCGAAAAGCACTCCTGCGCGTACGTCAAGCGTTCTCGCGCGTTTATCCAGGCGATCTCGCTTCCATTCGCCTCATCAATGACTACGTCGCGCACGGAGAAGACCACCTGGCCGAGCGGGAAAGCCGGCTCTTTCTCGCCGCGTTTCCGGATCACCCTCAAGCGTCCGCCGTCCGAGACTCGTTGGCCCAGGTCAGCGCGAGACTCAGGGCCAATCAGTATCTTGTCGCCGCCGTGCTGCCGCTCTCGGGCAATCTCAGCTCGTTCGCCAACGAAGTCCTGGAAGGCATCCAGCTTGCCTTGGATCAGGCGAAGACCCAAGGGGATCTGCCGTCCATCGGCTTACTCGTCAAGGACCAGGACGCGGATCGCCACGGGTTTCTTGACGACCTTTCGACGTTACTGGTCTACGATCGCCCGCTCGCGGTCATCGGTCCCCTGTTGTCGAAAAACCTTCCAGCCATGGCCGAAATGGCGCAACGGCACCGCGTGCCGCTGATTACGCCGACCGCCACCCTGCCGAACGTCCGCCGGCTGAGCGGTTATCTTTTCAGCACGGCCTTGACTTATCAGATGCAGGCCGAGCGCATTGCCAGCTACGCCGTTAAAGACCAAGGGTACCGTCGTTTTTGCGTCTTCCACCCCGATACGGTCTATGGGCGAGAGCTGGCCAGGCTGTTCGTCCAGGAGGTCCGGCGTTATAACGGAGAAATCATCGCCGTCCGATCCTATAAAGAAGGAGACACGGATTTCAGTCCACAGATTACCGCCCTGAAAGAAGAGGATCTGAAAAAGTACGGGCTCGCCCTGCCCATTGACGTGTCACAACCCGGCGGCAAGACCTCCAGCCGAAAGGACAAGCGTCTCCTCTATACTCCGGGATTCGACGCGATCTTCATCCCCAGTCGATCCGGCGACGTCGGCTTGATCGCCGCCCAACTGGCTTTCCATGACATCCACGTTCCGCTCCTTGGGGCGAATGGATGGAACTCGCCCGACTTCGTCCGCGCCGCGGATCGCACCGTCGAAGGCGCCGTCTTCGTCGACGGATTTTTCGCCGACAGCCCCCGTCCGAACGTGAAGGATTTCGTCGAGCGCT
The DNA here is from genome assembly GCA_024330945.1 of Nitrospira sp. Classification (GTDB taxonomy): domain Bacteria; phylum Nitrospirota; class Nitrospiria; order Nitrospirales; family Nitrospiraceae; genus Nitrospira_D. The sequence goes on along the minus strand of JANDJJ010000008.1, from coordinate 20,643 downwards.
ATCAAACACACGCCCAGACGTTCCCGTCGCTCTTTGTCGCGCAGGGTTACGACGCGGCTCGCGTGGTCATCGAAGGAATCCGGCATGGCGCCACATCGGGGGAATCGCTTCGGGATTTTTTGACCACCCAACGGAACTTGCCCACCCTGGCCGGCCCCGCCGGTTTCGGCTCCGACGGCACCCTCCATCGACCGCTCTTTCTTCTTCAGGTCAAACAAGGTAAATTCGTGCAGATAGAATAGGCTCGCGCGGCACAATGATCGGTCGGCGCCGGTTCCGTTTGAAGGCGGTGCGCCGCCCGTTGCATCGTGGCCGGGACAAAGTTCCAACACAAACCCGCAGGACGGACCCGACATGGACGCACTCGCACAAGCTCTCCATACCGTTTCCTACATGGGGCTTCCCCTGCTGTTCGCCATGGTGCTGCACGAATATGCGCACGGATGGATGGCCGAGAAGCGCGGGGATCCGACCGCGAGGCTCCAAGGCCGCCTGACCATCAATCCCTTGGCCCATATTGATCCCATGGGTACCGTCATTGTGCCGCTCATCTGCCTGATTTTGCCGGGCAGTTTCTTGTTTGGATGGGCCAAACCGGTGCCGGTCGATCCGCGCAACCTGTACCGCCCCCGCCGGGACATGGCCCTCGTGGCGACCGCAGGGCCGGCGATGAATCTCCTCCTGGCCATCGCCAGCGCCCTGCTGCTGGCCCTGCTCCTCGCCGGAGAACCGACCTTGTCGCCACGCCAGCAGCCCGACGCCGAGGCAACCTCAAGCCTGTTTACAGCGATGGTGTTGCGTCCGATCGCCGTGATGGCGTTTTACTCCGTCATCATCAATGTATTCCTGGCGCTTTTTAACTTGATTCCCATCCCGCCTCTCGACGGAGGGCGGGCCCTGACCTGTTTGCTGCCGGCCAAGCCGGCGACGGCGCTGGCGCGCCTGGAACCCTACGGCATGTTGATTTTGGTCGGCCTCATTGTCTTCGACAAGGAGCTACGGGTGATCCACACCCTCACGACCACGTTCGTCTCCGGCCTCTCCGGAACGATTCTTTCGACCGCCCTCGGCATCGGGAGTCCCACACAATGACAACATCTCTGAAACGAGTCTTGAGCGGCATGCAGCCCAGCGGCCTCATGCACCTCGGCAATTATTTGGGCGCGCTGCAAAACTGGAAGGCGCTGCAAACCCACTACGATTGTTACTTTTTCGTCGCCGACTGGCACGCGCTCTCCACCAACTACGCCGACACGAGCCGCGTCCGCGAGTTCGTGCGGGAAATGCTGATCGATTGGCTGGCCGCCGGCATCGACCCTGCCCGTTCCACCGTGTTCGTCCAATCCCGCGTGCCGGAGCACGCCATTTTGCACCTGCTTTTCTCAATGATCACTCCCATCTCGTGGCTTGAGCGCAACCCGACATACAAAGAAAAGCAGGAAGAAATCAAAGAAAAGGACCTCGGCACCTACGGCTTTCTCGGGTATCCCGTTCTTCAGGCCGCCGACATCCTGTTGTACAAGCCGGATTTCGTGCCGGTCGGAAAGGATCAGTTGCCGCACCTGGAGCTTACGCGGGAGATTGCACGCCGGTTCAACGACATCTACAAAACACCGGTATTCCCCGAGCCGAAAGAGCATCTCACCAAATTCCCCAAGGTGCTCGGCACCGACGGCCGAAAAATGAGCAAGAGCTATCACAACACCATCAACCTTTCCGATCCGGAGCCGGTCGTGCGCCAAAAACTCAAAACTATGGTGACCGATCCGGCCCGTGTGCGCCGAACCGATCCGGGCAATCCCGACCTCTGCCCGGTCTATGAATTCCACAAAATTTATTCGCCGGCTTCTGTTCAGGAGCAGATCGCAAACGAGTGCCGCACCGCCGCCATCGGCTGCATCGATTGCAAAAAATTGGTGGCCGACAGGATGGTGAAGGAAATGACCCCCGTGTGGGAGGCCCGCGCCAAGCTGACCGACAATCCGGCCCATCTCGACGCGATCGTCCAAGACGGCAGCGAACGGGCCGCCAAGGTCGCCAAGGCCACCCTCGCCGAAGTGACCGAGGCAATGAAGATTTAGGACGCTCTGGAAAAGCCGCCGCGTCGCCTCCCTCGGCGAAAAACCTCGACCCACGAAGAGTGCCGGCCCTAACGCTCAAGCCGCTTCTTCAAGCCGCGGTAGCCTTCGTTCATCACGGCGTCGTGGTTCTTTTCCATCAGAACTCTGATAAAGGATACCTTGCCCAGAACATTCAGCAGCGGGTCGGAAAGCCCAACGTCCCACCGGTAGACGACCTCCGTCCCCTTGTTGAATGGCTCCAGCCTGAACGTGCCGACGCCGACTAAATCCCCCGATGACGTAATGGTCAATAACCGAGGCGGCTCAAATGCTGTGACCACCGTCCTGAACCGCAAAGTATAGGGCAAGCGGCCTTGCACCTCATGGTCAACGACCGAACCGAGTCGCGCCCTCGATGCCGGATCATGAGCCGTCGCTTTTTTCCAGCTCGTCCACCATGAGGGCCACTCGGTCACGTTGACGATTTCCTCCCACACCCGTTCCATCGGAGCATGAAAGCACCAGTTTGTGACGAAGTGATAGAGAGTCATCGATCTTGCGCTCCCTCGTTTCCCCCAACGGACTGGTTCAGGCAATCCCTTGCCTCAGACCGACTCTCGCTTCGACCATACGGTGATCCGTCTGCTCTACCACACTCCTGCCACGGCCGCTCCGCGACCAAGCCGGTGATGCCATTCCACACGACGCATTTCTTTTCTCGCTTCCAATAAAAACTAACCTAACGGCAACGTAATCTGTATCACTCTGTCCCGAATTGTATCCTTTGGTGTACTATCCCCGTATCCCATTGCGGCAAACTACGGTAAACTACGCAGCACGCACAGGTCTTGCAACATGAATCACGGAGAAGACCGATACAGGGCAAACCACTGCAGCCATCTCGCACAAATGAGCGGCGGACGATCACAACATATCCTTGTAGTCGATGACGATCCCGATATTCGACAAATCCTGCAAGATCGCCTGGAGTCCTACGGTTATCTCGTTGACACGGCCGCGGATGGACTGACCGCCCTCGAAAAGTTGAATCGTCTCACTCCTCATGGCGTATTTCTGGATATTCGTATGCCCGGCATGGATGGAATCGAGGTGCTACGGCGGATCAAAGCCCGCGACTGCTCGACGGTGGTCATCATTGTGACCGCCATGAGCGACGAGGACGCAGTGCCGTCGCCGATCGGGAAAGCGGCTCACGCCTATCTCCTCAAGCCGTTCGACTTGCCGAAAATCAAGCACATCGTCGAACAATGTTTCGAACGGCGGACGGAATCGGAGCCCGTTCTGTGAGAGTCATGCTCCGCGCCATCTCCACCGCGAGCTTCCTCGCGCTGTCCTTGACGTCGATTCTCGTTTCGGCCCGCGCGGAATCGACGGAGACGGGCCATGGCTCCTCGGACATCTTCTCGTTGCTCAAGGAAGAGTCCGTCAGCACGGCGTTGCGGCGAGAACAGCCGATCTCTCAAGCCCCATCCAACGTATATGTCATCACCGCCGAGGATATCCGCCATTCCGGCGCGATTGATGTGCCGACTCTCTTGCGACGCATTCCAGGCCTCGAGGTCATGCAGGTCACGGGGGCGGATTTCAATGTCAGCGTGCGGGGGAACAATCAACTGTTCGCCAACAAGCTGCTGGTCCTGGTTGACGGCCGCTCCGTGTACATCGACGTCCAGGGCTTCGTGTTTTGGAAAGGGCTGCCCATCACGCTCCCAGAAATTAAACAAATCGAGGTGATCAAGGGCCCCATCGCCGCCTTGTACGGCTTCAACGCCTACGACGGTGTCGTCAATATCATCACGAAAACACCGGATGAACTAAAAGGCACCACCGTGCAAGTGGGAGGAGGAGAGGTTGGCACCGTGTCTGCTTCGGCAATCCAGGCAGGCACGGCTGGCTCCCTCAAGTATCGCATCTCCGGCGGCTATGAGCAGACCCATCAATGGCGGAATCGCGACACCCTCGCCCAGCGATCCTCCAAATTCAACGCTCAATTCGAATATCCAATGCCAGATCAGTCAAACCTGACACTCTCCAGCGGATTGGTCCATATGGATCCCCACGACGGCCCGGTCGTGGGAGTAGGCAACACGATTCTGACTCCGGAGGTCGTGTTGCCCTACATCAATGGTTCGTATGATCGCCCCAATCTTTTTCTTCGCGCCTATTGGAACGGGTTTTTCGCCGATGCCGCGGCAATCCCCCATCCCCTTCTTCAGCCGTTTATCACGATTACGGACCGGGGCGGCAATTCCAATCTGGGATTTGCCAGCAATACCTACAATGTCGAGGGCCAACACTCCGTCTCCATTGGCAACATCGGCCGACTCACCTACGGCTTGAACTATCGCTACAACACGCTGTCTTGCGACTGCACCACCTCTTTTGAACGGGAGCATCGCCTCGGCGCCTACGTACAGGCCGAATGGTCCGTGTTCCCCTCCGTCACCGTCATCGGCGGGCTCCGCTACGATCTCCATTCGGAAATCAACCCCACGTACAGTCCACGCCTGGCCGTTTTGTACACACCGGTTCCCGGCCACACGTTTCGCGCTCAAGCATCAGTCGGATACCGACCTCCGACCTTGTTTGAAACCCATCAAGATGTGCGGTTGAATCCTCTTGTTTCCAATCCTCTCCTCTCCTCCTCAAGTGCTGTGCTGGGATCGCGCAATCTTCGCCCGGAAGAGATTCTCTCTTATGAGGCTGGTTACCAGGGATGGTTCTACCGCCACCGTATCCGTGTCCGGGCCGATTTCTTTTACAACCGAATCTTTGATCTGATCGGCCGTTCATCGACCGGCACCGTGACCACCACTTTCAACACGGGCAAAATCGAAATTCTGGGCGGAGAAGCTGGCCTTGAGTTTCAAGCGTCCTCATGGCTGACCGGTTTTGTCAATTACTCATACCAACAGATCAAGAAAAACACCGATGGATTGGCGCGGCGAGGCGCTCCTCATTCCAAAGTCAATGCCGGTCTGCGAGCAGAATGGTTCAACGGCTTGAGCGGGGAGGCCGTTCTACACTACGTGGGACCGGCGACCTATCCTGTGTCCGACTCATTCGATATTTTCAACATGTCGCCTGGCACCCGCGTGAGCGGATACACCCTTCTCAATCTCCGCGCGGGGTACCGATTTTGGGAACAAGACACAGGAACTGGATCAAGACGCTCGGCGGAACTCGCCGTTTCGGCGTTCAACGTCCTGGATGATCATCGGGAACATCCCCTCGGCGACCTCATCGGACGGCGCGTGATGGGGTGGTTGACTCTCAAATTCTGACCGCATGGCTCGACAACCTCCGAGCGCTACTCATGAAATCTAGGAGGCCGCCCATAGCCGTCGTCTCCATGTCGGCTCTTGCCGACCCGATAGCCGGAGGAAGAGCCGGGGGAGTTCGAATTCAGCCCTTGCTGACCTGGAGTGTCTTCGCCTGTCTGTCAACCGTGCTGAATCTCTCGGTTCTGCTCCCGCCGCTCGGCGCCTACGAGATCGCCATTCTCAAATCGGCCAATGTCGCCGCCTATAATCAAGCGGTCGTCGGCTTTACGTCCTCGATGCCGCCGGATACCATCTTTGTCGAGTACGACCTCAAAGGCGACCTGAGTGTTGGACGGACGCAAGCGGCGAGAATACGGGCATCCGGCGCCAACCTCGTATTGGCGGTCGGTACCAAGGCCGCCATGGCGGCTCGACTCGAAATCCTCGATATTCCAATCATCTACAGCATGGTCCTGCATCCAGCCAAATACGACCTGAAAGCGCCCAACCTGGTCGGCGTCACCACCAAGCCGATGATCGGGCAGCAACTCGGCATCCTCCGAACCGTCATGCCGAATCTCAAACGGATCGGCTATCTGTACGATCCGAATAAGACGCCTCCCTTGCCGGCCGAGACGACGGCTCAGGCTCAGCAATTTGGGATCACGTTCGTCGAGCGTCAGGTGCGATCCACGGAAGAGGTTCCTCCGGCCCTGCGGGAACTTCTGCCGGACATCGATGCGCTGTGGCTTTTGTCCGACAGCACGGTGTTGACCGAAGAGTCGTTCTCGTTTCTTTTACGCGCAGCCTTCGACCGACGCATCCCGGTCATCGGATTCGATCCGGAATTCTCCCGCCGCGGTGCTTTGATCAGCTTCTGGATCGATCCAACCGATATCGGTCGCGAAGCAGCCACCCTCGCATTGGCCCTTCTGCCCGGAACAACGTCAACAACGAGCAAATCCTTCACCCCCCGTCAACGAATGGCCTTGAACCTTGGCACCGCCCACTACCTCGGCATTGCGATCCCGCCGATGGTGCGGAGCATGGCCGACGAGGTGTATTGATGACGGCGACGAACGATCCCACCGAAAACCGCCACCGTCCGGAAGGTCTCGGACTCAGCACGAAATTTGTGTTGTTCATCAGTTTGGTCATTATCGTGGTCTGTTCCGGTTTGAGCCTGTACTTCATCAGGCAACAATCCGATTCGATGAGACATGCCTTGATCGAGATGGGCAGCATTCTGGTGAAAAACCTGGCGCATAACAGCCGGTATGGCCTGATCGCCAGAGACTTGGTCTTGCTCGAGCAACTCATGAACGGCGTCATGGATGTGGACGAAAGCGTCTATGTCGTTTTCACGGGGCCGGACGGCAAGCGGTTGGCCGAGAAAAGCAATTCGAACATGTATCCGGACCACGTCATTGCCGAATCATTGCTCCGCTCTCACGCGAACGATGTCACGATCACATCGTTTACGGCAGACCATGGCCGACGACGCGAACGTCTTTATGATTTTGCCGTCACAATCCGCCGGGGAAACGACATCGAATCCCCCTTCTTTTCTTTCGAGTCGGAAGAGTCTCACGACGAGCCTTCGACGGCGCGGCTCCAGCCCCACATTTACGGCGTCGTCCAGGTCGGCTTGACAGAAGAGCGGATGCATCAAGCGCTGGACACCCTGATCAGAAACGTCATGATTATCACACTCATGGCGATCTTGGCCGGCATCGCGGCCACAATGCTGCTGACCCGCCACATCACGACACCGCTGAAGACCCTGGTTTCCGTCGCCAGACGAATCGCCGGAGGTGACCTGACCATCTCGGTCAAATCGACCACTCGCGACGAGGTCGGGCAACTCACTTTGGTCTTCGGTCAAATGACCGACGCCTTGCGCGAACGAGACGCCCAGGTCAAACAAGCCTATAGAGAATTGGAGAAGCTTAACCAGTCGCTCGAACAACGAGTCCGTCAGCGAACTAGCGAACTGCAGGCCGCCAATGAAAAATTAAAAGAACTGGACCGCCTCAAATCGACCTTCGTCTCGGTCGTGTCCCACGAGCTTCGCACGCCGATGACGTCGATCAAGGGTTACGTCGAAAACCTGCTCGACGGGTTGGCCGGCGCGCTCACGGAGAAACAAGCCCGCTCCCTCGAGCGGGTCAAGCACAATATCGATCGACTGACGCGGATGATCAACGAGCTGCTGGATCTCTCAAAAATAGAAGCCGGTCGGTTGGAATTGCATCTCGCGCCGATCAACATCGTGGACCTCGTGGAGGACGTCGTGGAAAACTATCAAGCGACGGCCCGTCAAAAATCCCTTACGGTGCGGGTCATCCTGTCGTCTCCTCTTCCGCCGGTCCGAGCAGACTCGGATAAGCTGCACCGCGTCTTGATTAATTTGATTCATAATGCCATCAAGTTTACGCCGGAGGGCGGCGAGATTCGTATAGAGGTCAAGGCGCGAGCCGACGACTTCGTCGAAGTGACCGTGATCGACAGCGGAAACGGCGTTCCCCCTGACGAGCTGGACAAAATCTTCGACAAGTTTTATTGGAGCAAATCGGCCCCCGTTGAAGCCCGCGGCGCCGGGCTGGGGCTGGCTATCGCCAAGAACCTGATCGAACTCCACGGCGGCACCATTGGGGTGGAAAGCGTCCTCGGAAAAGGCAGCCGTTTTTCCTTTACAATCCCTGTCGCAAGACTCTTTTCTCATGGGTCGGACTCCGAGTCTTAAGCCGTCTCTCTCCTTCAAGACGGTTCAGATTCCGCCTTCACACAGGTGTCAGAAGACCCGGTAGGGACTGAGCGTCACTCTTCGTCGGTTTTCATTGTTTCCGATCTTTACCGCGCGTTGACGTAGTGCTATGGTGTCTGCCCGAAACTCTTCTTCTCAACCGTTTCATCGCATGCCCCACGCCACTGCCCATCCCTTGCGCGGCCTCCTGATCGCCCAGTTCTTCGGCGCGTTCAACGACAACGCCTGGAAACTGATGGTGGCGCTCCTGGCCATCAGACAGGCGACCGCCTCCCTCCAACCGGGCCCCGACTACGAGACCGCCGTCCAGACCCAGACGGCGATCACGTTTGTCATGTTTACGCTCCCGCTCGTTCTGTTCTCGCTCGTCGGCGGCATGTTGGCCGATCGCCTGAGCAAGCGCACGGTCATCATCGCCCTGAAAGCCGTCGAGGTGCTCTTGATGGCCGCTGGCGCTTTCGTCCTATGGAGCGATCCCTCCGGCTGGCTATTGCCGTTGATCGTCCTTGCTGGTATGGGCGCGCAAAGCGCCCTCTTCAGTCCTTCGAAATACGGCATTCTCCCCGAGCTGGTCCCCCACGAACGGCTCGCCGCCGCCAACGGCTTGTTGGAAATGTGGACCTTTGCCGCCATCTTGACCGGCACGGCGGCCGGCGGCTTCTTGCTGCAAGCAGCAGGAGACGAGCCCTGGTCGGCGGCGATGGTTCTCATGGCTCTCTCGATCGTCGGATTGGTCGCGTCTTTTCAGATTTCGCCGGTGGCGCCGGCTCGCTCCGAAGGCGGCGTCGCGGCAACGGTCCGCGCGGCCCTGGCCTCGATCCGCGCCGAGCGCCTATTACGACTGACCATCGCCGGCGAGATCTTCTTTTGGACCATCGCCAGTCTCTTCGCTCAAAACGTGCTCGTCTACGCCAAGGCCGTGCTACTCCTATCGGACGACCGGTCCGGCTTGCCGCTCACCATGTTGTCGATCGGGATCGGCGTCGGCGCCGTCCTCGTCGGTCGGCTCTCGAAGAATCGAATCGAATACGGTCTGATCCCGATGGGCGCCGCAGGCGTTTTCCTCATCCTTGCCTTGCTCGGTCTATCGACTCCGCAACTGGCCGGAACCTTCATCCTCATGGGCTTCCTCGGCGTGGCCAGTTCTTTCATCTTCGTGCCGTTGAACGCCATCCTCCAATGGAAATCGCCGCCGGATCGGCGCGGCGCCGTCATTTCGTTCTCCAACACCTGCGTCTTCGCCGGAATCCTGTCGGGTTCGCTGATCGGAGGCGCGCTGGCCAACGCCGGCTTCTCGACGGGCGGGATTTTTCTCGCCACCGCCGCCGTGACATTGGGCGGTACGGTGCGGGCTTTCCGGCTGTTGCCGGACCTCGTCATTCGACTCGTGTTGGTCGTCTTGACCAACAGTCTCTACCGCGTTCGGATGGTGGGACAGCACCATGTGCCCCAAACCGGCGGGGCGCTGTTGATCCCCAATCACATGTCGTTCGTGGACGGATTCGTACTGATGGCCAGCATCGATCGGCCGATTCGGTTCGTCGTGGACACGGCCTACGCCGCTCATCCGCTCCTCAAACGGCTCATGACCATCATGAACGTGATTCCCATTTCATCGTCCGGCGGTCTCCGGATGATTCTTCGGGCGCTGCGCGCCGCCGGCGAAGCCCTCGACAACGGCGAGTTGGTCTGTATCTTCCCGGAAGGCCAGATCACACGCACTGGCACATTGCTGCCGTTCCGGCGAGGATTCGAACGCATCATGAAAGGGCGAACCGTTCCGATCATTCCCGTCCATCTGGACCGCATTTGGGGAAGCATCTTCAGTTTCAGCGGCGGGCGGTTCGTGTGGAAATGGCCCGCACGAATTCCCTACCCGGTTACCGTATCGTTTGGCGCCCCTCAACCTTCGACTACCCCGGCCCATGAAGTGCGGCGGCTGATTCGAGAACTGGGTGAAACGGCCTGGTATCTTCGCAAAACGGATCAAGAACCGCTGCATCGGCCAGTCCTCCGCACGTGGCGCCGTCGCCCCTTGGGTCTCGCCATGGCGGATGCGGCACGCCCGCGCGTTACCGGTTTCAAGGCCCTGGTCGGAACAATCTCGCTGGCGCGGGCCTTGAAACCTCACTGGGAAGGACAGTCTCGCGTGGGCCTTTTGTTGCCGCCCAGCGTGCCTGGCGCGTTGGTCAACGTCGCGGCGTCGGTCGCGGGCAAGACCAGCATTAATCTCAATTACACGGTGGGCCGGACCGGACTCGAATCGGCCGTCAAACAAGCCTCACTCAAAACCGTGCTGACCAGCCGCCAGTTCGTGGAGAAGGCGAAACTTGAACTTCCGACCGGCGTGACCATTCTCTGGCTGGAAGATCTCGCCAAGGGGATCGGCGCGCCCCAGAAACTGGCGGCGTTGTGCCTGGCCCTCGCGGCTCCGCTACGGTTCGTTGAAGCCGCCTGCGGTCGAGACCGCAAGCTTTCGATGGACGATCTCGCCACGATCATTTTCAGCAGCGGCAGCACGGGCGAGCCCAAAGGGGTGATGTTGTCGCACTTCAGCATCACGTCCAACGTCGAGGGCGCCGCACAAGTCATCCACATCGGCAAGCATGACCGGGCGTTGGGCATTCTCCCCTTCTTCCATTCGTTCGGCTACCTGCTGCTCTGGCTTTTGACGAGGAACGGAGCCGGCATCGTTTTTCATCCGTCCCCGCTGGACGTGACGGCTATCGGAGACCTGTGCGCCCGGTATCGGGTCACGTTGCTGATCGCGACGCCAACCTTCCTGCAACTGTACCTTCGCCGCTGCACACCCGAACAATTTGGCAGTCTGCGGGTCGTTCTGACCGGTGCGGAAAAGCTGCCGCTTCGCCTCGTTGACGCCTTCCAAACCAAATTCGGAATCTCTCCGGTCGAAGGCTACGGCGTGACAGAATGTTCGCCGGTGATTTCAGCAAATTGCCCGGACTACCGTGCCGCCGGCTTTTATCAAGTGGCGTCGCGGCGAGGCACCGTCGGCCAGCCCCTTCCCGGCGTCTCCGTGCGGATCGTCGATCCGGACACATGGGAACTCCTCGCACCGGGCCAACCGGGCCTGTTGCTCGTCAAGGGCCCGAACGTCATGCAGGGGTACCTCGGCCGCGAGGACCTGACCGCTCAGGTCATACGCGACGGTTGGTACATCACAGGCGACATCGCCTCGCTTGACGACGACGGCTTCTTGACGATCACCGACCGACTGTCTCGCTTTTCGAAGATCGGCGGCGAGATGGTCCCGCACGGGCGCGTCGAAGAGGCTCTGCACCAGGCCATCGGCGCCGAGGTGCAGGTCTTTGCCGTGACCGGCGTCCCGGACGAGAAAAAGGGAGAGAAACTGGCGGTGCTCCATACCCTTGACGAGCAGCTCATTCCTAGCGTGTTGGAAAAACTGTCGGCAAGCGGCTTCCCCAACCTGTTCATTCCCAACAAGCACGACTTCATCAAGGTCGATGCCTTGCCGGTGCTCGGAACGGGAAAACTGGACCTGCGCGGCGTAAAACGGATCGCCATAGAACGATTGGGCTCGAAGAGCCCGGTCTAAACCGCCCGATCATGTGACAAACGCTCCGTGCCCAAGCACCGAGCGGGGGAGCCGGCGCCATTTGTTTGTGAGGCGTGTGTCGATGCCTCACTCAAGCGGTGAGGAGACAAGAGCGGTGTCATGATCGTGCTGGAACAGGCCATGCTGGCTCCGGAGGTGGAAGGCGCTCGACCGGCGTGGGACTGAGCGGTCGAAGGAGAACGCCGATGACCGAAACGACCAAACGTCTGATCGATTGCCATGTCCACTTGGCCGCCCTGCCGGATGACAACAACGGCTGCTATATTTCGCCGAGGATGCTCAAGAGCCCGCTGTTTCGTTTTCTTCTCTGGAAACACGACATCTCTCCCCACCATCCTCAGCAAGCCAATCGAAAATACCTTGATGATTTGCTCGATGAGCTGCGAGCCTCGCGGCTCGTGCACAAAGCCGTCTTACTCGGAATGGACGGGGTGTACGATGAAGCGGGACGCTTGGATCGGTCCCGGACGGAGTTTCTCGTCGCCAACGACTGCGTCTTCCGTACCGTGCGGGCCCATCCCGACTATTTCCTGGCCGGCCCCTCGATCAATCCCCACCGGAGAGACGCGGTCGAAGAGGTCCATCGCTGCGCCGGTGCCGGAGCGGTCTTGGTCAAGGTCCTGCCCAACAGCCAAGGCTTCGATCCTGCCGATCGGCGATATCGGCCGTTCTACCATGCGCTCATGGCATGCGACCTTCCGCTGCTCAGCCACGTTGGGTATGAGTTCAGTTTGAACAGGCTCAATCAATCGCTCGGCGATCCGGATCGGCTCCGCACGGCGTTGGACGAAGGCGTCACCGTCATCGCGGCTCACGCCTGCAGCTACGGCTTGATAGTGTATGAGCGGTTTTTCCCGACGCTCCGCACGCTCTGCGCAACGTACCCCAACTTCTATGCGGACATTTCCTCCCTCACCCAACCTCACCGGCTCAAGATGCTTCTGCTCCTGCGGCGGCGCCCAGACCTCCACAACCGTTTACTGTTCGGCACCGACTATCCACTGTCCGTGTTTCATCTTCCCACCTGGGGGCGGGTGGACCTTCGCACGTTGGCGAATCTGATCCGCACAAAGAATCGGTTTGATCGGCAGGCACTCGTCTGTCGCACGCTGGGTCTCTCGTTTCGCTCGCTCGACGAGATCGCCAGCCGACTCACGTCTCCTGGGCATCCTGCATGAGCGGGAGATCCACGAGACCGGACTCGCTGTCGCGATCGGTCACAGAAACCGAGAGGGCCGTTCCCTCAATGGGAACGGCCCTCTCGAACTGACTCACAAGGAAACGGCCTGGCGGCTTCGCCTACTGACTCACGGTGATCCGTTCCTTGATCTTGTCGAACACGTCCTTCGTCAGCACATTCTTAGCCACCAACTCGCCTTTGACCCGGTAGGGGCGATTGTTGACGATCCGATCCGCCTCTTCCTGGTTCACTCCCAACAACAGGACCAGGTCGCTTGCCGACACCTTGTTGACATTCACCATACCAACGGCGGGAGCAGCCTCGGACAGCGCCGATGCACCCGACTGCGCCGGCGCGAGCATCGGCATCTGAGCCCGGTCTTTCAGCTCTTTCTGGTACCGCGCCACCATCGACTTTAACGTCTCATTGTGGCGTTTCACGTCCTGCAATTCCTGGCGCAGATTGCGGTTTTGAGTCGAGAGGGTCCGGACTTTTTCTTCCAGCTCGCTGGTCTTTCCTTCAATCTTGCCCCGCTCCTTGTCCCGACTGTGTTCAAGCCGCTGCAACTCGTCGCGGGCCGCATTGGCCTCGCTGCTGTACTTGGCGTTCAATTCTTTCAAGGCCCGCACCTGCTGCTCCAGAGCGGTTCTCTGCTCCCGCGCCTTGGCCAATTCCTCCCTGACGTGCTCCGCTTCCGTCACCGCCTCTTGGTATTTGGAATTGGACACACATCCCGTCGTCAGCAGCACGCCGGCCGCTATGGCAGCCATCCACTTCCGCTTCATGACAACCTCCCCTTACTTGCCCTCAGAGTCCCTTGCTGGCACAGCCTGTTCCGTTCCGACTCATCGCCATCGCGGCGCGAGAACGCGCGCAGTTTCAGCATTATGCCAACATCCCCGCTTTGTCAATAGATTTGCGGTTGGCCGGTCGTGCCCGACCGATGGCGCGCTTCGAACCTCCGCTTGACGAACGGCGGCCTCTCTGTGATGATCGGCCCGCAGCGATCACTCGCACAGCCAAACCCTGTCCAACCGTAAAGGCTTCTCTTATGAATGAATGGGGTCCCGTGCTCGCCGTCATCCTGGGCATCATCGAAGGGTTAACCGAATTCCTGCCCGTTTCCTCGACCGGCCACCTGATCTTGGCCGGCCATGCCCTTGGCTTTACCGGCGAGACGGCCGCCAACGCGGAAATCGCCATCCAGCTCGGCGCCATCCTGGCCGTGCTCGTCTTTGAGCGGGAAAAAATCGGCAGGCTTTTGTCGGGAGCCTGGCAAGAACAGGCGGAACTTCGCGCTCTGGTGAAAAAGGGCGGATCGTCCACTTGGTCGGCCTGCCTGAAAACTTCCGTTCAAACGCACCGCCACCTGTGGTTCGTGATCGGCCTGGGCGTCGCGTTTTTGCCCGCCGCGTTGGTCGGCCTGTCGGCGCACGGCTGGATCACCGCTCATCTGTTCACACCTCGGACGGTCGGCGCCACCTCCATCCTCGGCGGAATGATCATCCTTCTGGTGGAGAGCATCAAACGGTCCGACCGGACGACGACGCTCGAGCACGTCTCTCTTTCGCACGCCGCATGGATCGGTTTGGCGCAGTGCGCCTCCTTGATCCCCGGCATGTCCCGGTCCGGCTCCACGATCATCGGCGGCCTGCTGGCGGGCCTTGACCGAAAAGTGGCCACGGAATACTCCTTCTTCCTCGCCCTGCCGACAATCATCGCCGCCACGCTGTACGAAACGTGGAAAGCCAGGGCCGCGTTTACGGATCAAGATTTCATGGCGCTCGGCATCGGCATGCTCGCCTCATTCCTGGTCGCCTGGGCCGTCATCGCGGCGTTCTTATCCTACGTCCAGCGGCACACCTTGCGCGTGTTCGCGTATTACCGTATTATCCTCGGCGTCGCCGTGCTGGCGATCGTTCACTGAAAGGAGTTCTTGCCATGGCAGCGGATACCGTGCACGTGTATGACACCTGGGTGATGGGGAAGAAAGGCCGGATTCATTTCGACGTGATGACGACGGACGAGGCCACCGCCTTGAAGCTGGCCAAGGAGTATTTGGCTAGCATCGGAGAGCCAGATGCGTCGGTGACTTCCAAGGAGTGCCAGTTCTGCCACAGTGAGCCGGTGTTCATGTTCTCGGCGGAGCAGCAGAAGCAATTCAGGGAAAAGGGAGGATTTATCGTCCCCCTACCGGCCTAACCCGCCTGCCCACGCGATCGATCGCTGCTACCCGCTCTCCGCACAACACGAACGACACCGTGGCAGAGGGTTCGCCCCCTCACGGGACGGAAGCTCCTTCTGAAGAAGGGGCTTCTTTTTTTTCGAGGAAAAAATGGATGATCAGGAAGATCACCCCGACGGTAATGGCCGAGTCCGCCACGTTGAAGGCCGGCCAATGGTAGTCGTTGATATAAAAATCCAGAAAGTCGATCACTTCTCCGTATTTGATCCGATCGATCAGATTGCCGATCGCTCCCCCTAAAATTCCGGCGACGCTGAAACGTCCCAGCCGATCGCGTTCCGGCATCCGCAGGAGAATCGCGCTCAACAGTCCGAGCGCAAACAGCGAGGTCGCTCCGAAAAAGATCATGCGAAAGGTCTGGCTGCTGCCGGCCAGGAGACCGAACGCCGCCCCGGGGTTTCGGATGTACGTCAGGCTGAAGAAATTGGGAATAATGGGAATGGACTCGTGCAGCCGCATCGTCTGCATGACGCGCAGCTTGGTGATCTGATCGACCGCGATGACGACGCCGGTCAGAGAAGCCAACAGGAAGTGGGGCAAAGGAGAGCCGTTCAACGAATGGCCTCCAGGCATCGATCGCACAGGGTCGGATGTTCGACATCGCGACCGACAGTCTCTCGATAGTTCCAGCACCGCTCGCACTTGTTGCCTGTTGCCTTACACACACGCACCAGAAAGTCCGGCTTTCGCGGAAACTCGCCGGCCTCTTTGAGTTCCACCTGCGAGACGATGAAAAGGCTCGGCAGAATCTGCTCGTACCGTTTGAGCAGACCAAACCACTCGGCATTCGCCTCGATCTCCAGGCCGGCTTCAAGCGACGAGCCGATGAGTTTTCCCCGGCGCCGTTCCTCCAAAGCAGCCAGCGCGGCTTCCCGCACCTCCAACAGCCGCTCCCATCGGTCGCCCAACGCCGGATCATCCCACTTGGGATCGACGTCCGGAAACGAAGCCAGATGGACACTGAACCCATCGGGCCCCTTGCGCGCGGCATCCGGCAACATCCGCCAGATCTCCTCGGCCGTAAAGCTGAGAATCGGCGCCATCAATTTCGTCAGCGCCGTCAGCACGTCGAACAACACGGTCTGAGAACTCCGCCTGGCGTGGGAATCCCTTCGAAAGGTGTACAGCCGATCTTTCAAGATGTCCAAATAGACGGCGCTCATGTCCACTGAACAGAAATTGTTGAGCGCGTGAAAGATCGTATGGAACTCGAAATCCTCGTAGGCTTTCGTCACTTTGGGAATCAGCTCCCCCAGCCGCAAGAGCGCCCAGCGATCCAGTTCCGGCAACTCTTCATAGGGCACCCGATCCTGTTCCGGATCGAAGTCGTACAGGTTGCTCAACAGAAACCGGCAGGTATTGCGGATCTTTCGATAGGCCTCGATCAGGTGATTTAAGATTTCCTGCGAAATGCGGAGGTCTTCTCGATAATCCTGCGCCGCCACCCAGAGGCGGAGGATTTCGGCCCCGTACTGTTTGATGACATCCTGCGGAGCCACCACGTTGCCGGCGGACTTGGACATTTTTTTTCCCTGCCCATCGACCACGAATCCGTGCGTCAGCACCGCCTTGTAGGGAGCGCGTCGGTCCGTCGTGACCCCGGCCAGCAAGGCGCTGTGGAACCATCCCCGGTGTTGATCGGACCCTTCCAAATACAGATCGGCGGGCCACCAGCGTCTGGGTTTCAGCACCGCGGCGTAACTCACACCCGATTCAAACCACACGTCGAGAATGTCCCGTTCCTTTTCAAACGACGTCCCGCCGCAGCGGGCGCAGACCGTCCCATCCGGCAACAGATCCGACGCCGGCCGCTCAAACCAGACGCCGGCTCCATGAACTTCGACCAGAGCGGCAACGTGCTCGATCACGGTGGGGTTCACCAACAAAGTCCGGCACGAGGCGCAGGTGAAGCCGGAAATCGGTACTCCCCACACCCGCTGGCGCGAAAGACACCAATCCGGCCTGTTTTCAATCATGCCGGTGATGCGATCCCGACCATACGCCGGGATCCACTTCACCCGCTCGATCTCGGCCAACGCGTCCCGACGAAGATCGTTTGTCTCCATCGAGACGAACCACTGTTCCGTCGCGCGGAAAATGACGGGACTTTTGCAACGCCAGCAGTGGGGATAGGAATGGCTGATCGTTCCTTGCCCCAGCAACCGTCCGCTTGACTGCAATCGCTCGACGATTTTGGGATTGGCCTCAAAGACGTGTCGGCCGGCAAATTCCTTGACACTGTCCGTAAATCGTCCCCCGTCGTCCACCGGGGCCAGGATTTCCAGCCGTTCGCCCGGCGACGCCTTGGCGTTGTAATCGAGGACAAGCAGATAGTCTTCCATTCCGTGTCCTGGAGCGATATGGACGCAGCCGGTGCCCTGATCCAGCGTCACGAACCCGCCCAACAGAATCGGAGACAGGCCCGTGGAAAGGGGCCGTTGCGTTTCCAGTCCCTCGAAGCCGGCCGAGCCCTTTCTCGTCCCGATCACATGATGGGCTCCGAGACGACAGGCCTTGGCCATGGACTCCAAGAGTTTTTCCGCCACGATCAGCACCTCGTCTCCGACCTGCACGAAGACGTAGTCGATGTCTGGGTGGAGACAGACGGCTTGATTGGCCGGCAAGGTCCAGGGGGTCGTCGTCCAAATGACGATGGAGACCGAGCGCACCTCGCCGGGGAACGCGAGATCGCCGAACAGGTGGCTCAACACCGGCGGCGCGACCACGATCGGAAATGTGACGTACACGGATGGAGACGTGTGGTCGTCGTATTCGACCTCGGCCTCGGCCAAGGCCGTTCGATCCTGCGTGCACCACAACACCGGTTTGAGGCCCTTGTAGACGCCGCCCCGCTCGACGAATTTCCCGAACTCGCGGATGATGGCCGCTTCGTAGGCCGGCGTCATCGTCAAATAGGGGTGCTCCCATTCGCCCAACACACCGAGGCGTTTGAATTCCTCGCGTTGGATCGTCACGTACTTCTCCGCGTAGTCTCGACACAGTGCGCGAATCGCCGATACATCGAGGTGGTGTTTTTTTTCGCCGAGCCCTTTCAACACCTGATGTTCGATCGGCAGGCCGTGACAATCCCATCCGGGCACGTAGGGCGCGTGGAAGCCGGCCATCGTCTTGGATTTGACGATGATGTCTTTCAAGATCTTATTGAGCGCATGACCGATGTGAATGTGCCCGTTGGCGTACGGAGGGCCGTCGTGCAGCACATAGGACGGCCTCCCCTTGCCCGCCTCTTGGATGCGTTGATAGAGCTTCCGCTCTTCCCACCAGGCCAACAGTTCAGGCTCCCGTTGCGGCAGGTTGGCCTTCATCGGAAAGTCGGTTCTTGGCAGATTAAGCGTGGCTTTGTAGTCCATGAAATGAAGGGGTGAAGAGGAACTGCGCGTCGCCGGTTGTCGGTTCTCGGTTAGAAGTGGTCTTGGTCCCGCTTGATACGAGGACGTTATAACTCAAAACGGCATGCCAGGGCTAGCTGATCGCCATCATCCGATCCAGCGCGATCCTCGCCCACCGTTTGTCGTCTTCCGGCACGACGATGTGGTTGACGACCTGTCCCTCCGCCAGATTTTCCATCGCCCAACAGAGGTGCGCGGCGTCGATCCGGAACATGGTGGCGCATTGGCAGATGGTCGAGGAGAGAAAGAAAATTTTCTTGTCCGGCCGCTCGTGTTTGAGACGATTGACCAGATTCAGCTCGGTGCCGACCGCCCAGATCGTGCCGGCCGGCGCGGCCGACACGGTGCGGATGATGAACTCGGTCGATCCCACGAGGTCGGCCTTGTTGACGACGTCTTCATGGCACTCGGGATGCACGATGACGCGGCCGTCGGGATATTGTTTTCGAAAATACTCGACGTGCGCGGGCTGAAACATCTGGTGCACGCTGCAATGCCCTTTCCAGAGAATCAGCCTGGCGCGCCGAATGGACTCCTTGGTGTTGCCGCCGTTGGGCTGATAGGGGTCCCACACGATCATCTCGTCGCGAGGGATGCCCATTGTGTTCGCCGTGTTGCGACCGAGATGCTCGTCGGGGAAGAACAGCACCTTCTCGCGCCGCGCCCACGACCATTCGAGGACGGTCCTGGCGTTGGACGACGTGCAAGTGATGCCGCCATGCTCTCCGCAAAACGCCTTGAGGACGGCGGCGGAATTGACGTACACCGCCGGCGTTACGGTCTCCTCGACCGGCATCAGGCGGCCGAGCGCTTCCCAACACTGATCGACCTGCTCGATCGCCGCCATGTCCGCCATCGAACAGCCGGCGGCCATGTCGGGCAGAATGACCGTCTGATTGGACCGGCTCAAGATGTCCGCCGTCTCGGCCATGAAGTGGACGCCGCAGAACACGATGTAGGGTCGGTCCGACCGTTCGGCGGCCAGTTTCGACAACAACAGCGAATCTCCCCGAAAATCGGCGTGTTGAATGACTTCGTCCCGTTGGTAATTGTGCCCCAGGATCATTACTCGTTCGCCAAGCGCTTGCTTGGCCGCAACGGTCCGATCAAACAATTCGTCCGCCGTCAATGATTGATACTCGGTGATCGGTTTCGGCGCCGTGACGTTTGCTTTCACAGTTTCCTCCACAGGATAGAGCGTGATTCTACAGACAGCGACCTCATACATTCAACGAAGAGCGTCGGTGCAAGAGACCTTACTCCTAACATGAGCCGGAAGACGCCTCCGTGACGTCACGGTTCGCCATCACGCCATAGGGCTAATGGCCGATTGACTTCGTTCTTCGACGAGACCTATGATGCAGCCTCGATAGCTAGGGGAGCCTCACGGCTGAGAGTCCGCTCGATCGGACGACCCTCACAACCTGACCTGGGTAATACCAGCGTAGGGAAGCCGGACAGACAGCGGACGTTGTGGGGATTCAGCCGTACCTCCAAAGCTGGGGGGTGCGGCTTTTTTATTGGAAGCACGGCGACCGGCGATCAGGTGGGTTTTTTGACGTTCCGCGCTGAAACCCGCGCTCCATCACGAAAGGACTTCCATCATGGACGACCGTCTGAATCAACACGCAGCCGCCGACGGAAATGAACCGGGCATTTCGACCGCCCCCGTTTCGACGTTTCCACTGAGCACCCAACCGTTCCCCGCCTCTCGAAAAGTCTACATGGAGGGCACGTTCCCGGGAGTCCGGGTGCCGATGCGTGAGATCAGCCTGACTCCGACCCGCTCCGCCAACGGCGGCCCACCGATTCCCAATCCACCGATTACCGTTTACGATACGTCGGGCCCCTACACAGACCCTTCCGTCACGATTGATTTGCGAGCCGGGCTGCCGCCGCTGCGACGTCGCTGGGTACTCGATCGCGGCGATGTGGAAGAACTCGACCGGATTACGTCAGTGTATGGCCGCGAGCGAGCCGTCGATCCGAAACTCGCGCACCTACGCTTTCGGCACATCCGCAAACCGCTGAGGGCGAAGCCCGGAAGAAACGTCACGCAGTTGCACTACGCCCGCAAGGGCATCGTCACGCCAGAAATG
>JANDJJ010000089.1 GCA_024330945.1 Nitrospira sp. | reverse complement strand
CTGGGCACGCACGACGCATCTCTGCATAGCCGCGCACCCCGACGATGTCGAGGTCATGGCGCTCGACGGCATCCTGGCCTGCTTCGGCCGCCGCGACCGCTGGTTTTCGGCGGTCGTCGTCACCGACGGCGCCGGCAGCCCGCGCGCCGGTCTCTATGCAAGCTACACCGATCCGGAAATGCGCGCCGTGCGCAGGCACGAGCAGAAAAAAGCCGCGTGCGTCGGCGAATACTCGGCCGTCGCCTTCCTCAACCACGCGAGCGCCACGGTCAAAAATCCGGCGGATCCCTCGGCGGGAAACGATCTGCAGACCCTCCTCGGGCGCTGCCGGCCCGAAGTCGTCTATACCCACAATCCCGCGGACAAGCACGATACCCACGTGGCCGTCCTGTTGCGCGCTCTGGGCGCCATACGGGCTCTGCCGGGGGAGCGCCGGCCCGAACATCTTTACGGCTGCGAAGTCTGGAGAGACCTGGACTGGCTCGAAGATCGCGACAAGGTGGTGTTTTGCCTGGACCGGCACGAAAACATCGCCGCGGCGCTTTTGGGCGTTTTCGATTCGCAGATCGCCGGAGGCAAACGTTACGATCTGGCCGTCACCGGAAGGCGGCAAGCCCATGCCACATTCCACGAAAGCCACAGCGTCGACAGGTCGCGCCTGGCCTCGTTCGCGATCGATCTGACGCCCCTGATCCGGGAGGATACCGACCTCGCCCGCTACGTCGGCGAACGCATCCGGCGTTTCGCCGACGATGTTCTAGCCCGCATCGCAAGGCTTGCCTGATCGCGTCGGCGGCACGACGCAACGCCGGGCGGAGGGTAAGGCCGGCCGTCCGCATCGTGGATGTTGGCACGCCCTGCGTGCTGTGCTAGCATGCGCGCGTTTGTCGCAGCGCAGGCGGCGCGGCGCAGAACGGAGGTACCCGATGCTGGCCAGGCTGATGCCCAAGGAAGGCCGATTCTTCGAATGCTTCAATACCATGGGGCAGAAGATTCTCGAAGGCTGCACGATTTATGAAAAGCTGCTCCAGGATTACGAACACCTGCCCAACTACGGCCTGGATATCCGCAAGATCGAACACGAGTGCGACGAGATCACCCACCAGGTCATCGACCTCGTCAACAAGGTTTTCATCACCCCGGTCGACCGCGAAGACATCCAGGTGCTGGTCAAGACCATGGATGACGTCATCGATCTGGTCAATTCGGCCGCCCAGTGCATGCAGACCTACGAAATCCAGAGCGTGCCGCCCGGCCTGGGCAGCATGGCTCATGTCCTGGCCCAGGCCATGCAGGAGATCGGGGCGGCGCTCCAGGCAATGGAGACCTTGCGGCGCCCCGAGCAGACCCTGCGGCATTGCATCGAAGTCAACCGCCTGGAAAACGAATGCGACCGCATCATCCGCGAACAGGTCGCCCGGCTCTTCCGCGAGCACAAGGACGACCCGCTGCTGGTGATCAAATATAAAGAGATTTACGAGACCATCGAAGCGGCCGTCGATTGCTGCGAGGATGTCGCCAACGTCATCGAAGCGATCACCATCAAGCACAGCTGATCCCGCAGAGCACCCATGTCCGCGCTGGTTGTCGTAATCGTCGCTGCCGCTCTGGTGTTCGATTTCCTGAACGGCTTCCACGACGCCGCCAACAGCATCGCCACGATCGTGAGCACGCGCGTGCTGTCGCCGCGGTATGCGGTCGCCTGGGCGGCATTCTTCAATTTCGTGGCCTTCTTGGTTTTCGGCACCCACGTGGCGACCACCATCGGCATCGGCATCGTCCACGAGGACGCCGCCGCACTGACCGTCATTCTCGCGGGTCTCGTGGGCGCATCGCTCTGGGACGTGATCACGTGGTATCTGGGTTTGCCGACCAGCAGCTCGCACGCGCTCATCGGCGGTTTCGCCGGCGCCGCCCTGGCGCACTTCGGATTCGGAGCTCTAATCTGGAGCGGTCTCCGGAAGGTGATGATCTTCATCGTTGTCTCGCCGCTGCTCGGCCTGTTTCTCGCGACTTGGTTTTCGATCGCCGTCCACTGGATCGTACGCCGCCAGAGCCCATGGAAGGTGGACAGGTACTTTCGGCGGCTCCAGTTGGTCTCTGCCGGCCTATATAGCCTGGGCCACGGCGGCAACGACGCTCAGAAGACCATGGGGATCATCGCGATTCTGCTTTACAAGGCAGGATACCTGGCCGTATTCCATGTGCCTCTGATCGTGGTCGTTTCCTGCCACGCGGCGATAGCGCTCGGAACCCTGCTGGGCGGCTGGCGCATCGTCAAGACCATGGGCATGCGCATGACCCGCTTGAAGCCCATCGGCGGGTTCTGTGCCGAAACCTCCGGTGCGGCCACCCTCTTTCTGGTCACCATGCTCGGCATCCCGGTTTCGACCACCCACACCATCACCGGGGCGATCGTGGGCGTCGGCGCCACGCACCGCCTGTCGGCCGTCCGCTGGGGAATAGCCGGGCGCATCGTATGGGCCTGGATCCTGACGGTTCCGGGTGCCGCACTCATAGCCGCCGCCACCTACCTGCTCATCGAGATCGCCTAGACCGCCACGGCATCCATCCAAGCGTCATTCAACAAATTGAACAACATTCAATTGCTTGAATGCGAATGACCTGAGATTGCACCCGGCAGCGAAGCATCCACCATATTATCAATCAATTATTCGATTGGATCTGAGCGCATCGACCTGGAACATATCTTGCTTAATTAAGTCACAAAACAAATGGATGACGCTGCGTTTCTTGGGATTTGCAGGAAAACGGCGACGGAATCGAGGAAGGAGTGCGAGCGCCTGGTGGAAGCCATCGATCAGCGTCGCGTCCTGCGGCGAATTCCGCTCCATCCCTTTCGGGGGACGCTTCACCGAAATCAGAAAGGAGGCTTATGAGCCAGCTCCGCATGATGAGAAGTTTGGCTGTTACTGCTCTGGTGATTCTATTCCTGAGTGCGCCCCTCTTTGCGCAGTCGTCGGGTACGATCAGCGGCGTGGTCACGGACGAAACAGGCGCGGCGATTCCGAACGCCAAGATCACGGCCCGCAACGAGGCTACGGCTCAGGAACGTTCGACAGTGAGCAGCATGACGGGCGACTATCAGATCGTCGCCCTGCCGATCGGGATTTACCGCGTGGAGATTTCCGCGGCGGGATTCCAGGCGAAGGTCTTCACCGGGGTAACGGTGCAGGTGGCCCAGGTCACGGTGTTGAACGCGCAACTGAAAGTCGGCGGCATATCCGAGGTGGTTACGGTCGAGGCCGCGCCGCCCCAGATCGAAACGGCCACTATGACTGTCGGCCAGGTCCTGAGCGAAAAAACGATCCAGGAGATTCCGCTCAACGGGCGCCACTTCGTCGATCTCGGCCTGCTCTTGCCCGGCTCGGTCGTGCAGCCGCAGAGCGGGTTTTTGACTTCGCCCGTGCGCGGCCAGGGATCATTCGCCTTCAACACGGCCGGTAACCGGGAGGATACCGTCAATTTCATGATCAACGGCATCAACCTGAACGACATGGTGCAGAATCAGATCACCTTCCAGCCGTCGATCAGCACCGTGTCGGAATTCAAGGCCAGCAATTCCACTTTCAGCGCCGAATACGGGCGCAACAGCGGCGCCATCGTCAACATCGCCACCCGCTCGGGCACCAACGAGATTCACGGCGAGGTCTTCGAGTATTTGCGCAACGATGCGCTGGATGCGAAAAATTACTTCGACAACAAGGACCTTCCGATCCCGCCTTTCAAGCGCAACCAGTTCGGGGGCGCCCTGGGCGGCCCGGTGTACTTCCCCGGGATTTACAACGGCCGCGATCGGACCTTTTTCTACTTCAGCTATGAGGGCCTGCGCCAGCGCCAGAAGGTTCCGCTGACGGCCATCGTGCCGACGCCGGCCCAGCGGGCGGCAGTGACGGATCCGACGGCCAAGAAGCTCCTGCAATTCATACCCCCGGCCAACGTCGCCGGCACCGACAACCGGTTTGCCGGCTCCGGAACGGCTCCGGTCAATCTCGACCAGTGGACGGTCGACATTGCGCACCGCCTGTCGGGTGCCGACAACGTGCACGCGTACTATGCCTTCCAGCGCGATCTGCGCCAGGAGCCTTCCTTGCAGGGCAACAACGTGCCGGGATTCGGCGACCAGCGCCGGGCGCGCCGCCAGCTCTTCACCTTCGGCGAGACGCACGCCTTCGGCCCCAGGCTCGTCAACGACTATCGCATGGGATTCAACCGCATCCACATCACCTTCGAGCCCATGGCCAAATTGAATCCGCTGGATTTCGGGATGAATACCGGGATCACGCGACCCTTGGGCCTGCCGACGATCAATATCCAGGGCATGGTGAATTTCGGCGGCCCCGCGGCCTTCCCCCAAGGGCGCGGCGACACGGTGGCGGTGTTTTCCGACACCGTCAGCTACCAGCGCGGTAAACATGCCTTGCGCTTCGGTACGGAGCTGCGCCGCTTCCACAACAACAACTTCAGCGAGAATGTCGGCAACATGGTGTTCACCAGCTGGGATAACTTCGCCCTCGGCTATGCCAACACCTTCACCGCCACCCTGGGCGGGGTCGTCAGCGGCATCCGCACGACCGGATTCGGCCTGTTCGTTCAGGACAATTATCGCTTCGCCCCGAATCTGACCTTCGAGCTCGGCCTGCGCTGGGACTTGAACACCACGCCGTCGGAAGTCAACAACAAGTTCTCCGTCTTCGACCCGGCGAAGGGCGCGCTCGTGCGCGTCGGCAGCGAAGGTCTCGACGAGGTCTACGAGACGCGGTACCGACATTTCGGGCCGCGCGTCGGTTTCGCCTGGGATCCTTCCGGCGACGGCAAGACTTCGCTGCGCGGAGGTTACGGCTTGTTCTTCGATCAGCCGGTGACCAACACGGTGACGGGACTGGCGACCAACCCGCCCTTTGCGGTGCCTTCGACGGCGGTCGCCACGGCCACCAAGCCGGTGCTGATCAGCGATCCCCTGGCGGGTGCCGCCGCCACGCCCACGCTCAGCCCGGCGAACATCAACCGAGACTTCCGTAACGACTACATCCAGTCATGGAACCTGAACCTGCAGCGCGAGATCGTCACCGACCTCGCCGTCCAGGTGGGCTACTTCGGTTCCAAGGGCACGCACCTGCGCATGTCGCGCAACATCAACCAGCCGGTCAACGGCGTCCGGCCGTACGCTTCCTACTCCAACATCGCCACCGTCGACAGCCCGGGCAACTCGAGCTACAACGCCCTCTGGGTCAGCGCCAGCAAGCGCTTGAGCTACGGGCTGCAGTTCAGCGCCTCGTACAGTCTCTCCCACTCGATCGACTACAACTCCCTGAACTCGCAGGGAGTGGTCGCGCAGGACAGTTACAACCTGCGCAACGAGCGCGGCTCTTCCGATTTCGACGCCAGGCACCACTTCCATATCAACTATCTCTACGAGCTTCCTTTCCGCGGCAACCGGCTGGTCGAAGGCTGGCAG
The DNA here is from genome assembly GCA_024330945.1 of Nitrospira sp. GTDB lineage: Bacteria > Nitrospirota > Nitrospiria > Nitrospirales > Nitrospiraceae > Nitrospira_D. The sequence goes on along the minus strand of JANDJJ010000089.1, from coordinate 3,879 downwards.
ATCTCCGGCATCACGACCTTCCAATCGGGCAACCCGGTCAATATCATCGTTCAGGGCGCGGGGCCCACGGGACTGGCGACGCGCCGCGCCAACGTCATCGGCAACTGGAAGCTCGCGAAGCCGGATCCGGACCGCTGGTTCGATACGGCAGCCTTCTGCTCGCCTGGAGCGGCGGGCTGCAGCGGTCCTGCGGTCTTCGGCAACCTGGGGCGCAACGTGGTGATCGGCCCGGGGTTCCATAACTTCGACTTCTCGATCCTGAAGGTCACCAAGCTCCGGGAAAATCTCCGGATGCAGTTCCGGACCGAGATTTTCGATCTCTTCAACCACCCGAACTTCGGGCAGCCGGGCAGGATCGTGGGAACGTCTTCCTTCGGCAAGATCCTGAACACACGTTTCAGCCCGGGCGATTCCGGGTCGGCACGCCAGATCCAGTTCGCCGTGAAGTTCCTCTTCTGAAGAATTCCGGAATCGGGAGGAGCAAGTTCTTCGTACACCGAATCTCGGATCTCTCGAGCGAGGGGGCAGGTCCCGGGCGCCGTAGGCCTCGGCACGGAACCTCACCGGCGCACCCGGACGGGTGCAAGAACTTTGATCCGGAAGCAAGCGATCGGTGCGCGGTATCGCCCGCGCACTCCATGCAGGCCAGCGCACACGCTTGCTTCCGAGCCGAGGCTCCCATCAGGGTACAGGCGCAGCCGGGCCCGGCGCCCGATGCACTCGCCATGCTGTGTCTGTTGCCGGCTGTCCGCAGACCTGGACCATCCCGGCGGCCGAACCGGCAGCTTGCCGCCGCCCTCGATTGGGACAGGCGGGATACAACTCCGAGCTGCCTTCATACGCTTTCTTGATTGCACCCAAGCTCACGCGTATCTTTCCCAAATTTCCCTGTAGTGGCGGCACCCGGCAGTTGGCGCGATTGCCGTTGATCCGGTTACGATGCTAAAACTTAAGCAACGTCGCAAGGATACGTCATCATGCCCCGCCCAGGAGACGAAGGCGCCGGAAGTCCGAGCACGCCCGCCTTACTGCGAGTTTGTCTCACCGACCGCGACGATCACGCGGCGTGGCACGAGCTGCTCGCCAGAATCGTGCCGAAGATCAGGAGGTCGATCCGCGCTATCTCGCAGCGAGCAACCCCAAAAGGCTTTCATTCAAGGCTCGACGACCGTTCCGTCGCCGGTTCGGAAGAAGATCTCATCCAATGCGTGATCGTGCGCCTGATCGACAAGGAGTGTGCCCTGCTGAAGAGGTTTTCAGGCAACACCGAGGATGAGTTTTCGGCTTATCTCGCTGTGATCGCGCGCAGCGTCGTCCTGGATGCCGCCAGGCATGATATTTGCTATAAGCGCCACTTGCGTATGCTGGGGGACAGCACAGACCGTCTTGTAATTGCTTCCGCCGAGGATGTGCTGATGATCCGCGAGGGGCTCGAACTCGCAGAAAAGGCAGTTGAAGCAAAGTCGGCCCGACTCTCAATCCGCAACCGGCTCATCCTGCGCCTGCATTTTCTCCACGGGCTGCCGGCCGCGCAGATCTCTCGCATCCGAGCGTTCGGCTTATCCAAAGACGGCGTGCAGAATGTGTTGTTGCGCGCTAGGAAGGGCGGCCGGAGCATGGTCCGCGCGCCGTGTGCACCAGCCGCGGTAGGGCGGATCAGATGAACGGCCGTGCGACGCCTGCCGATTCCGTGGCCCCGCCGTCAGAGCTACCCGTGGGCCATCGCTGCGGAACTTCTGCGCCTTCATCTGCTGGCGGCGCGACCGCCCACCCGGGTTCGAGCCCGACCGAACGGATGGACCCCGCCGGCCTCGAGTCGAGGGAACTCGGCATTCTTGACGATTCGAGTACGCGATTTCCTCCGGTGCGCGTATTACACATATGAAAAATCGGCTCCACGGCGTCGCGGGCCGTCGTGAGGACGGTGCGCGAGGAACACCTACGATAAGCCGCGACGCTGACCAAAGAGCCAAGTGCAGCTACGCCGGACTCGCGATCAGTATCCGGGATGTGCACATCAGGCGATTTCGGGCCCGAGGTTCAACGCTCTGCCGAGGGCGTCGGCTCCTTGAGAAATCATTGCTGTCAACAGTCCTAATGTCATCAGGGGGTGTGCGATGAAGAGAACCACGGTCATCGGTGTATTGATTACCTCCTTGTTCCTGGGCTATGCAGCGGGTTCTGTGGCGCCGGTTCGCGCTCAGGACTGTAGTTGGCATTATGGATGCTGCCGCCTGAGCTGCGGAGTCAGATACTCATTCGACTGCACCTACGAATGGTGTCAATGGGAAGACTGCAGCAATAACCTTCTCTGCATCCCCCATTGACTCTATCACTACTCCGATACTTGTCTTTACGGCCTGTGGATGGAGTGCGTCCTGACCTATTGCCCCCAGACCTGGTGCATGTGATAAGCACGCCGTCGCAGCATTTGTATCTCGATGTACCCAAAGGAGAGATAGTATGAGAGCGAGAATTACCTGTATCGGCGTCATGGCCGCAGTTCTCTTGGCGCTAGGTTATTAAGCGTCTCATAATAGGCTTGACATTTGTATATACTTGATTTATGATCCTTGCATGTTCAAGAGAGATGCAAGGCGATTGGATCATAAGACGTTGACCGAACTACGAAAGCGTGCTGTGGCAAGCGTTCAGGAGGGTCAGTCCCCTTCGAGCGTAGCGGCAACCCTTGGTGTGACGCGCGCAGCCGTTTACACATGGCTGGCGCTGTACCGCCACGGCGGGTGGGGCGCTTTGGATGCCAAGAAACGCGGCGGCCGGCCGCCGATCCTGGACGGCAAAGCGCTGCGCTGGCTTTATGACACGATAACGTCCAAGAACCCGCTGCAGTTGAAGTTCACCTTCGCGTTGTGGACCTCGCGCATGGTGCAAGAGTTGATCCGCCGGAAATATGGCGTCCGACTGAGCAAGGCCTCGGTCTGTCGGCTCCTGAACCAGCTCGGGCTGACGCCGCAGCGACCGGTGTGGCGGGCCTATCAGCAGTGTCCCGCAGATGTCCGGCGCTGGATCGAGCACGAGTACCCGGAGATCCGCGCCTTAGCGCAAACCGCCAATGCCAGGATATTTTTCGCCGACGAAGCCGGGGTGCGGTCGGACCATCATGCAGGAACGACGTGGGCGCCGAAGGGCCGCACGCCGGTAGTCAGTAGCACCGGCGCGCGCTTCGGATTGAACCTGATTTCGGCCGTCAGCGCTCAGGGAGAGTTCCGCTTCATGGTAACCAAGGGGAGCGTGGGAGCCCGGACGTTCGTCGAGTTCCTCAAGCGCTTGCTTTACAACGCCGATCGTCCGATCTTCCTGATCGTCGACCGCCATCCGGCGCACAAGGCTCGGATGGTCCAGCGGTTCGTGGCTTCGACGGAGGGAAAATTGCGGCTTTTCTTCCTGCCACCGTACTCGCCGGAGCTGAATCCCGACGAGGGTGTGTGGAACGACGTCAAGAACAACTCCATCGGCCGCAAGGTGATTACCAGCCCTGAGCACCTCAAACGCGAAGTGATCAGTGATCTCCGGTCTATACAAAAGTCTCCTGATCGCGTGCGCGCGTATTTCCAGACCGAAACCACACAATATGCGGCATAGTCCACATTATTATGAGACGGTTAATAACTGGTACCTCAAAGCCCCGGGCGTGTAATCATCGGGCAGCCGACAGGTGCCGCACTTGCCATCCTTCCAGGGGGATCAGCGCGCGCATTTGGAGACCCGGTTCGAGATGGCAAGCGCGGCTGAAAGGTTTGCCCTTGGATCGATGCGTTCGCGGGCCAAGATGGCCGAGGATATCGGGCTCCGTCCTGATTCTTGCCGGAGACATAATCTCCCGGGTGCGGTCGAGTCCGTTCGGGTTGCGGTTGGCCG
>JANDJJ010000088.1 GCA_024330945.1 Nitrospira sp. | reverse complement strand
GCCTATCCTTCTCTGGCTCGCCGGCGAGGATGATCGAGGATGGGAAGAGATCGTGGACGTCAAGGCGACAATCGACAGAAACGGCAATTGGGTCAAGGCGGTGGTGACAAAAACTCCGGTTACGGGGCGCTGGATGATGACGTGCTGGGAGTTGGTGCAGAAGGCTTGTCTCCTCCCTCTCACACAGAATCTCAGCAAACCCAAGATTACAGTCACAACCCCCATTCACTACCGGCTCGACACATTTGGATCATGAAACACGAAGGAGGGAAGGCCATGTTCAGGAAGGCGATGACAATAGTCATGACGGTCATGTTGTTCCCTCTCGGCGCAAGCGGAGCACAGGCCGCTGCCCCTCCATTCAAGGTCGGATTCCTCGTGATCGCACCCGATCGAGGATTTCTTGGAAACCGGGAAGTGCGATCTCTCGTGGACGAATTTAAGCACTCCTACCCGGCCACACTCGGTTTAGTCGGAAGAGACTATACCGGCGTGGAAGGCGAGTACGCCGCCTACCTCACGCGCGCGGTCCAAGAGCTGAAACAGAAGGGCGTCACGGAGATCGTCGCGATCCCTCTGTTTCTTTCCGACGCCGATCCTCTGCTCAAACGAGTCAAACCACTTCTTCCTACTTACACAGAAGGTCTGCCTGTCCGATGGGCTCCTGCGATGGCGCACGATTATCTCATCGGCCAAATCGTGCTCGACCGTGTCGCTGCGCTCAGTGAGCACCCTAAATCGGAACGGCTGATCCTTGTCGGAACCGGGGCGACGGATGAGGTCAACGAGAAGGCGTTGAAGGCTGATCTGGACAAATTGTCGGCATACGTCAGGCGCTACCAAGCGTTCCGCGAGGCTGAAACGGTTGTCTACTACGACCGGGAAGCCGAGGGTGCCGATCAAAAAAACAAGACCATCAAGACGCACATCCTTGCTCAAGCGGTCAAGCAGGGACGAACGTTGCTCGTGCCCGTTTTCATCGGACCAAAATTCGACTCATCCATGTCGCTGACGGCCTGGCTCGGCAGTCAGTTCAAAGACACACACATCGTCTACAAACCGGAAGAGTTGCTGCCGCATCCAAATGTCCTCTTGTGGCTGAAAAAAACCGCCAACCGTGAAACACCGTTGGCTGCGGGCCAGATCGGTGTCGTCATCATGCCGCACGGATCGACCCAGCCGTGGAACGACGCTGTGGAAGCGATGATTCAGCCGCTCATGAACACATACGCGATCGAAATGGCCTACGGCATGGGCGACCCCCTGATCATCCAAGATGCGGTGTCCCGTCTGGAGCAGCGCGGCATCAGACACATCATCTTCGTGCGGATGTACGCCTTGGACCATCAAATGAAGCCGATCACCGATTACATTCTTGGTCTAAGCGACCATCCTCCAACAGACGCTCATAACCATGGTCCGGATAGCACTCCGCCGCAGGTTCGCACCGCTGCCACCTTCTCGACCTTTGGTGGCTATGAGCACAACCCCGACATTGCCATGATCCTGCATCAGCGAATCCTTGAACTGAGTAAAGATCCAACCACTGAAACTGTTTTGTTGCTGGCCCATGGCGAAGGAACTGACGAAGGTGACAGCCGGTGGCTTGCGATCATGAAGGAGCACATCGCGCGCCTCCGCCAAGAACTCCACTGCGCAAAGATCAAGGACATCAACGCCTTTACTGTGCGAGAAGACTGGCCAGACAAACGCGCGCAAGCCGTCGCTACAGTGCGGGAGGCTATTGAAAACGCCAGCCGGCAGGGTCGCGTCCTCGTGATTGCCCATCGGCTGTACGGTGCAGGTCCCTACAAGAAGATGCTCCAAGGATTGCCCTACGAGATCAACGAAAAAGGGTTGGCCGATCCCATCTTGACCCGGTGGCTGGAGAACGGCCTGAAACGCATGACGACCGAGTTGACCAAGATTCGAGGCGAACAGTCCTCGCAAACCCACCTCTTGGAGACTGCTGAGCGGTGAACACGGGCAACACAGAGGAATATCGGATGTCCGAATATGTTCATAACAAAGCAGTCAAGTCGCGCATGTGCGAGTTATATGACGACCTCATCGCCCATGAGGGGTTCGCGGAGATGCGCGTGGAGATCCGCCTGCTCAAACGCGGGCAAAAGGAGATCATCCTCCATTGCAACAAACAGTACCGATTGATCGTGGATGCTCCCGTCTTAGGAGAGAAAGGGCATCCGACAAAGAAAGGAGGTGGGCAACCAAACGACGATGACCGTCTCATTCACGCGGCAGACGGGGTGAGCCCGTTGCCTGAAGACCATCAGGACCTGATCGCATAGCCTCTGCGGGTGAGGTGTGACGATCAATGCCACAAACAGGAGATATCACCATGAGAACCAGATACGCTTTGATCGTAATCGCCCTTGGAGTATGTGTCGCCGAACCCCCAACAGCTCAGGCTGTGCAAGCGACGTGGGATACACCCTTCAGTCCATCAGGATGGACGCGAGGTGTTACCCCCGGCTCTCTCTACGCCGAATGGAACAGCTTCACCGACGATAGTGGCCCAACCACCATCGTCGATACGACTCCAGAGGTCGCCAATTTCGGCGGTGGCACCTACCGACTGGAAGAACTGACCGGCACCGCATTCATCACCAGCGGAGGCAACATCTATAGCTTCGCTGCTCCACCGCAATTCCAGTTCACCATCACTGGCATCGGCGGGTCATCGAGCGATGTCCGCGACGTGTACCTGCGCATAGGATCGTTGGGCAACTTCGACGACACGCTTCAACGGAGCTTCACCGGCTTCGCGCTGAACACCATACCCGGCACTTATACTGAATTGTTCCGAGGCACCGTCGGCGGCTCATTCGGAGGATCTGAGGTAGAGGCCCTCGTTAGCTGGCTCAACGTCCCCAATTCATCACCGTTCGTCCTGAGCTGGAATGCCATCGGAAGTTCCGTGAGCTTAGACCAACTTTCCATTGACATCGGCCCGGCACGATCACCGGCGCCGATTCCGTTGCCGGGTGCCGCTTACTTGTTAGGCTCCGGGTTGGTCGGCCTTGCGGGTTTGGCGAGACGAGCCAAACACACGCCGTGAGCGACCATCCTCCTTCCACATTCACCGGCGCGGCTCTCCTTCAAGGGCCGCGCCACTACCAATCGATACGTGAACGAATCACGCGTGCGAGCACGCTACAAGGGACGGGTGGGGCTGCTCATGTTCTTGATCCAGTTTTCATCACTGGGGAGCGGCGCCGGTCACACGGCCGATCAAGTCGCGGCTGCAACGGAAGCCGAGACTCATGGACCACAGGCTAAGACCCCAGACGATGAACAGGACTTCCCCATCATGCTGGACGAAGTAGAAGTGAGAGACCGACGCGCCGCCATGGACATCGATCCGATCCGGTCGCGCACGACGGTGACGTCGAAGGAACTCGGCCGCCGCCAGTCCGACAATGTGTTCACCGTCCTGCAAGACGTCCCCAGCGTGTCGATCAACGGTGGGCCGCTCATGAGCGGCATGAAGTTCAACATCCGCGGCTTCAGCAACACGGAAGATGTCCTCATCAAGCTCGATGGTGCGATGCGCAATTTTGAAAAGTATCGGTTCGGCAGTGGGGTCTTTGTGGAGCCTGAACTGCTCAAGGAGATCGCGGTTACACGTGGACCGGCCGGCGTCTTGCAGGGCTCCGGAGCCATCGGCGGAGCGGTAGAGATGCAAACCAAGGATGCCGCCGATCTGCTCCGTCCCGGTGAACGGTTCGGGGCCCGGATCAAGTCGGGCTTTTCCAGTAACAATATGGAAAAGCTCGTCTCCGGTAGCGCCTATGGAAAGGTCTTCGGATCGTTTGACCTGCTCGCCAACGCGGCCTGGCGCGATTCCGACAACATCAGGACGGCAAGCGGCAAGGAGCTCCCGAACACCACCGCTAATCGCCTCAGTGTTCTGGCCAAAGCAACCTATGGCCCACAACCAGGCATGCGCCTCTCATTGGCAGAAACCTATCTTCAGGAAGAGACGTTACAACCGTTCGACGCGACAATTGGGATTCCTGGTGTGTTCGGCTTTGTACGGCGGGCTGTGCAGGACAGTACCTCCACCATGAATTGGGAATACACGCCGAACGGCACCTCGCTGGCCCGTTGGATCAATCTGAAAGGGACGGTCGGCTATACCATGACCAGCGTCACCGATTCCGACAAACAGGACGCCACCGGGATCCCCATTCCCGACTCGCCCACGAATTTCTGGGATTATCACATTGCCACGCTCAACCTGACCAACACAACCGAAGCACAGATCGGCCCCCTGCTCAATACAATTACATACGGGGTCCAATACAACCGCAACAGCCGTGCCGCCACCACCGTACAGTTGAACCCTGTAACCAGAACGTGGGAGACGGTGGAGAACCTGGGCCAGCCATCGGGGACACGATCCTTTCTGGCCCTCATGGCCGAATATCGCCTCGACATCGGTCAGGTGAGCCTCACCGCCGGCCTCCGTCATGATTTTTATCGTGTCGAGGTCAATGCCCGACAGACCCGCGAGCTCTTGCAAGCCGAAGGACGAAGCCCGGTAATCGAGTTCGGCAGAACCGTTCCCACCGCCGGTATAGCCTGGAACGTGCTACGCGGTCCGTTCACGCTCTTCTATCATTACGCCGAAGCGTTCCGGCCGCCGCTGGTCGATGAATACTTCACGCAAGGTCCATTCAGCCGCTGCAACCGAGCTTTCTTTGGCAATCTCGCTCCCCCTTCAGGCGTTTGTGGTGATCGTTATCGTCCACAGGTGTTGCGCAACCACGAGATCGGCATGTCATTGTCCTATCCGAGATTGTTTGCTCCGGATTCCATCCTGACGGCGAAGGTGGTGTATTTCCGCAGCCACGTGAGCCACACCCTCTATTCACTCCTCGCCCATACGGCCACCGGCAAGCGGTGCGAACCGTTTAATGTTTCGCTGCCGCCCGAGGATCGTATATGCACGGGGTTCACTCAAGACGGCAAAGAGCATCGGGAAGGCCTGGAGGTCGAACTGGGGTACCAAACCGAACATTGGTTCAGTTCCCTCAATCTCTCAGGTATCAGGGGCAAGCAGATCTGCGAGGGAGAACACCCGCTCTTCGATGTGCCCGGCGATACGCTTGTCTTTACCATCGGGCGCAGCGATCTCGGCCACCGGCTCGAATATGGATACCGGCTGCGCGCGGTCGATCAACGCCGGGTGATCACCGGCTCTACCGGGTCAATCGTCTCCCCCTGCAACGTCGGTCTCATCATCGGCAACCAGGCCGGCTACGTGCTGCATAACCTGTTCGCTTCGTATCAGCCCTTTCACTGGCTGAGCGTCAACGTCGCAGCCGATAACATCACCAACACCCGGTATTTCCTGAACAACGGTTTCGGCGGAGGAATCGGGCAGGAGGCGCCAGGCTACAACATCCGATTTTTTGTCACACTGTCGTATTAGCGCGGAGCAAGCCGTGATGGCACCGATGAAAGATGTTGTCCAACAAGAGAGAGCACCGGCCAAGGGATCGACCCCTTGCTCTCTTTGTTTCCCACCCTTTCCCACACAGGAGCAGGCACGCCTGACGATCGTCAACACAAGTGAGGAACCAGCTCCCACAGCATCATCGTGTGGCGTCGTCGTGCTCTCGCCCGACCCCATCTTCGCCGAAAACGTAGCAAGGTATCTGCGCCGCAGGGGACACGCCGTGGAGAGATGCGCTACCCCCCACGACGTGCTTTCGCTCTGCCAGCAGCCTCTACCATCACTGATGCTCCCCTCACTCATTCTCATCGATCGCCGACTCCAGCATTGGGCGGTGCTGCGGACGGAGCCGACACTCCATCGTGTGTTGCTCATGGCCGTGATTCCCGTCGGTTACCCCTACTCAGATGACCACTTCATCGAGGATCTGGCCTGTGGCATCGACGGCGTGCACTTTATGGAAGACGGCGACCGCCTTTTGACGGCGACGGTGGGCGCATATGTGCGACGGCGGGCAGGAAGCGTGCCCTCGCAAAAAATTTATCGTGTCGGAGCGATCGAATTAGACGGAGATCGGCACGAGGTACGCATTGCTGGGCAGCCCGTCCAACTTTCCGCCAAACCCTTCGCGATCCTCGAGGCCTTGATGCAATCGTATCCCTCCGTGTGCCGAAGAGATGAGTTGCTCGCTCGCGTCTGGGGACGCGGCTTTGCCATCGGAGCCCACGTGATTGACGTCTATGTCCATGTTATTCGAAAGCTGTTGGATCAATTCCCCGAAGGAGACTGCCACCTCATGACCGTCAAAAAGATCGGCGTGAGGCTCGTCATCACAAGCCAGCAAACACCAGTACATGCCGCCGGCTCAGCTCCTCAATCGATCTGCGCTACTGGCAGTCATGCTGGCCATTCTCCACCAGGGGAGGTAATCAGTCGGCCCAATTTGCTTTTCCACAAGTTGCCATCCCTTTAACCTGAGGAGGTGCGCTATGTCTCGCCATGGGTGCTGGCTAATCATCTTGCTCCTGACCGCGCTGCTCGCCAGCAATAGTTTTGCCAATGTCCAAGACATCGACGGTGCGAAAACAATCGGCGTTCTTTTGGTCAATCATGGTTCTCGTTCCGCCACATGGCGCAACGCCCTGCTGCAATTGGAATCCTCCGTCACCCCCGCTCTTTTGGCCATCCCATCCGTAAAGGGAGTGAAGACAGCCTTCATGGAGTATACGGAACCCTCCATTGCCACCAGGATGAAGGAATTCGACGCCGACGGCGTTACCGACGTCATTATCGTGCCCATCTTCCTCACGGTGAGTCCCCACACGTTCGACGATATCCCGACTATTCTGGGCATGAAAGAAGATCCTCGTTCTCTTCACCAGCTCAAGATCGAGAACATTCAGCGCTATACGCCTTGGGCAACACCTCATCTCACTCCGCCGCTCGATTTTACGGACATTCTTCAGAAGAATCTCTTAAGGCGAGTCCTCGCTCTCTCGAAAGATCCCTCTCATGAGGGGATGGTCCTGATCGGCTACGGGGATGAAACCTACGACAAGGAATGGGTCGAGCTGTTCAACAAGGTCGCGGATTTCATCAGGAACCGTACGGGAATCGTCGGCTATTCCTACGGCTGGTGCGGCCATATCGCCAATTACAAGCCTGAAGAAACGACCGCCGCGATCAACGCGGTGCTCAAAACGGCCGCCACGGCCCTCGTGGTCCCCGTGTTGGTCGCGCATGATGAGATGTTTCAGATCAAGATCATCGGCGACGGCATCGCTAAGGTGCCAGACCACAAGAATCGTGTCATCTATAAACCCGACGCGATTCTTCCCGACCCCGATGTCGAACGCTGGGTGGTGTCCGTAACCGCCGAGTACGCCGAGAAAATCCGGCAAGTGTCGCAAGCCAAGCGATGACGATGGGGATGAAGCGACTGGTCTCCTGGTTCAACCAGGAGACTATAACGAGGTTGAACAGAGCGGTGCATCGCGACATCGGCTATGCCTGCGTCTCACTGCTCCTGGCCTATTGCCTCTCCGGCGTCGCGGTGAACCACATCGGCGATTGGAATCCGGACTTTGTCATCATGAAGCAGACGGTGTCGCTGCCTCATCCGCTGACGAAGGACGAAATGACCCCAGAACAGATCGCGGAATTCGGGCGACTCGTCCATGAAGACACCTATAAAGTCTATGACTTTCCGACAGCCGATCAGGTCAAGATCTATTACGACAACGCGTCGCTGCACGTGAATCTGACGACGGGAGAAGGCACGTACGAGAAGGTTGCGCGGAGACCACTCATCTATCAGGTCAACACGCTTCACCTCAACCGGCTGCAAGGATGGAAATGGGTTTCTGACGTATTCGCACTGGCGCTGATTATCCTGAGCCTGACCGGGCTGTTCATCTTGAAAGGGAAATACGGATTGACCCGGCGAGGAAGATGGCTGGTTCTCGCAGGACTAGTGCCGCCGATGGTCGCCTTGCTCATTTTTGAGCTGCAATGAGCGTGGTTGCAAACACAGGTCGAGCGCCGGGAGGCGTGGCGCGTCATTCGGGAAACGTATCTCGTGAAGCGGTGGACACGGGGGAGCCGGATGGCACGGCAAACATGGATCGCAGGGGGGTTCGTGGGCATCATGGTCAATCGTCACAAGTCATTCGTCAATCGAAGGGTGGAGGACTGCGAGGAATGAGGAGACGGCGCGTGACGCGTATCGCGTCTCAGGATTCAGACACTTCACGCCTCACGAGGTCTGTCTCACGCATGTCAGGCGCTTCACGCTTCACGAACAACGTTTCACGTGACGAGAAAGGAGCCCGATGACCTGTTCAAAATGCGGAGGTCTGGCGGTCGAGGAGCAATCGCTGGATTTTTACGGTCGCACCGACCGATGGCGATGCGTCAATTGCGGATGGTCGCTGATGAAGAATCCAGGCACGGCGGCGGTATCGCGCGCGCGACACGCCGCCTCTCACAACGTATCCCGTTCGGAGACGAGCTAGCGCGAACGACCTCGGCCCTGCTGGTCGGAATTGCTCAGCGCGCTCGGCAAGGAGAATTCCATGAAGCACATCGGCGACCCCATGCTACGGTTTCGAGCGCCCGCCCTGGTGGCGGGCCGGCTGACGTATCTCGACTCGGTGCAGCTGATCGGCCGCTGGACGGCGCTCTGTTTCCTTCCCTATGTAGGCATCGTGAAACCGGCATTCCTCGACCATCAGGCCGACCGTTTCGATCGGCTCGACACCACGCTGCTGATCGTCAGTTCCGGCACCCGTCCGTTGCACCGGGTCTGGATCGACCGCCCGACAACACCGCGCGCGCCCTTGCTGTACGATCCTTTGTGCCGCCTCCACCGTGCGTTCGGCGTCGTGCCCGGACGGACACCGGTTCGGTGCCAGACGTTCCTGATCGATCGTACAGGCCTCCTCCGCTATCACCTAGTCCATGACTTCACGGAGCGCGGGCTGAGCGCCCTTCAAGAGATTGTCACGCTCAGCCAAACCCAAGATACAGGTCGCGTAACAGCCAGAGACACCATCGCGGACACAAGGGAGGAGGTCATGAATTCATAGCCCCGCTCGCCTCGGGGCGAAGCCACAGGCCTCGTTTCGTTGAACCAGGGAAATGCCGGCAATCGAAGAATACATCACCACCACCACCAAGGAGACAGATCATGGACAATGTCATTCATCGCCAGGGACAAGCAGGCCTGAACATCTGCGGCTGCGGGAAGCTGCACTTCACCTACGGCCCCATCACGTTGCATTTTAGCAGGGAGGAATTTCAGGTGTTTGCCGAGGTCGTGGGCCGGTTGGCCGCTCAAGTCCCGGACATCGAAGACCATCCTGACCTCGTAACCAGGGCG
>JANDJJ010000087.1 GCA_024330945.1 Nitrospira sp. | reverse complement strand
TGAAAAACCTGGCGCTCATGGAGGTCCATAAGCTGAACCGTTTTCTCTCGACGCAACAGCGGGTCGTCGTCGGCATCGAAGAAGCCGCCGCGGATTTCTTCGGTTTCTATCCAGCGTTGCTCCCATCGACGGAGGGGGGCCGCCCGGTCTTTCTCTTGATCGGATCCGAACGGGGGTTCTGCGGGGACTTTAACGAATTATTGCTTGCCGAGTTCAATCGATGTCGAGCGAAAGAGACGACGGGAGGAGGCGATCATGTGCCGTTGCTCGTGACGGTCGGCCATAAGTTGGCGATGAAGCTGGGCGGCCTCAAACCGGATGTGGTGTTAGCCGGTCCCAGTGTGACGGAGGAGGTCCCGTCGGTCTTGGTGCAAGTGGTGGACGCCCTGCATGAGTTGAGGCGGCGTCGTCCCGCCGATGCTCGACTGGATGTGGCCGTGTTGTCGCACGGGAGCGGCGACGCAAGCGGCGACAATGGCCGAGTCGTCGTCCTCCGGCGTCCGTTTCGTGAATTCGGCCGGCCTCGGACCTCCTATGCCCATCCTCCTCTTCTCACCATGTCACCGGCTTTCGTCGCGACACGGTTGCTCGATCAATATCTCTTTGCGGTGCTGCACGAAATTTTCTACACCTCGCTCATGGCGGAAAATCGAAGACGCTCCCAGCATATGGACCAGGCGCTGCAACGATTGGAGAAGAAGACCGGGGACTTAACGCGGAAATACCATGCGCTTCGACAGGAAGAGATTACGCAAGAAATCGCGGTTATCATGCTGAGCGCCGAGGCTGTTGGGGAGAACGGGGCCGGATCGGCGCCGGAGGGCGTGGCACATGACGGGATGAGCTGTTCCACGGAACCGGTCGGCAATGGAGGGCGACAGGATCATGGGCGGTGAGGGGCAAAGGTCTGAGAGGAATATTCTTGTATTCAACAGCGGAAGCTCGTCGCTCAAGTTTCTTTTGGTCCGGTATCCAACTGAACACAGCGGGACGAGTGAGCAGCCGGGTGCAGCGGGCAAAGGCATTCCCCTGATGCGCGGGATGGTTGAGCGGATCGGCGGTACGGCGACCCTGATCATGACGGCCGATGGAACTCAGGAGCCAGTCCGGGAGCGGGAGATCCTCGACCATCGGAGCGCCGTCGAGTGGATCTTGGAATTGCTGGGAGGACGTCCAGTGGAGGCGATGGGGCACCGTGTCGTGCACGGAGGAGCGTGGTTTCGGGAAACGGTCGTGATCGACGAGACGGTGTTGGAAAAGATCGCGCTGGTGACGGACTTGGCGCCGCTGCACAATCGAGCCTGCCTTGCGACCATTGAAGCGGCTCGCACCGTCGCCGGGACGGACGTGCCCATGGTCGCGGTCTTCGACACCGCCTTTCATCGCACCATCCCGGATCATGCGGCGACCTATGCGATTCCGGAGGAATGGTCCACGAAATACGGTATTCGGCGCTATGGGTTTCACGGCATCGCGCATGCGTCATCCGCCGCCGCCTATGCTGGGGCCGCGGGGCGGTCGCTCGAGGGAACCAGGTTGATTACGGTCCATCTGGGGAGCGGCTGTTCCGCGACGGCCGTTCGGGATGGATGTTCGATCGATACGTCCATGGGGTTTACTCCCATGGAAGGATTGGTGATGGGGACCAGGGTCGGCGACTGTGACACGGGGCTTGTGGGGTACCTCGTACGCCACACAGAGTTGACAGTAGAGCAGATCGATCGCCAGTTGAATGAACGGTCCGGTTTGCTAGGGCTGTCCGGCCGTTGGTCGGACATGCGGGAGATCCTCAATGCCAGGGAACTGGGCGATCAGCGCGCCGAACTTGCGGTGGCCGTGTTCTGCTACCGAGTCCGCAAATACATCGGGGCCTATCTGGCGGTGTTGGGCGGGGCTGACGCCGTCCTGTTCAGCGGCGGGATCGGCGAGCGGTCGCCGCTGATCCGCACTCGCATTTGCGAAGGGATGGACTGGTGCGGCCTCCGGCTTGACGAACAGAAAAACAGCGCGGCGGTCACACTCCCGGCCGGCTCTGCCGTCTGCATCAGTCCTGATGACACGGCCGTGCCCGCCTACGTGACGGCCGTCGATGAAGAAATCTGGATCGCGCGGGAAACCCTGCGCCGTCTGCAACACTCGAAAGGGGGACAACCGTGAAGGAACGGCAATCGAGAAGGGTGAAAAAGCAGACGCCGGAGCACCGATTTGAGGCAAAGCGATCGACGACGCGAGACTGAACCAACTGGCGTTTCGGGATGACCTCCGATAACGGACTTTGAGGAAGTCATAGAAACAGCATGATGATGGAAGAAGAACCACAACGGCAATCGACCTGGCTGGGCGCCTTGCTCCGCGAAATGATCGGCATGCCCAGGCGCCACATCGTGGTGTTTCTCGTTGCGACGGTGGCGCTGGTGATGCTGGAGGTCGAACTCACGGAGGGGTGGCACCTGATTCACATCCTGGAACTGTTGGGGGTGATGGGGTTCCTCTACTTGCTGTGGGCGGCCTGGCGGGCAGGCCGAATCAGTCGTCCGTGATCCTGTAGCCGCAAGCGGAACGGCGCGGCATCCCCCTATGGGTTGCAAATCGGTCTCATCTGGTTCAGCATCGAGATTACGTTGGTCATCGCCTACACGACGTGGGTGTATGCGAGCTTCGCGGGAAAAGTGGAACGGCTGCCGATGGAAGAACACGACTGATTCGGTTCGTCGGTCCGGAACGAGCCGAAACGTAGAAGTGAAGGAGGTGAAGCATGATCGGCCAGTCGGTCAAGTTGACCAGGATCCGCGGCATCGACGTCGGCATTCATTATTCGTGGTTCATCATCTTTGCACTGATCACCTTTTCGCTGACCGCTCGGTTTTCCGCCCAGCATCCCCACTGGACGACAGCCGAACAGTACGCGGTCGGTGTCGCCACGAGCCTGCTGTTTTTTGTCTCCATTCTTCTCCATGAGCTGGCCCACAGTTTCGTCGCGCTGGCGAAGGGGATTCCGGTCCGATCGATCACGCTCTTCGTGTTCGGCGGCGTCGCGCAGATCGGCCGGGAACCGGATCGGCCGATGACGGAGTTTCAAATTGCCATCGCCGGACCGATCGCGAGCGGTCTGTTGGCGGTCGGATTTGGAGTCGTTGCCATCCTCGCGGGCGATCAGTTTGAACGCCTCGCGGCGCTGGCCGACTGGCTCTCGTCGATCAATGTGATGCTCGCGGTGTTCAACCTAGTGCCGGGTTTCCCGCTCGATGGGGGGCGGATGTTCCGCGCGATCATGTGGCATGTGACCGGCAGCCTCACGAGGGCCACGAAGATTGCAGCGGGAGCGGGGCAGGGGATCGGCTACGTGTTTATTTTCTTCGGGATTTGGACCGGCTTCACCGCCAATTGGTTCAGCGGCCTCTGGCTGGCGTTCATCGGCTGGTTCCTCATGAACGCGGCGCAGGAAAGCGTCGTGCAAGTCAGCGTCCGGTCCGTGTTGAGCGGGTTGGCGGCCGAGGATGTGATGAGCCGTGACTGTCCGATCGTGTCCGAGCGGATGAGGCTGGCGGAGTTGGTCGGAGAGCATGTGCTGAGGACCGGGCAACGGTGTTTTACGGTCACCGACGGCGATCGGTTGAAGGGATTGGTGACCCTGCATCAAATCAAGGCGGTCCCTCAGGACCGTTGGCCCTGGGTTTCGGTGGGAGAGGCCATGACGCCGGTCTCCCACGTCCAAGTCGTCTCGCCGGATCGCCCGATCTTGGAGGTGTTGCAGCTTTTGGAGGGGCAGGACATCAACCAGGTGCCGGTCGTGGAAGGAGATCGGCTGGTGGGCATGATCACACGCGATCATTTGTTGCGGGTGCTGGCCGCCAAGATGGAGCTTGAGTTGCCGGGCAAGATCGAACGGGATGTCACCGGATGGTCTCATCGCCTCCGAACGTCCTCGACGACGTGAGGCTGCCGATGGAAGACGGCCCAGGTGCTTCGCCGATGGATGAACGGGGATGACGGAACCGGTTCGGGAGTCCAAGGACGGTCGGACGGCCCAGGCTGTTCGCATCGGATTGACGATCGGCATCTTGGCGCTGAGCCTGGCCCTCCTCAGTCCCTTTCTTTCTCCGGTCCTGTGGGCGGGCGTGCTCTGTTACACGCTGAACCCCATTTATAGGTGGATAGTTCGAGTCAGCGGCGGCCGCCGCACCGTGAGCGCGTTGGTCATGTGCGCGGTGCTGACGGTCGGCGTCATTGTTCCCCTTGTGTATCTCTCGTTGGTGGTGGCGCAGGACATGACCAAGACCTATCGAGCGCTGGTGATCTCCTTGCGCGAAGGAGACCGGCCGTTGCTTGATGGGTGGCGCGACTATCCGTTCTTGTCGGCGCCGCTTGATGCGATGGCCAATCTGGAGCGTCTGACGGGGACGAATCTGCGGGCGAGTCTCGCGGAGAATTTGGCGGAGTTGGGAAAAGTGCTGGTGGAGCAGGTGACGCGCCTTGTCACCCACGCGCTCTATGCGCTTGTGCAACTGGCCGTCATCTTGCTGTGCGCCTTTTATTTTTTTCGCGACGGGGACAAGCTGATCGAATGGCTGCGCTCGACCAATCTCATCGAGCCGGAACGTCAGCGGGTGTTGGCCAAGCGGTTCGATGACGTGGTGAAGGGGACCGTCTATGGCAATACGGTCATCGCGCTGCTGGAAGGACTGGTGGGCGGGCTCGCGTTCTGGTTGGCGGGGTTGCCGTCCGCTGTCCTCTGGGGGGCGATCATGGCCGTTCTGGCCTATCTGCCGCTGGTGGGCGCGGGGTTGGTGTGGATGCCGGCCGCGGCGTACCTGCTCTGGCAGGGGGCTTACGGGAAGGCCTTCGTCCTGATCGGAAGCGGCGTGGTGATTGCCGTCATGGATTATCTCGTGCGCACGATTCTGGTCGGAGGGCGCTCGAACCTCCACACGTTGCTTGTGTTCTTTTCGGTGTTGGGCGGGTTGCAATTCTTTGGGTTGGTCGGCATCGTGGTCGGCCCCATGGTCGTCGCCGTGGGGATCACGGTGGTGGAGATGTGGAAGGTGGATCTGGAACGTGGAAAACCGCAGGAGTCCGGTGATGGTTGAGCCACTCTTCAAGCCGCTCCGTCGAACCGACGGCTATCTTCCCATCGAGGACTATGGACTGGTGGGGGACGGCGCGACCGCCGCGCTGGCCGGCTGTGATGGGACCGTGGCGTGGCTGTGTGCGCCTCGGTTTGATTCCCCGCCGATCTTTTGCAGCCTGCTCGACCATGAGCGTGGAGGCTCGTTTCGTGTGGCGCCTGAGGAGTTGCGCGAAGCGGCGCAATGGTACGAGCCGGACAGTCCCATCCTGGTGACGGAGATGCGGTGTGCGGAAGGGACGTTGCGGGTGGTGGATTGTTGTCCGTTGATCGCCGGCGCCGATCTGACGGAGGATCTTTCGGTGACTCGCCGCGAACTGCTGCGCAGTGCGACGGTGACGGAAGGCACGGTTCGGGTGATCGTTGAGATTGTGCCCCGTGGCGGAGCGGAGGCGGAGCCCCGGGTCGGGGGGCTGCGGATTCGATGCCATCGCAGGCCCGATCTCTGTCTGCACCTCTCGTCCACCATTCCCCTCGCCGGGCTCCGTACCGTGGTGACGCTCAAGGCCGGACAGTCGGCGCACCTGCTGCTCAACTGGAGGCAGTCCTGTTCGTCGGCCTCAACGTTTGATCCGGAACGGTTGCGTGAAGATACCAAATCAGTCTGGCGGCGGTGGCTCGCCCACCTGAACTATGACGGGCCTCAGGAACCATTGGTTCGCCGCTCGGCCATCACGATCAAGTTGCTGGATCACTTCGAGAACGGCGCCATCGTGGCGGCCCCGACGTCTTCGCTGCCGGAATTGATCGGCGGAACCCGCAACTGGGACTATCGCTATGCCTGGGTGCGGGATGCGGCCTTCTCCGTCTATGCGCTCCATCGCATCGGCCTGTCGCATGAAGCGGCCGGATTTCTCGGGTGGGTGCTGGACGCGGTGGATCGCGACGGAAGGCCCAGCGTGATGTATGACCTCGACGGGCGGAGGCCGCCCGAGGAACGGGAGGACGACGAGCTGGAAGGCTATCGGCGTTCCGCGCCGGTTCGATGGGGCAATGCGGCTGCGGCGCAACACCAGCACGATGTCTACGGAGAAATTTTGGACTGCGCCTATCAGTGGGCCGCTCATCATGGCACCATTCCCCTTCCGCTTTGGGATCGACTCCGAAAATTGGCGGAGGCCGCCGGGCGGGAGTGGCGGACGCCGGACCATGGGATCTGGGAGGTCCGCACGAGCGGGCGGCCGTTTACCTACTCGGCGGCCATGTGTCAGGTGGCGTTGGACCGTGCCGTCCGAATGGCGGAGCGGTTTTCGCTTCCTGGCTCTCTCGACCAATGGCGTGCCACCGCGGAGGAGATCAGGGAAGCGATTCTGACGGAGGCCTGGGATGACAACAGGCGATCGTTCACGGAACATCTGGGTGGGGGAGGATTGGATGCAAGTCTCTTGACGTTGCCGCTCCGTCGGGTGGTGGCGGCAGACCATCCTCACATGGTGGCGACGACCAAGGCGATCATGGAGCGACTGGGCGCGGGCAAGGGGCTGCTCTATCGGTATCTGCCGGATGAATCGCCCGACGGCATCGCCGGTCACGAAGGGGCCTTTCTCCTGTGCAGTTTTTGGCTGGTGGACAATTTAGCCAAGCAGGGGCGGCTTGATGAAGCGCTGGAATTGTATGACTCCCTCTGCGCCAGAGCGGGCCCCCTCGGGCTCTTACCTGAGGAAATCGATCCCTCGACCGGCTCGTTCCTCGGCAACTATCCCCAGGCATTCAGTCACATCGGTGTGATCTCCAGCGGGGTGAATTTGGCGCGGTTGCTCCGAAAGAAAGGACGGACGGGCTAGAGAATAACCGAGTTAAGGGATCAAAGGCTGTGGACCGGCTCCCAGGAATGGACGCGGCCTTCCGAGGCGATCCCTCAATGGGAGGCGTGGGCCAGGGGCTGGCGAATCTATCACCAACAAAAGGAGGGAAGAGATGGCACGTGGAACCAGAAGTCTCTCGATGATGATCGCACTCGCAATGCTGAGTGTGGGAATCGGCTGCAAACAAGAAGGGCCTGCCGAGCAAGCCGGAAAGAAGGTCGATCAAGCCGTGGAAAAAGCCGGTCAAGTGATGGAGGAGGCCAAGGAAAAAGTCGAGGATGCGGCAGAGGCGGTCAAGGAGAAGGTGGAAGAGGCGGTTGAAAAGGCCGAGGAGGCGACGAAGTAGCCGCATCGTCGCCGACACTTGTAACCATGTGCTGAGGAAAGGAGGACTCCGATGAGTCTCAAGGATGCTTATCTCGAAAAAATGGAAGCGCAATTGCGGGAATGGGGCGCGAAAATCGACGAGCTCAAGGCCAAGGCCGACAAGGCGGAGGCGAGCGCCAAGATCGAATACATGAAGCAACTCGAATCACTCAAAGCCAAGCGGGATGCGGCGCAGGCGAAGCTTGGCGAGATCAAGGCCGCGAGCGAGGAGGCGTGGGAAATTCTCAAAACCGGCGCCGAGCATGCGTGGAATGACCTCAAGTCGGCCCTTGATGCAGCGGTGGCCAAATTCAAATAGGGCGATGAACCGCCCCGGCGGCGAAGGAGCGCCGGCCCGGGCGTTGCTCAAGCCGGTCGGACCGGTCGGATTGAGGGGGGCTCGGAAAACCTGAGAGGCAGAAGGGAGGCGCCGGGATGATTCAGACTCTTGTGATTTTCGGGGCGTCGGGCGACTTGACGTCGCGGTTCTTGATGCCGGCCATCGTCCGCCTTCATGAAGGAGGCAACTTACCGGAGGGGTTTCGGGTGCTGGGGATTGCGCAAGATGAGTGGAATACCGAACGGTTCCGACGCCACCTCGAACAAAGGCCGCCATTTGCGGAATCCGGTCCCGTGGCTGTCCGGGAGGCGGTGCTCGGACAAACAGACTATTGCCGGGCCGACGTGACGAATCGCGATCAGCTTGCTCACGCGCTGAGCCGCATCACCGGTCCGTTGGTGGCCTACTTGGCGTTGCCTCCCTCCTTGTTTGCCCCCGCCATCGAGTCGCTGGTCGCGCTGAAGATACCCAAGGGGAGCAAGGTGGTGCTGGAAAAACCGTTTGGAGAAAATCTCGCATCGGCGCAATCGTTGAACCGCCTGCTCCACGAGTCGTTCCCTGAGCGGGACGTCTTCAGACTCGATCATTTTTTGGGGAAACAGACAGTGCAGAACATCCTGGGGCTGCGGTTCGCCAATCGCATCTTCGAGCCGGTGTGGAACACCCACCATATCGAACGGGTCGAGATCATCTGGGATGAAACGATCACGGCGGCCGGCCGGGCTTCATTCTACGATGCCACGGGCGCTCTCCGCGACATGATTCAAAATCATCTTTTGCAACTGCTGGCGCTGGTCGCCATGGAACCACTGCATGCGCTGGAGGAGCGGTCATTGCGTGACAACAAGGTGGCGGTGCTGCGGGCCGTGCGCCGACTTGAGCCGGACGAAGTCACGCGGCAGACGGTCCGGGGGCGGTATGTGCAAGGTGTGATCGGGGGGAGGGAGATCCCTCCGTATGTGGAAGAACCGGGGGTGCGTGCGGAACGTCACACAGAAACGTTTGCGCAAGTGACCCTTGCGATCGATAACTGGCGATGGGCCGGTGTCCCGTTCGTGCTGCGCACGGGAAAAGCCTTGGGACAAGATCGTCGCGAGATCGCTATTTATTTCAAACCCGTGCCGCATTTGGCTTTCGGACAAGCAACCCAACCGGTGCCGAATGTGCTCAAGATCGAATTGAATCCTGATCGTATTGCCCTCGCGGTCAATGTGAACAAGCCGGGAGAGCTCTGCGAGCTTGATCGCATCGAATTGGACACCCCGCTCTCCGCCGAGGGATTGCCGGCCTATGCCCGTTTGCTCCTTGATATTTTGGAAGGCGATCCCATCCTATCGATTCGCGACGATGAAGCGGAAGAATCGTGGCGGATCGTCGAGCCGATCCTGCAGGTCTGGAACGACGGCGCGGTGCCGCTGGTGGAGTATCCAGCCGGCTCCGAGGGGCCGGTGCGTCCCTGAGGGAAGGGCCGGCGCGAGTGTGGATTGAGCGAGAAGTCCATCAGGCGCCTCCGCCGATTCCGCTCGATGACCCGGTGGCGTTCGGCCATCCAACACGTTAAGACAGGAGGCGATCATGGCGAAGACCACCCAGAGGAGTCAGGAAGCGCAGCGGCTGAACGAGGAGGCGGAACGGAAGCGGGATTGGAAACGATGGGGACCCTACCTCTCCGAACGGCAGTGGGGAACGGTGAGGGAAGACTATTCCGCCGACGGAACCTGTTGGGACTATTTCCCCCATGACCATGCGCGCAGTCGAGCCTATCGTTGGGGGGAGGACGGGCTGCTTGGGATCTGTGACCGGCGTGCGCGCCTGTGTTTTGCACTCGCGCTCTGGAACGGGCGGGACCCGATTTTGAAAGAGCGACTCTTCGGTTTGGCGGGGCCGGAAGGCAATCATGGGGA
>JANDJJ010000086.1 GCA_024330945.1 Nitrospira sp. | reverse complement strand
GCTCTTCATAGGTCGACACTGTGACATCGGGGTTGAGGGCTTGAATCTTTTCCTTCCCCGAGACCACTTTGGGGCGACCCACGTCTGGCGTGTGATGGAGAATTTGCCGCTGAAGGTTGGTCAAATCGACGACATCGCTGTCGATCAGCCCGAGTCGGCCGATTCCGGCCGCGGCCAGGTAGAGGGCGGCCGGGGATCCCAATCCTCCCGCGCCGACGAGCAAGACCTTGGCCTTGGCGATTTTCTTTTGCCCTTTCCCGCCGACTTCGGGCAACAGGATATGCCGACTGTAGCGATTGATCTGCTCTTCGGTAAAATCCATGAAATCGCCTGTTTCCCCTGAAACGCGATGTGCCCTCGACGTTCAAGGCCCGGACCCGCGGAGTGCCGCACGCGGCCGACTAAATGTTAAAGTATTTCTCGATACTGATGTACCGTTCGCCCGTGTCGCAGAGAATCGTCACCACATTTTTACCTGGCCCCAATTCGTCGGCGACTTTCTGGGCGGCAAAGACATTGGCGCCGGCCGAAATGCCGACCAGGAGGCCCTCCTTCTTTGCCAGCAGCTTGGCCGTTTGATAGGCCTCATCATCGGTGACCGTGATGACGCGATCTAAAATCTTACGATTTAATACCTTGGGAATGAAACCGGCGCCGATTCCTTGAATTTTGTGCGGGCCGGGATCTCCTCCGGACAGGACGGGAGATGTGGCCGGCTCCACGGCGATGACCTGGATGTTCAGGTTTTTTTCTTTGAACACTTCGCCGCACCCGGTAATTGTTCCGCCCGTTCCGACCGCGGCGACGAAGGCGTCGATCTTCCCGTTCAGGGCGTCCCAGATTTCCACCGCCGTCGTCATGCGATGCATCGCCGGGTTGGCCGGATTTGAAAATTGATCCGGCATGAAATACGACGGATTCTGGGCCAAGATACTCTCCGCTTCCTTAATGGACCCTTTCATGCCTTCCCACGCCGGCGTCAAGACCAGTTGGGCGCCGTAGGATGACAGCAGGCTGGCCCGCTCCATGCTCATGCTTTCCGGCATGACGAGGATCAGCTTGTAGCCGCGAACCGCCGCGATCATGGCGAGCCCGATGCCGGTGTTGCCGCTGGTCGGCTCGATGATCGTCCCGCCTGGTTTGAGTTTCCCTTGGCGCTCCGCCTCGTTGATCATGTTGAGGCAGATCCGATCC
Source organism: Nitrospira sp. (assembly GCA_024330945.1). Classification (GTDB taxonomy): domain Bacteria; phylum Nitrospirota; class Nitrospiria; order Nitrospirales; family Nitrospiraceae; genus Nitrospira_D. The sequence continues at coordinate 8,370 of JANDJJ010000086.1, read as the reverse complement.
TTGACGCTGCCGGCGGGGTTGAAAAATTCAACTTTGCCGTAGATCGTTGCGGAGTCAGGCTTCGAGAGTCTGTTGAGCCGAACCAGCGGGGTCCGACCGATCAGCTCGGTGATGTCCTTATGAAGACCGGAGATCATCGACCGCCTCCCATGTAGAACAAGAACTCGATCTGATCTCCATCGGAGATGGGAGTCGTCGCCAGGCGGTCGCGATCCACGACTTTGTCGTTCACCTCGACCGCGACCATCTGCGGTTCAATCTGCTTGCTTTTGAGCAAATCAAGGAGGGTTCCGCTCGACACATCCTCGAGTTTTCCATTGATTTTGACCTGCATGAATGCTCCCAAGTTGGCCTAGAGATTAGGGATTTTGCCAACGTAACAAAGGGGCTCCACGGTTGTCAAGGTGATGGTCTTTAGGTGGAGTGCGCGAGGGCCATTGTTGAAACGTAAGATGAGCCGACCGGTTTTCGGGCCAGGAGGAGAACGCAAGGCGACATCCTTCGGTAAGCTGGAAGCCGGTCGCGCGTGTGCGAAGGGGGAGGAGGCGAGTTCGTTTACTGCGGTCCGGCGTGTTGCTTGACTTTGGAAGACATCCTCTCCACTATGCCGCTTTCTTCTGTCCGTAGGTGAGAAGTCCGGGACCAGCCTTCGGCAAGAAATGGTTTTTGATTCGAAGCTCCGGAGCCGTTCCTAAATCATGTGGAAAAAGAATTTTCTCTTTCGGGTCGGCGACGGTAGGCCGATGGTCGAATCGGAAAACGAAGTGTTCCATGATATCGAGCTGGCGTTGGACAGTGCCGGGCTGACGCTCGAGCGGTTTTTGTCCGTCTGGGTGCAGGGCGAAGGCGAGGAGGATAAACCCGCGACATTGACCACCGTCTATGTCCGAACCGCCGCGTTGGATGTGGCGAAACGCGTGGGGTTTCTTCAGCCGCTTCAAGGGCGGTCCCACCAAATCAAGCAGATGCTGACGCCGGAGCAGAAACAATTTCTGGGACGATGGCTTCAAACGCATGCACCCGAGGCCTGGGAGGCGTCGGAGGAGCAGTTTCGCGCGCTCTTTGATCTTGAATGAACGGATTACGGCTGTGCGTTTTCTTGTGGATCGGATGTTGCGTCGTCATCCCCGGACGGTTGGGAAGTGGCGTCTCGACAACGTGGGCCAGGGAAGTCTCGGCCTCTTCGGTAGATGTGTGGTACGCGCCGGAAGACAGGCCGTTGCAACGGGCGGTGGGGATGTACGAACGGGCGACACAGTATATTTATGTGGCGGTATATGGGATGACGTTTCCCCCCGCGATCAAGGCTCTGCTCGCCGCGCATAAGCGGGGGGTGGACGTGCGAATCATCACGGATCGTCAACGTCTGAACGATCCCAAGCAGCGGGCGGCGATGACTGCTCTGCGGGAGGCCGGTGTCCCCGTCAAAGTCAATCGGCATGACGGCCTGATGCATCTGAAGCAAGTGGTCATCGACGACCAGATCAATATGAACGGCTCGATGAATCACACCAGTAGCGGCAATCGCTATAATGACGAGCGGCTGGACGTGATCCGAGATCGAGAGTTGTCCATAAAGGCGCGGGATAAGTTTCTGTCGATGTGGCGCGATCAAGCCAGATTCGAAGATTGGATCCCCTCGTGGCGAGGTCTGAGGTGAAAACGGAAGAAGCGGATGTAGCGGTGGTGGGCGCCGGGGGAGGCGGGGCGGTCTTGGCCCTGGCCTTGGCTCGCAAGGGGATCAACACGATCGTGCTGGAACAGGCCGCCGGGCCGCCGCGCGGTTTGCGCGGCGAGATTCTTCAGCCCAACGGACAGCGGGTGCTTGATCAGCTTGGCTTGTTGCACAAGTTGCCCGCCGACTCGGTCCGGCCGGTTCGGCTATTTCATTTTTGTCGGGTGGGCGGCGAACGGCTCTGCACGGTGGACTATGGCGACTTGCCGCCTCCCTACAATCGGGCAGTGGTGACCCTGCCCAATGTCGCACATCATGCCATCCTCGATGTGATACGAGCCCAACCTTCTGTGACACTGTGGTATGGAACGTCGTTCGTCAGTCTATTGCGGGAGAACGGACGGGTCGTCGGTCTGATGGCCAAAAGGGAAGGCGAAGAGATCATGGTGCGGGCCAAGATGGTGGTCGGTGCCGACGGAGCCTTTTCGAAGGTCCGGCAGGCGTTGGGCATTCCTGCCGATGTGCATCTGTATCCCCAAGGCTATCTGATCGCCATCATCGAGGCGCCAGCTCCAATGGAAGAGGCCAAGTATTTTGTGGGCACGCGCACGATTCTCGCACTATTTCCAGCCGCGGGCCGCCGTGTGTTTCTGCTCTACATGATCGACGCCGGCTCCTACGACCGCGTCAAAGCTCAAGGCATCCCTGCGTTGCAACGGGCCTGGACGACCATCAGTCCCCCTGATGAGCCGATCTTTCAAGGGTTGACGGATTGGAGTCAGACCGCGTTTTTACCGACCGGCCGGGTGCGAACTCCGACGTGGGTCGCCGACGGCGCGGTGCTGATCGGTGATGCCGCCCATGCGATGAACCCGCATGCGTCGCAAGGGCGGATGCAGGCGATGGTAGACGCCGTCACGCTGGCTGATCTGTTGCCCGACTGTCTGGCGGCGAACGATTGCTCGGCGGAACGGTTAAAGCAATTCGAACGGTTGCGCCGACCACAGGTCACGATGTTGCAACGGCTGGCCGATGAGGAGGTGTTTTTCTGGAACACCGGCAACCCCGTGATCGGCTTTTTGCGGGATCGGGTGTTCAAGACGTTGGATCGCAACGCCCGGCTGCGCTATCGCATTCTGGCTACCACGGCGGGGTTGCGGAGCAGGCCGCCGTTCAGCCTGGTTGACCGCTTCATGGCGGCGGGGTTCCTGCCCGACCCTCATGCCCATCGTCGAGCCGTGCAGGATATTGGGTAGGCCATGGCTGTCTCACTGGGGAACATTAACATTGAAGGGCTGCCACATGAAACCCGCAACCTGTTGCGGTCGTATGTGGAAGATGTGGTCAATGCGCTTGGCAATGGATTGGAAGCGATCGTGCTCTATGGAAGCGCCGCGCGGGGGGATTTCTTGCCGGGCCGGTCAAATCTGAACATTCTGCTAGTTGTGTCGTCCTGCGAGCTGTCCGTCTTGAAGCAGTACGTCCCGCTGCACGTGAAGTGGGGCAAGGAACAGATCGTGGCGCCGTTGTTCCTCACCAAGGACGACCTCCTGGCCTCGGCGGTTGTCTTTCCACTTGAGTGCCAGGACATTCGTGATTGCCATCGCCTGTTGTGGGGGAAGGACCCCTTCATTGGATTCGTCGTTGATCATCGTCATCTGACCGGTGAAGTCTTGCAGGGGCTGCGGGGAAACCTGGTACGTCTCCGGCAGCGATTGGTGGAAGGAGAAGCGACAGGTGAAGCCTTGACGATTCTGCTGTGCCTGTCGATCACGTCGTTGCTGCCGGTGCTGCGAGGCGTTCAACGCCTCTTGGACAGACCGGTTCTGTTCGATGGAGAATCGCTGCTCAAAGATCTGGAAATCTGTTGCGAGACCGATCTCGCGGCCTTGCGGGAGGCCTGGTCGCTTAAGCGCGGTCATAGCTCGCCGGGGCGACTTGAGGTACCGCGTTTGGTGGATCGCTATCTCGAGAGCCTGGGGCGATTCGTGATGTCGGTCGAACGGCGGCTAGGACAGCTACAGGCGGGGTGGTCATGAGAACGGTGTGGTTCAGCCATCGTTTGCTTCCCCTGACCGGTTTCGTCCTGGCGATGAGTCTCATGACGGCGGGAACGGGGTACGGCCAGTCTCCTTATTACGAGCATCTCAAAGAGAGGATTCCGCTTCCCGGTCCGCTCGGTTACGTGAGCGACCACGCTCAAGTGTTGGATCGCGAGTGGAAAGAGCGCATTCGCTCGGTGTGCCAGGATCTGGAACGGAAAACCGGCGTCGAAATGGTCGTGGTGACGGTTCCGACGATCAACCCCTTTCCCTCGGCCAATGAGTATGCAACCAGGCTGTATGAGAAATGGAATATCGGCTCCACTCAACAAGAGCACGGCATCATGCTGCTGGTCGCCGTCGGGGAGCGGCAGGCGGCGATTGCGTTGGGACGTCGGATGATACCGATCATCACACCGGAGGTACGATACGAGGTGGGCCATCGGTATCTGTTTCCGGCGATCGAACGCGGCGAGTTTGGAGAGGGGCTCTATCAAACCGTAGTGGCCTTGGCTTCTCCCGCTCAGGAGGTTCGCGTCGGCGATCTCCCCCATACGCACATGAAGGGGCTGGGATTCTGGTTGACGGTGCTGCTGAGCGCGGTCGCCGTTTCGACCTTTTGGTTTATCAGCCGCCCCGACCTGCGCCACCCGTACCGACGCCTGCAAAAGGGGGAGTATTGGGGGACCGGGCAGGGAGGATTTGGCGGCAACTGGGGCGGGTTCGGCGGTGGAACCAGCGGAGAGGGATGGCGGTAACGCATGATTTCGTCATTTCAGTCGTGTCATCTGAAAGCAGAAAGGCCGATCTAGTCGTTCTCCTGGTGGGCTCTCACCGTGCCCGTTTGTATCGATGAGCCACGCATGCGATCAAGAAGTCCCTTATCGGGGGCCGGCGTTCTTTTCCATGGGATTCCGGCCGTTCTTTCTGAGCGCAGCCCTGTTTGCCGGAATTGCCGTTCCCTTATGGGTGCTCATGTTCAGTGGAGTCGAGACACTGACAGTTCACTACCCGCCAAGGCTGTGGCATATCCACGAAATGGTCTTTGGATTTCTGCCCGCGGTCATCATGGGGTTCATGTTGACCGCCGTTCCCAACTGGACGGATCGACCGCCCGTCAGAGGGATCGAGCTGTTCGGACTCTGGTCTCTATGGCTTGCTGGGCGGCTGGTGATTGCAACACCGTGGATTGATGCTTCCCTCGCGGCGGTGGGGGACAGTGTCTTTCTAGTGGCGGCGGCCGGACTGATCTGGCGGGAAATCGCCATGGCGCGCAGTTGGCGACATGCGCCGATGGGAGTCTTGGTCAGTCTCTATGCCATGGCCAATATCGCGTTTCACGTTCTGACGCTGGAGGGACGGAGCGCGGATCTTCCTCCTCGGATGGCGCTGGCTGTCATCCTGGTGTTGCTGACGGTGATCGGCGGGAGGATCATTCCGAATTTCACGGAAGAGTTTTTTGAGATGCGGAACCGGTCGGAACGGCCGGCGCCGTTTTCCCGGTATGACGGACTGGCGATCCTGCTTGTGGTCCTCTCCGGCCTAGCCTGGACGGGAGCGCCGTATGAAAAGGCGACCGGTTGGCTGTTCGTGCTTGCCGGTCTGGTGAATGCCGGCCGGCTCGCGCGTTGGCGAGGCTGGCTGACTTGGCCGGAACCGCTGGTCTTGGTGCTGCATGTGGGGTATGGATGGGTTGCGGTGGCACTGTTGTTGATGGGAGGATCGGTACTGGGTATTGGCGTGCCTCCTGCCGATGCGCTACATGCTTTGACTGCCGGTGCTGTGGGGGTCATGACCTTGGGGGTCATGACCAGGGCGAGCCTTGGCCACACGGGACGGCCTCGCCATGCCGGCCCTCTGACGGTTGGCATTTACCTGATGGCCTTTCTTGGTGCGCTGATACGGGTCTTCGGTCCGGCGGCCGGCCTCGCGAGCCCTCTCGCGATGGGTTTGGCCGCGGCGAGTTGGAGCGGCGCGTACCTGCTGTTCGCCGTCTTGTACGGCCCCTTTCTCTTGCAACCGAGTGTGGATGACTGAAAAACAAAACGAAGCGCACTCCATGTTGTCACCCACCTTGCCGACTAGGGCAACTCGTCGGGGAAAGGGATTGTCAGCTTCCAGCCGGTATGAGAGCAGTCTCCGCGGACCGATGGTCCCGGTCTTGACATCTGATGACAACGGTACGTCGAGCGGTCTCCGCTGATAGGGAGCGGATCTGGGAAATTTTTCATGCAGTCGTGGCGTCGGGCGACACCTACGCCTATGCTCCGACCACCTCCCGCGAAGAAGCCCTGGCGTTATGGTTTCGAGCCGACACCGCTACCTATGTGGCAGTTGAGAAGGATGTGGTCGTTGGGACTTACATCCTGAGGCCCAACCAGCCAGGACTTGGCAGCCATGTTGCCAATGCCGCTTTTATGGTGGATCCACCGGCTCACGGACGGGGAATCGGCCGGCTGATGGGCGAACATTGTCTGGAGGAGGCGCGTCGGTTGGGGTTTCGGGCCATACAATTCAATTTCGTGGTCTCTACGAACCTACGGGCTGTCCGCTTGTGGCAAACACTCGGGTTTCAAATTGTTGGACGGTTGCCGGGAGCGTTTTGCCATACTCGATTGGGATTTGTAGACGTGTACATCATGTTTCGGCCTCTCGATCGAGCTGGTTGACGGGTGCCGTATGGAAATGCGCCTTCGTCTCTCATCGGACATGAAGGGCTCGGATCAAAAAAGAAGAGACAAAGAAGAGGCGTGGACCTGTGTGAACCAAGGACCTCTCTTGACCCGATCGGATGATCTGCTGAAAAATAAAGAACCGGAATAACCAAGTGGAAGTTACAGACTGGTAGATCTCCATCGCCAAATCATCTGCGGCGATGAAGAGGCTGGATCATTCAGGAGGGCTGTGACGCGATGAAGATGGCAGTGATTGGCGCATCGGCTGGTGTCGGGCTCCAGGTGACGCGTTTGGCCCTTGAACGGGGACACGAGGTGGCGACGCTGTCTCGTCGGGTGGTGCCGGTGCCGGATCGTGTGAATTTCAGAAAGGTACAGGGCAGTGTGGCGGAAGAAGACAAGGTGAAAGCGGTGGTGGAAGGGGCGGAAGCGATCTTTGTGACACTTGGGGTGAAGAGTCCATTAGCGACCAAACTGTTTTCTTCTTCCGCTCGGTTGTTGCTTCACATGCTTAAAGAACTGAACATGTCGCCCACGCTCATCGTGCTGACGGGGTTCGGCGCGGGTGACAGTTGGAGTTATAACTCGCTGCCCATGCGAATCTTCTTTACCTTGCTGCTCAGAGCGGTCTATGCCGATAAGACGGAGCAAGAACGGGTGATCGCCGAGAACTATTCGCGGTGGGAGATGGTCCGACCAGGCCGGCTGACCGACGGTCCGTTCACCGGCCAGTATCGTGTCTTGACCGAACTGACCAAGGGCATGAACGTCGGTTCCATCTCCCGCGCCGATGTAGCCCATTTTATGGTGACTCAGGCGGAACACCCGACGTACCTCGGCAAATATCCGGCGCTCACCTATTGACCTCTCCCATGAATGGAAGATAGAAGGCGATCTGCTTGCAGCCGCTTGAGCAGAGAGGCTCTCTCGTCACGATCTCGGCCGTCTTTTGTCGAGATGATCGAGCCCTAGCGCCTTCCTGCCGGCAGGCACGGTACCTGCCACAAGGACAGATTCCTGGATACCGAACGCGCCACGGCAGCGGCATTGGAGAGTGACAGCCTATGAACCACAGCGAAATCGTCAGCTTTCTCTGGGGGGTCGCGGACTTGATCCGCGATACGTTCAAGCGAGGGAAATACCAGGACGTGATCCTGCCGCTGACGGTGCTCCGGCGGCTGGATTGTGTGCTTGCTGCAACCAAGGCGAAGGTCCTTCAAACGCAAGCGCAATATCGGGGCAAGCTGGAAAACCTTGATGCGCTGTTGCGCAAGGCCTCGGGCTTCGCCTTCTACAACACCTCGCGGTATGACTTCGAGAAGCTCTTGGCCGACGCGCCGCATCTCGCCACCAACCTGCACAACTACATCGCCGGTTTCAGCCCCAACATGCGCGAGGTGCTGGAGAAGTTCGACTTCGACAACACGATCAGCAAGCTCGACGAGGCGGGGCTGCTCTTCCAAGTACTGGAGCGCTTCAAGAACGTGGACCTCCACCCCGACATCGTGGACAACCCCACGATGGGCACGATCTTCGAGGAGCTGATCCGCAAGTTCAACGAGGCGTTGAACGAAAATCCGGGCGAGCACTTCACGCCGCGCGATGTCGTGCACCTGATGGTGGACCTCATGCTTGCGGGGGACGAGCCGCGCATCCGCCGCAAGGGGATCGTGTGCACGGTCTACGACCCCTGCTGCGGGTCGGGCGGCATGCTCATGATCACCAAGGAGCACATCACGATCGGCTGGCGGCGAAACGGCGACATCATCCGGCCGCCAATCAACCAGGACGCCGACATCCACCTCTTCGGCCAGGAGGTGAACCCGGAGACCTGGGCAGTGGCCAAGTCCGACCTCTTCATGAAGGACCCGACCGGCCGCGACGCCGACAACATCGCCTACGGCAGTGTGCTGTCCAACGACCGCCACTCCGGTCAGAGCTTCGACTACCTGATCGCCAATCCCCCCTACGGCAAGGA
>JANDJJ010000085.1 GCA_024330945.1 Nitrospira sp. | reverse complement strand
GTGATCGTTCATGAAGCCCTGATCGATGACGAACGGAACAAGAACGTGTTCGGTTTGTTGATGAGCCTGAACATGTTGATTGAAACTCCCGGGGGGTTCGACTTTACCGGCGCCGACTGTCAACGATGGCTGAAGGAAGTCGGGTTCGTCCGGAGTCGGGTCATCAAGCTCGACGGGCCGAACAGCATGGTTGTGGGGTGGAAGTAAGCGCCGAAGGCCAAGAGGCACGCCCCTTTTCCGTTCAAATCCTCAAGAAACCGGTTGGGCCTTGTTCGCTCGAACGTCCAAGCCAAAACGTGAGCCGGCGGATCGTTATTCCGCGGATTATTATTCCGATGGAGTCTGAATTGCCGGCTTCCAATTCTTGGTCAGGTTCTGCGCCTGAGCAATCTGTGCGGTCGTCATGGCGCCGACGAGTCGATCCCGTCGCGCGGCTCCTTCCTCAAGACCATGAGTGGCGGCCAAATTGTACCAGTGATAGGCTTGTACCAGATCTTTGGGAACGCCGCGCCCCCGTTCGAAAAAAACGCCGACGACCGACATGGCGCTTGCCTGCCTTGAATCAGCCGCGAGGCGACACCACCGCAACGCTTCTTGGTAATCTTGGGGCAGACCCAGCCCTCTGTCCGATAGGATGCACAGGCGATACATGGCGTCCGGATGATCCTGTTGAGCGGCCATGCGGTACCAGCGGGCAGCTTCTTGATAGTCGCGGGCAAAACGTTCGTACCGCAAGCCGAGACGGTATTGGTCGTCGGCGGTTCCTTCCTCGGCAAGGGAGCGGGCGTCGTTCAAGCGCGTGACCAGATCGTGAACGTCGACGTAAGGAGGTTTGGTCGAGTCCACACATCCTGCAAGAATGCCCAGTGACGTCGTCACCATCAGAAATTTCAACGCGGCTGACATGGGCTGCTCCGTGTATGAGAGGGGCTCGTGTGTCCGAGGCCGTGCGTGATCACATTCCTATCGTATCGGTTTTGACCGGTACTTCGCAAAACAGATCAAATCAAGATGATCGTAGTGGTCGGGAAGAAGTGCCTCGGCCTTATATCCGAGACTCAGGAAAAAATGAATGTTTCTCGGCGTGCGCAACATGGTGCAGGCGTAGAACTTATGGGCATCCGTCGTTCTGCGCTCGACTTCGGCCATCAGTTGTTTGCCGAGACCTTGCCCCTGAGAGGCGGGATCAACGGACAGCAGCCGGATGACGCACACCCCACCCACCGTCCAAAAGCGAACCGATCCGACGATCGCCCCCTCTGATTCGGCGACCACAATGTGCTTGGTTTTCGCGTCTTCTTTAAGACTTTCGATCGTTTCGGTCGTCCATCCGCTGACGTGGTAGAGAGGGGCGTATTCGCCGAATGCAGCCTGTTGCACTCGTAAGAGCGAGGGGAAGTCGTTTTCAGTAGCGGAGCGAACGTGCGCCATAAGCGAAACCTCCGGGCGGCAACGGTGTGAATCGATTGGCCCGATCAGTCAGGATGCCGAGAGCTTCAGGACGGCGGCTCAACGTGGATGTTTTGAGTCACACCGTTCTAAATACGAACACCGGCGTCGTTCAGGCTCAATGGTGAACCCTTGTGGACGGCTTGGCTCATTTCGTCTCCGCTCATGAAGCCGGATATTTATTCACGAGTTACCTGCGGATCTCCAGGTTGCGACCACTGAGAGCCTGGTTTGTCGAGAAACGTCAACAGGGCGATAAGAATAAGCCCGGAAAGCAGCCAGAGAAACCCCGCTTTCCAGTTCTTTTGGGAAAATGAAAAGAGGCTCATCAAGAGTACCACCCCGCCGATCAGTCCCGCGATGCCAGTCCCAAACGCGCTCATTGTCTTGCTCCTCCGACGGCGAGTCTCCGTTCAGAGTCGCGGAGATCATTCCCGTTGTGTCACCGCATCATTGTACAGGCTGAAGACGGGGCTATTGTACAGAGAAAGGTCGACAAGGTCATCTTCCCGATTGTCCGATTTCTTGACCCGGGGCGGCGTCGGTTGAGAAAAAAAGTATGAAGTGCAAACCGGTCGGCGGCTCCCGTGGAGAGAAAGCCGCCGACCGGCTCAGCGACGACGGCACTCAGTGGTTGCCGGATTTCGGCACGGCCGGTTGCTCACGATCGCGATGAAGCACACCCTTGGGAGCGGCGACGCTGACCAGCTCGCGAATCTTGTCGTACGTCTTGACCGACACGATGTTGCGAGCTTTCAAGTCGTCGATGGAAGCATAGGGACGACCCGCCACGATCTTTTTGGCGGTGACGGTTCCGACGCCGGGGAGCGATCGCAAGTCGGCAAGCGTAGCGGAATTGATGTCAATGAGGTTGGCGATCGGACGCTGTTCCGCGTCCGACACGGTCGCAGGCGGTTTGACGTTCGTCGTCGGCGCCGCGCCGACTGGTGGCGTAACCATGAAGAGCGAGAGCAAGATCATCGGAAGTATGAAGAGACGAGTGTGAGATGTCATGGTAATCCTCCTGCATCAGGCTAAATAAGTTCTCGGACCATCAATGAGCCTAATCGATCTGAGCCGTGCGCCGCGGTTCAGATTATCCGTTTTTTGCCGGCATGGCGGAATTAGCCAGATCCGTTCCATCGTCGAAGCAATGGAAAAACATCATCACTTGGCGAAGTGATCGGCTCAATGACGTATCCAGAACACCGGCATTGTATCGCGGGGGATACAGAGGAAAACAAAGAAGGATGAAGGAGGCTTAGCGGATCGTCGGTTAGCTCTTGATTTGAGTGGCGCAGGACATTCGTTGTTCGGCCAGCGAGCGCAACGTCTGTCCCGCGAGCGATTGGGCCACCGCTTCATCACGCCGCCGGAGGAGCGTTTCGAGCGGATCGTCGGGAGGCAGGCACCCGCTTGTTCCACCGGGATTGCCATCTCGGATGATGTCGAGGACTTCTTTGATCGTAATCAACTCAGGGGCTTTGATCAGACTGACGCCCTCCGGTTCCTTGATGAGACCGACCATGTCCGCTTCGATCAACCGTTCCAATTCTTCGACCACCAGTTCGTCGGGCAAGTTCAGCTTGATCGCGAGGTCGGAAATGCGGAGAGGCGGACTCCCCTGGAGATGGCGGCAGGTCAAGGCCAGCAACAGGTTCAGGGTCACACGCTCGCGGAATGCCGGCGTGCCTTGTTGCCAGAGCTGCCGTGATAGATAGGCCGTCGGATGTTGGTGGAAAAAAGAGAACTGAGCCCCGATCAGAATGATCATCCAGCCCGTATAGAGCCACAGAAGAAACAAAATCAGCACGGCAAAGCTGGAATAGATCGCGCTGTATTTGGCGGACGCGGCGACGAATTTGGCGAACACCTCTCCGGCGACGCCCCACAGGATAGCGGCGGAGACCCCTCCTACCAAGGCGGAGGTCACCTGAACGCGGGTATAGGGGATGAATTTGTAAAAAAACGTGAAGACGCCACAAAGCACGAGGAAGGGAACAATCTCGGCGGTCCATAAAAACAACGAGCCGAAGGGCTCTATCTCCATGATCCATCGAACCACGGTATGGCTCTGAAGAGACGCCAAGACGCCGAAGGCCGTGAAGATCAGTACGGGGCCTACCAAGACCACGCTGAGATAATCCGTGAATTTACGGTTCCAGGGGCGTCCTTGGCGAACCATCCAAATGGCGTTCAAGGTCTGTTCGATCTTATCCACGAGGGAGTAGCTCGTATAAATAAGGCTTGCAACACCGACGGTGCCCAATACTCCGATCTTGAGGTTATCGACGAAGTCGATGATGCGACTGGTGATTTCCAGGCTTTTGGGTCCCAGCGGCTCCAAAGCTTGGGCCAGCAAGGGTTCGATTTGGTGATGGACGCCGAACGCCTTCAAAACGGAAAACATGACGGCAAGAAACGGAACCAACGACAGGAGCGTGGTGAAGACCAGCCCTGCTGCGCGCGCATCGAGCAAGCGAGGGCGGAACTCCAGCGCGACAGCGAGAATGAGCCGAAGCGTATGCCAGGCTGCTCGCTGGAGCACCGGCAGTGCAGTGAGATCCGTATGCCAGAGATCGTGTTTAATGAACCGTTCGAAACGTGTCGGACTGCTTGCCATAGTCGGCCGATGTTTCTTTCGAGTGGGATTCAGACGCCCGATGAAGGCCTACTCTAACGCGAAGCGAAGTGATTTGTGAATTGAAACGAGAGCTGCAGGCCCCGGAGGAGAGGGCAAGAAGGTCGGCCCTTTGAAGCCTTATCCTCCAATGCCCTCCCCCTGCTGGGGCGTGGATGTACCGATGAGCAGGGTTGCCGTCGATTATCGTGCGATTCGTGACTCTATGGAGCGCAATTGCAGATTCAATGGTCTGGGGGGGTGCGCAACCGTCGGCGCGGTCACCGTGACGGTCACGGGCACTGAAACGCTGGAAGCCCCCGTCGCGCTCAGCGTCAGGGTCGCGGCGTAAGTGCCAGCCGCCAGAGAATCAGGCGCCACGCTCACCGTGATGGAGCCGCCTCCTGCCCCCGATTGCGGTGTGTGCGTCAACCATGGTGCATTGTCGCTGGATGACCAGGTGAGAGTGCCTCCGCCCGTATTGCTGATGGTGAGCGTTTGAGGAGAAGGATTGCCGCTGCCTTGCACCACGGTAAAGGACAGGCTGGTCGGATTCACACTGATCACGGGTGGCGAGGGGGGGGAAGAAGGTGGAGTATAGGTAGCGACATTGCTGTCACTTGATTCATTATTATTGAAATCGTAGGCCGTCACCACGTAGTGGCGAACCGTTGTCGGTGTTCCAATATCCAGACTCGTTGCTCTCCCTAATGTGGCCAAAAGTGACGCCGTTCCGGTAGCTCGACTACAGGGCAGTTGGGTGCATTGATAGACGCGGTAGCCCGCGAGGTCCGATTCAGTATTCGCGCTCCACGTCAGCGTGGCCGCGTGTGAGACGGTGCTCCAGAGGATGAGGGAGCAGGCGGTTGTCATCGCCGGGCGAAATGTTTTCGCCCACGTTCTGGGTGGAACTGATCGAACGGCTTGATAACCGGCTTTTCTTAAAGAAAGCGGCATTGGAAACATAGATCACCATGGGTGGTTGAGATTCGTGTTGTGCCGGCGAACGTCGTCGGCGTCGAACTTCATCCAGGGAAATGGCAAAGGACATGCCCAGGAATCTAGCGCGCTCTATCGCCATAGGACGTGATGCAACGAAAGATATTCGACATCATGGTCTTGGTCTCAGTGAAGCACGCTGTATGGATTCCGCGACAGGATGGGAACAACGTTGTGCGGGGATGAGCAAAAAAGAGAGAACAAGCCGTTCGTGTTTAGTCACATGTTTCGGTCGAAGGGGCTCCCCAGCACTACACGGCTTGTTCACAGGGGAGAATAAAGGCGTGGAGCGGAACAAGGTTGTCGCTTTGTCGCTTCACGTGCGTTTTCCGGAACGTCGTCAATCCGTCAATGAGACGACCGGCGACTTGTTCGGAGACTGCTGCGAAGATCATGCGATTGGCATCGGCCGAGAGGGAAAATTGAACGGTGGGGCCGGTCATTCCCGTACCCGCGACATTGTGCAACTCGGTAAACGCCGTGACGCCGTGCTCTTTCAAGAGGGTGTGCACGTCGGGCGCCATCACTTCTCGAAAAATGATCAGCAGCATTTTCATCTGAGACCCCCCTCTTAAAGACCGAAAAAAAGCTCGAAATATCCGACATTCGTTCTTCTGTTCTTACGGAAGAGCAACCGGAAACACAAGAGGTTCCGGTCGATATGCCGTCTGATTTTCGCCTTGAACAAACGAAACGGTTGTGATACCAGCGGTTCATTCCTGTGGAATGACGCCGGCTGCAAACGGCTCTGCCGACGACCGCGCTCTTTATGGACAATCAACTCACACTGCTCAGAGATGAGACTTTCTCGCAACGCTATCAATTTCCGTTGCTTTTGGGATTCATTGCCCTTATGGGCGTTTATCTGCTTCTTCCGCTCGGCGCGTCGTATCTGTTGGCTCGCGAACTGTCCCGACATGGTTATGAGCGTGTCATCGTTCAATTAGGGTACCCAGGCATTGGAGGAATTCATGTGCCCGTCGTGTCGCTCCAACAAAACTTGGGCGGAGAGACGCTGCTGATGTCGCTCACCAACGCCGAGATTCGGTACAGTTTGCCGAAGCTTGTCCAAGGACACGTTGATAGCATCCTTCTTCCCGACGTCGCCGTTCAAGTGCTGATGACGCATCGGCAGGCAACCGGCGAGGCCGGCGACATGACGGAGTCGGAAGAAGATGATGACGATGAATTCCCCTGGAATTTTCTGACCGTCAACGATCTGTTGCGTCGCTTGCCGATTTTTCCCTTTGATGAACTGCGCCTGGATCGTGTTTCGATCTTTCGGGAAAAAGCGACCGGTCCTCTTCGCAAAGTGATCATTTCCGGGTCGGTGCAATATCGGCATGGAGAGGTGAACGGCCACTTGTCGTTTCAAGGGCAAAATACCGTTTCCTACGGCTTGACCATCTCAGGAAGCTCGGTCAGCACCTGGTCTGCCGTGTTGGTGTCCCAACGGCTCCACACCGTCCCGATCGTTTCTTGGGAGTCGCAGGCCCATTCGAGCGGCGAGCAGATTCAAGTCAAGGGGCAGCTTGATGTCAACGTCCGCGAGTTCGCGCCATTTATCGCGCTGCTGGTTCCGATCGGTCCCGATTTGGGAAAAGTGACGGGACGCGTCACCGTTTATTGGGGGGGAACGGCTGCGGTCGATACGGCACTGACCACGCTGTGGCGTGATCCCAGGACCCGTTTGGAAGGAGGCATCACGGCTTCCCTTACTTTGCCGGCTCTCAAAGGGGTCGCAAAAGATATCGCCGTCTCCTATCAAGGCACGTTTACAGGCGATGCAACGGAGGTGGCCTGGACGTTGGCGCCGGGAGTCCCGCTTGAAGCGACGATCAATGGCCAAGCATCCTTCTTTCATGAGGCGCTGCGGAATATCGTTCCTCGAGGAGATCAGCCTATATGGATCGAGCATTCACAGCCGCTTCGCGGCGCGGTCTATTGGGCTGAGTCCCCCGTGCGGACGGTCATAGCCAGCCCCGTGCGCATCAGGTATGGGCGGGCACCGGAATCATTCGTCGTAGAGGCGGAAGCGTCCCATGCCGAATGGAAAGGAGGGGAACTTTCAACCCTGGAAGGAACGTATCGCGTCTTGGGATCCCTTCCCCGAGTCGTTGCCGAAACTTTCTTCGCCCATGAGGTCTCGGCCGATATCCAGGGGAACCTGAGGGTCAAACGTGGAAGAGTGCAGGGAGCGATGTCTTCGTCCTCTTCCGTGAAAGTCAGGCAGATCGAACGTGAAGCCCTGTTCATTCCGAACGCCGTGTTTCAGTGGCACGACTCTTTCCCCTTTCAATGCGAGATGGCGGCGCTTCGATGCAGTGGAGGGCCGGCGACCATGGGAGTTCGGATACCTTCGCTGAGAGTCATGGGGCGGGATGTCCACGTGGCTCAGGGACTCTTGACATTGCAACTGGCCGAATTGGCGGGACGTTCGTGGCATACACAAGGGAAATTCTCGCTGCAAGGCGTGTCGCCGAATCTCCTACCGTGGAAAATACAACCGACGGACTGGAAGGTTCGCTTTCTGGCCAATCAAGCGGGGATCAAAGCCGATCTTCATATTACAGCCCCGTTTCAAGACCATCTGATGTTCGCGGAAATCGATCAACCGCTGACGACGGGAGAAGGAATGCTCCACGCCACCATCGGGCCCATCGACTTCGACGGCGCAGAGCGCAGGTTGAGTAATCTAGTGACAAAGATGCCCTGGTCCGTCGAATTCATCGAGGGACGGATGACGTCCACTCTTGACGTCTTATGGGTGGGCGGACGGGGGAACCGGGGAGAAGAGTTTCGAGTGATGTCTGGGTCGGGGACGGTGGTGGCGGAGAGGCTGTCTGGCCGGTATGAGGACTCTGTGTTTAAGAACGCCAACACGACGGTGACCATTCGGGTGGGCGGTCCCAACTCGGACGTCACCGTGGAGCCGGCACCGGTCTCCGTCTCGTCCATACGGTCAGGTGTTGAAATAACCAATTGTTCCGCGAGGATCGGAGGATCATGGAGATCGGCAGACGTGTCGCCGACCCTTGAATTGTCTAATGTCAGGTGCGAGGCGTTCGGCGGAGTGATCACGAGCGATGGATGGGCTGTGGACCAAACCCGTTCTCGGTATCAGATGACCGTCTCCCTTCATGAGCTGGACCTCGCCAAGATTTTGAGCATCGACGCCAATTGGGGTCTCCAGGGAACGGGGACATTGAATGGAACCTTGCCGATCATGATCAATCCATCGGGGATTACGGTCAAGGACGGCCTCTTGATTTCGTCGCCGCCCGGGGGAATCATCAGCTATCCTGCGTCTGAGGATTCTTTGAAGTCGCTCGCTGAGACGAACGCCGAACTCCATCTGGTCGCTCAGGCGTTGAACAATTTTCACTACACGGTGCTCAGGACCGGAGTGAATTATGCCGAAAACGGCATGCTGCTGCTTACCGCGCGATTGGAAGGAAAGAATCCGGACCTCAAGGCGGTGCCGCCGATCAACTTTAACCTGACGGTGCAGGAACATATCCCGTCTTTATTGAAAAGTCTCAGAGTGGTCGAGGAGCTTGAGCGGACAGTGGAAAGGAAGTTCAAACGGCCGTGATCATCAAGAGACGTTCCATACCAAGCCGTGCAGCCTGCGTTTTGACGGGGCTGTTCGCGGGGGGAGCGATCCTCGCGTCAAACGCCGCCTGCACCCCGCGCGTTGAGGTGACGGCGCCGGAGAAACCGATCACCATCAACTTAAACGTCAAGATCGACCATGAGGTTCGGGTCAGAGTGGACAGGGAGTTGGACAAAGTGTTGTCGAAAGAGAGCGGTCTCTTTTAGCGCAGGAGATACCCCATGGCTCGATGGATGCGACGGATCGTGTCAAGTGCCTTGCTGGGATGCCTGATCTCTTCCGATCCTCTCTTCGCCCTTTCTCTGGAGGAGACGAAAGCAAAGGGTTTGGTTGGAGAGAAGAGGAACGGATATTTAGGCCTTGTTGATCCCACGAACCGAGAGGCGCGGGAACTGGTGGCGGATATCAATGAGAAAAGACGACAAGCCTATCAAGATATTGCTCGCCGTGATGGGACGGCTTTAAGCGTCGTTGAATCATTGGCCGGGGAAAAAGCAATCGAAAAAACGGAGCCGGGACACTATATTGAAGGCCCGAACGGATGGATCAAAAAGTGACAATTTCATGCCGGACACGATCGTGCTTTGGCGACAGAACCATGGGTAATATCGGGTCATATCCCAAACCCCGCCGCTCTTCGTTGCATCATGGTTTGAGACGATGATGCGTCGCGCCGGCGATCGAGAGGCGCCCTAGGCGGCTCACAAGGGGCGGTGATTCGAGCCGGCGCGTCCTTCGTCTCATCAAGAGAGTTCCGTTCCATACGTGAATGAATTAAGAAGTCCGCTCTTCATGGGTGTCCAAGCATCCGACACGACACTCTGATCCCCAAGACGGTTTTTTCCCCTTTTCCGTAAGGTTCTTTCATTTTTTCCTCTCTGTCGGTCAAGCGGATAACGCCGCTC
>JANDJJ010000084.1 GCA_024330945.1 Nitrospira sp. | reverse complement strand
ATCTTCAAGTAGGCCATCGGAATGAAGGCGAGCAGCACCGCCACGGGCAGGATGAGAATCGCCACCAGAGCGCTACGCAGGTGAAACAGAAAGACCACTGCGACCAGGCTGACGATCACGCTCTCCTCCACAAGCTTCTCGCGGAGCACCGCGATGGCTCGATGAATGAGATCTGACCGGTCATAGGTGGGGACAATATGCACGCCTTTCGGGAGAGCCGGCGTGATCTCTTCCAGCCTGGTTTTGACCCTCTCGATCACGGTGAGCGCGTTCTCTCCGGCCCGCATGATCACGATCCCGCCGACCGTCTGCCCCTTGCCGTCCAATTCGGCGATACCTCGCCGCTGATCCGGCCCAAGTTGGACACGCCCGATGTCTCGCACCAAAATCGGCGTCCCTCGCCCATCGGTACCGACCGGGATCAGCTCTATATCCTCAATCGAATGCAGGTAGCCTCGTCCTCGAATCACGTACTCTGTGCCGGCCATTTCCAAGACACGACCGCTCACTTCCGCATTGCTGTTGCGGACGGCTTCGATGACCCGCTGAATCGGCAGCCGATACGCCGCCAAGGTGTTGGGGTCCACTTCAATCTGATACTGTTTGACGAACCCGCCAATCGCCACCACCTCGGCCACACCGGGCACACTCTCCAGGTGATACCGGAGAAACCAATCTTGAAGGCTCCTTAATTGCGCCAGGTCGTGTGTTCCCGATTCGTCCACCAACGCGTACTGATAGACCCACCCCACGCCGGTTGCATCAGGGCCGAGCATCGGTGTGACCCCGCTCGGCAACTTGCCGGTGAGCTTCTGGAGATATTCGAGCACCCGACTTCTTGCCCAGTAGAGATCGGTTCCGTCTTCGAAGATCACGTACACCGAGGAGACGCCATATTCCGACACCCCTCGAACCCGTTTGATTTTAGGCCCCGCGAGCAGAGCGGTCACCACCGGGTAGGTGATTTGATCTTCAATAAGGGTGGGACTGCGGCCTGGCCATTCGGTATAGACGATCACCTGAACGTCCGAAAGGTCCGGAATGGCATCCAGCGGAACGTCAAACAGGGCCCACAGGCCCCAGCCTGTCAGCAGCAGCACACAGAGGATGACAAGGACTGGATTACGGGCACTCCCTTCAATGAGTCGAGCGATCATTGTTTGTTATCTCCCCACGCGAGTCCCCCGCTTTCTCAATCACATGCCACTTCCGGCGACCAGGAATTGAAACTGTTCGACGATCGGCGGTTGGCCTGGGATGGTCGCGGTGGCGGTTACGACCCACGTCCCGCCCATGCCGAACAGCACTTTGCCTTCATACCATCCATCCTTCGTGTACGAAGCCGTCACCTTGGAATCGGTCATGCCTGGCATCGGCATCGTATAGACAAAGAAGACTTGGGCATTGGTCACCGGCTGGCCGGCCTGATCTGTCACCTTGAGCCTGAGCAGAACCTCCCCGGCCTTGGGTTTTTCCGGTGCCGTGCTCAACGACAAAGAGACACTGCCGGCCTGTCTGGTCTCCGCGACCACGATCGCGGGCGCCGATCCCATGCCTTTCATCCCCTCCATTCCCTTCATATCCCCCATCGGCATGCCTTTCATGTCGCCCATGTCCATCCCTTCCATCTTGCCTTCGTACGCGCCGCGCATTTGCCAGTCGGCCATGCCGATTTGGCCCATCATGGCCTGCATACTCCCGGCCGAGGCCAGCTTGCTCTCGGCGTCCAACAAGAAATTGGCCGAGGTCACAACACGATCGCCTGCTTTGAGTCCTTCTAGAACTTCCACCAACTGCCGGCTCCTGCGACCAAGCGTGACGGCAATCGGCTCATACCGGCCTTCTCCCCGATCCAGAAACACCAGTTGACGCAGCCCCGTGTCCAGTACGGCTTCTTTTGGCACGACTAACGTCGTGACGGCCTTTGTCTGTACGATGACGTTCCCGTACATGCCCGGCTTTAATTTCAATCCAGGATTCGGCAATTCCAGCCGCACCCGTGCGGTGCGGGTTTCGGTATTCAGCGTCGGATACACATAGGCCACCTTGCCGCGGAATGTTTCTCCGGGATAGGCAGCCACGGTGACTGTTGCCGGCTGACCGACTTTCACAGCCGCCAGCTCTGATTCATACATCTCGGCGGAGATCCAGACGGTGGAAAGATCCGCGAGCTCATACAGGATCGTGCCCGGTGCCACATATTTGCCCGGCAAGGCCTCGCGTTTCATCACGATTCCGGAGGACGGCGCGTAGACCGTGAGCACCGGGTCGGCCTGGCCTCGACGTTCCAGGGCTGCGATCTGCGCATCGGTCACATCCCACAGTCGCAAACGCTCCCGCGCACTCGCCACGAGCGCATCAGCGTTGGCTTTCGCATCGTCGAGCGGGCTTGCCGCCAGGTGCGCCTGCATTTTCACGGCCAGGAGATACTCCTCCTGCGCCACCAGGAGATCCGGCGAGTAGACAGTGAAGAGTGGTTCGCCTTTCCGGACCGGTCGACCGATCGAATCGACGAAGACCTCTCGCACCCACCCGGATGTTCTCAGCGTGACTTGCGTAAAGCCTCGCTCGTCGTAGCCGACCGTGCCGACCGTCCGGATCTCTTCCTCCAGCGTCGCGTGGGCAGCCGGAACACTGCGGACGCCGATCAACTGTCTTGCCACAGCCGGAACAACCACCGTCCCGGACGGAACCTCGGACATGCCCGGCCTCGATTCCATGTCTCTCGAAGGCTTTGCGCCTTCCCTCGACATCCCCTTCATGGACATCCCTTCCATCTCATGGCCCTTCTCATGGCCCTTCATCTCCCCACTGCTAATCATCCCCGGCATATCGTTCATCACCCGATGCGCGGCGAAAAACCCGGCGATGGCTCCGACGAGCAGGCTCGCTGCTGCAACACCGACAACAAGACTTTTTCTGCGCATGTCCTGACTCATGGCCTATTCCCCCTTGTGGCTGTTTTCTTTCAGATCGGCGCCGATCACTTGTTCGAGTTCCGCGAGGCGATGTTCCCGTTCGACCAGCGCCCGGTAATACTCCAACTGAAATCCTCGCCAAGCCCGCTGAGCATCAATGAGATCCAAGAACCCTCCTATTCCCGCGCGATACCCCCTCAGCGCCGCTTCCAGATTCTGCGCAGCCTGGGGCATGACGGTGGTGCGATACAACACAACCGCCTGTTCACTCGCCCGGAGCTTGGCAAGCAGGTCCTTGATCTGAAAACGTGTCACGTTTTCCAACGTGTGCCGTTGTGCCCGTGCAGCTTCGACCAACGCCGCGGCTTCGTGCACGCCCGCGTCATGCTTCGGTTTGGTCCAGAAGGCGAACGGCACGGTCATCGCCACATAGGCGCCGAATCCGTCATGAACTTGAACATTCTGAAAACGCTGAAACTGTACAGAGAAGTCCGGGTAGTACTGACGCTGGGCCAGTGCCAGGGATTGCTCACTTTGTCGCACCGCCAGCTCGGCGGCTCTCAACTCC
Organism: Nitrospira sp.; assembly: GCA_024330945.1. Classification (GTDB taxonomy): domain Bacteria; phylum Nitrospirota; class Nitrospiria; order Nitrospirales; family Nitrospiraceae; genus Nitrospira_D. The sequence continues at coordinate 6,194 of JANDJJ010000084.1, read as the reverse complement.
GGTCTAGCGTTCAGTGCGAGGCGGTGCAGATCCTCGTCGGTTACCCCCAGCGGTTTTGGAGACGGCTCTTGAGGAATGTCCAAGGGGGAGAGGGGATCTCGGTCCAGAAGTGTATTCAGCAAGGCCGCGGCGGTCTCGCGACGCTGTTCCAGGACAGGACGTTGCTGGTGGAGCAGGGACAGCTCAACCTGAGCCTTGAGCACATCGGCCTGCGATCCTGTTCCCGCGCGAAACTTTGCATGGGTGCTCTCGACGAATTGTCTGAGCAATTCGACCTGCTCATGATGAATCTGAATCGCCTTGTGGGCAAGAAACAGATCGTAATAGGCCTGCTTGAGGCGAGCGATCACCTCCCGTTCCTTCGCTCGCAGCGCCTGTTCGGTCATCTCAGCCGACCGACGTGCTATTTCGCTTTTCAAAGCCAGTTTGCCGGGAAACGGAAGATGCTGTGAGAGTCCGAAAATGCTGTTGTCCGCCCTGGTGACATTGAAGGTCTGTGGAACATTCCACAAGTGGACGGACAGAGTGGGATCGTCCAGCGATCGCGCCTGGACAATCCGTTGCGAGGCAGCTTCCCATTGTTTGCGCGCCGCCACAAGTTCCGGATTTCTGGCCAGGGCTTCCGAAATCAGATCCGGTAATGCCAAAGACGGTTGCGCAGTCTGATCGGCAGCATGGACGACATGGCGCGCACCCATCCCGACGGTCAGGATCACAACCGTTATGGCAATCGACAAAAACTGAATTGAACGAGTCATGGGATGGTCCTCCCCAAAAGCTTTCCTGCCCGCGCCTGTCGCGAACCTCAACTCCCGTCTCGCCACAGAAGGGGCGACGGGATAAGCTACGGCCCGGCACCGGGCAGACCACGCGATGATGGAAATGGGTACAGAAGAACCGGAGCGATCAGATCCGAAGCACGGTGCTCGCGAGCGATTGATGAGGAGGGGAACTCGATTTGAGAGACTGATAGGAGTGGAAGATACGCCTGAACGGGGGGCTCACCGTTGAAAGCGTCGGCAACACATGGTCTGCCGACCAATGATGGTCCATGTGCAAGAACGATGACTGTGGGGAGGACTCTACCCCCAAAGTTTTGAAGGCATCACACAACGGCCGAGCCGGCTGCTCCATCGGAGTTGAACAGCCGTTGGCCATCGAGGCATCGGTGGTCCCCGCCAGCGGCAGGACGCAGGCGTAGGCATTGAAACTGAATACCAGCAGCAACACCGCAATCATTGCGGCAAGGAAAGATCGCGAGGAAGAGGAACGCCTTCGCATGGTGAAAGTCTATCCCTCGTCCATGTGACCCGTCAACGGCATTGCTAATACGCAATCCCTTGATCAATGGATACACGCTCGGTCAACGGATAACACGTCGTCACCATCCTCTCCTGTCCAGCAAACCAGAAGTCACTGGACAATGACCCTCGCTAGATCAATTCCGAATCGCTTTGCCTCACCATCTTGCGTTACGGCGTATCGCCGTCTCTCACAAGACACTGCCGTGAATACCGACCGACACACTGACTCATGATTATGTCATTGTCCGACCGCCTTGTCGGTGTTCAATAGCGTCAGATCAAGCAACAGCACCGTTCCTCACAGTTTTGGAAAAGGTTGAGGGTGACCACTGTCTCTTTGACAACGTCTCTCCTTGACATCGCCGAGCCTGACATCACGATCCCCTCGCCTCAGCGCGCCGTTCAACCCATCGATACAGCACCGGCAGCACGATCAACGTCAACATGGTGGACGAGATCAGCCCCCCGATCACCACCGTCGCCAACGGCCGCTGAATTTCGGAGCCAGGGCCGGTTGCAAGGAGCAACGGCGTCAGTCCCAGCGCGGCCACACAGGCAGTCATCAACACCGGCCGAAGGCGCAGCACCATGCCCGTCACGACCGCTTCATCCAACGGTGCCCCCTGTTGCCGCAACTGATTGATGAAGGCGATCTTGACCGTGCCGTTCAGCACGGCGACGCCGAATAAAGCGATGAAGCCCACAGAAGCGGGAACCGAGAGATACAGTCCCCGTAGTTTCAAGGCCACCAGCCCCCCGACCATCGCAAAGGGGATGGCCAGCATAATCAGCGCAGCTTGTCTCCACGAGCCAAACGTCAGATAAAGCAACAGAGCGATCAGCCCGATGACCATGGGCACCACGAGGGTCAATCGGGCCATCGCCCGTCGCTGATTTTCAAATTGCCCGCCCCACGTGATGTAATAGCCGGGTGGAAGCTTCACCTGCTTGGAGACGACCTCCTGCGCCTCCTCGACGGCGCCGACTAGATCACGCCCGATCACATTGGCCTCGATGACGAGTCGGCGGCTGGCCTGCTCACGGCTGATTTGGGCCGGGCCTTCGACAATCCTGACATCGGCCAGTTCCCGCAAGGGAATACGAGAGCCATCCGGCGCGGTGACCCACAAGGCAGCAATGGCCTCGACGTCGTGCCGCCGGTCGTCCGGGAACTTGATGACGATCGGGAATCGCCACTGTCCTTCGAAGACTTCCCCCGCTCCAATGCCGGGTCCGACGGCCTTGATGACCTCTGTGATATCCGACACGTTGATTCCATGCCGCGCAACTTTGGAGCGGTCAATGTTCAGCATCAGATAGTACAACCCTGACACCTGTTCCACCCGCAGATCGGACAGCCCCTTGACTTGCCGCAAGGCGCGAGCGATGTCATCACCCTTAGCCCGCAAGATCTCCAGGTCATCGCCGAATAACTTGACCGCCACCTGCGACCGGACACCGGACACCAACTCATCCACCCTCATCGCGATGGGCTGGGTCAGACCGAATGCAATGCCGGGCACCTGCGCCAATATGCGACGGACTTGGTCCTCGATCTCGCCCTTGTTGCGCGCCTGCCATTCGGATGCAGGCTTCAGCAACACATACAGGTCGCTCAGCTCCATGCCCATGGGATCGGTCCCCAACTCATTCGCGCCGGTCCGAGAGACGACCGACCGTACGTCGGGAATGGTTAAGAGCAATCGCTCGATCTCACCGGTCACGTTGAGTGATTCGCTCAAGCTGATGCTCGGCAGCCGCATCACATTCACCACGATCGATCCTTCGTCCATGATCGGCACGAACTCGCGGCCGATGAACGGAACCAACACCGCCCCCCCGGCCAAGATCCCCGCCGCACCGATCACGACAACCGATGTCCTCTGGAGAGCCGTCTCTAAAAGGGCCCGATAGAGTCGCCGTCCCTCCAACGAGAGGCGCCGGTCCGTTCGTGACGAGCGGGCGTTCAAGAACGCCGCGCAGAGTGCCGGAATCACGGTCATCGACAAAGCCAAGGAACTCAAGAGAGCGATCACCACCGTTTGCGCCAGGGGATGAAACATCTTGCCTTCGATCCCTTGAAGGGTCATGAGCGGCACAAAGGTCAACGCGATGATCAATTCCCCGAACAAACTCGGCCTCCGGACCTCCAACACCGCACGCAGCGCCACGGAAAGCTTCTCGGCCGGACCAAGCGGCGCGGATCGGCCGGCGGACGACGCACTCAAGTGACGCTCGACGTTTTCCACCTGCACGATCGCCGCATCGACGATCATGCCCAGCGAGATGGCCAGCCCGCCAAGCGACATCAGATTGGCCGAAAGGCCGACCTGCCGCATGATCAGAAACGTGGCCAACGTAGCCAACGGCAATATGAGAGACACGACCACGGCACCGCGGAGGTTCCTTAAGAATCCATAGAGGACGAGGACCACAACCACCGCCCCCTCCACCAACGCCCGCTCGACAGTCTCAAGGGCCCGCGCCACCAGTTCGAGTCGATCATAGAAGGGAACGATTGTGACCCCTTCCGGCAACAGTCGATTGATCAGCGCTACTTGCTCCTTGACGGCGGAGACGACTTCTCTTGAGTTGCCACCCCGCAACATGACGGCGATGCCTTCCATAGCCTCTCCCTTACCGTCACGGGTGACACCGCCCAATCGAACGGCATGACCGTGTCGCACCGTCGCCACGTCTTTAAGATAGATCGGCGTGCCGCCGCGAGCCGCCACAACAATCCGTTCCAAGTCCTCGACAGAGCGGGCCAGTCCCTGACCATAGACCACCAGCTTGTCGCCGCCCCGCTCGATGTACCCCCCATCCGCGTTGCGGTTGTTCTCCATCACCGCCGTTTGAACCTGACGCAACGTCAGCCCCAGACTGGCCAATCGACCTGGGTCCACGAGCACCTCGTACTGTTTGGCGAGTCCCCCCAACGTATCGACGTCGGCCAGCCCCGGCACATTGCGCAACAGCGGTCGAATCACCCAGTCGTGCAACGTCCGCAGATCGTGCAGGCTCTGTCCCGGCCCTTCCACCAGATACATGAACACTTCACTCAAACCCGTGCTGATCGGACCCAACATAGGCTCAAGACCTTGGGGCAGCCGGGACCGAGCCTGAATCAATCGCTCCAACACGAGTTGGCGGGCGAAGTACACATCGACGGCATCGTCGAATACGACCGTGACCACCGATAGCCCGTATCGGGAGACAGACCGTAGTTCGGTTTTGCCGGGCAGATTGGTCAACTCGATTTCGAGCGGAAAGGTGACCAGGCGTTCGATTTCGGTCGGCGCCAACGAGGGAGCGCGCGTGATGACCTGCACCTGCACCGGCGTGATTTCCGGGAATGCGTCGATCGGCAAGCGAACAAACGAGATGACTCCTCCCACGCTCAGCGCCAGGGCGCCGAGCAAGACCAGCCACCGTTGTTCCATGGACCAGCGGATGACTTGCTCGATCATAGGGGGCCTCCGGTCGGCATCTGGTCGCGGAGGATTTCGGATTTCAGCATGTAGCTTCCCTCCGTTACGACCTCGTCACCGGCTGCCAATCCGTCCTTCACTTCCACGTAGTCGTCGGAAGCGGCGCCGAGTTGAACGTCCCGCAGTTCAAACCGGCCAGGTCCCCGCACAAGAAACACAATCGTTTGACTGCCGACCTGTTGCACGGCCTTGCGTGGGATCGTCAACACCGGCCGCTCCGGCACCAGCAACGTCACGTCAACGAACATGTGGGGGCGCAACCGCCGATCGGGGTTGGGAAGCTCCAACCGCACCATGATGGTTCTGGTGGCTGGATCGATCACTGCGCCGACGTAGGTCACGGTGCCGCGAAACACGGCGTCAGGGTACGCCGAGGCACGAACCTCGGCCTCCAATCCCGTTCGCAACAGGCCGGCCTGTTGTTCGGGAAAGTCCGCCCGCACCCATACGGTCGAGAGATCGGCCACAGTGAAGAGCGTTTGATTCACATCCACCACCTCCCCGACCGTCGCATTGCGTTCGATGATGTCACCGGCGAAGGGAGCCCGTAAAAACACCTGCGCGACTTCCGCATGGGGCAGCTCCTTGGCGGTCAACCGTTGGATTTCGCGCTCCGTCATGCCCAACAAATGGAGCTTTTCTTCGGCCTCGTGCAGGTCGGCTGTGGCATTGTCCTGTTCCGCCTCGCGCCGTTGATATTCGGCGGCTCCGATGGCCCCTTCCTCGAACAACAGACGGGCCCGTTCGAGAGCCTTTTCGGTCATCCGGACGGCCGTTCTCCTTTTTCGATATTCCAACAACGCTTCGCCGACAGCGGGGCTGTCCAGCTTAAGCAGCGGATCGCCGGTTTTGACACGATCGCCGAGATTGACATAGACCGCCAAAATCCGTCCGGGCACGCGCACTCCCAAATGCGCCAGACGATTTTCATTCGGCAAAATCTTCCCCCCTTGGGCCTTGAGCGTCAGACCGAGAGGGCGGACCGCCGCCCGGTCTGTGTGAATCTGAGCCAGCGTTGGACCGCTTTCCGGCAACTCAATGAGACCGGGCTGCCGTCTTTCGCCTTCCACACCGGGCCCCTTGTTCGGCTCGGTCTCTTCCTGCTTGGGCTGACAGGCCGAGCAGATGAGAGTCACAGCCACCAGAACGACCAGCCCATAGCCTGCTTGTTTCGCTAGGCAATTCCGACAATTCTTTCGCATGAGCACCGCTCCCCTTTCTACGCTACTCCCCATACGTGAAATCAATAGAAGCCCCCGGAACCAGCGCGTCGAGCCGCGCCGAGCCCATCGTCTCTTCCCCTCAATGCAAACAGCGGCCGTCCGGCCTCACCCCTGTTTGCCTACGGAGCGAAACGGATCAAACGGACACAAGACCGGTCAGATGAAGGATGCGGGAG
>JANDJJ010000083.1 GCA_024330945.1 Nitrospira sp. | reverse complement strand
GTGACAGTTTGTCGGTCTTGATTTGGGCTGCAGGTCCGTGCCCGACGAGATAACCATCTGTAAGTTTCGGCATTTCTTGGAAGCCTCTCAGTTGGGAAACGACTCTTTGCCGGATCTGGCTGATATCTGGCTGAGCAGGGGGGTGACCGACAGCTAGGAGACCATTGTGGCGGTCTCCAGCATCAGCGCCTTCAGTTCGACCAAGAATTGCACCAAAGAACGGGAATTCGGCGAGAGAGCAGACGAAGACAGGGAACCAGTGGTACGTTGGTATGAGGGCGCCTATTGATGTGAACAGCCGAACCAAGCTGAGCCATGCCGTGGCCGCGATTGTGGCGAAGATGTGCGACAGTCCGGTGGTACCAAGACTCCTGCATGACGACGAGACGTGGGTAGGGGCATGTGGCATAGAGATAGTGGGTAACACGAGAACTTTCGGCACCATTCCCTGAGGCCAAAGCTTCATCCAGGCAAAAGTTCACCAACACCGGCTCCTGCGTGAAACGGCATGTGCCCGTAATCGCATGAAGTCAGAGGTCGGTGGAACAGTTGAGCATGTGTTCCATGTGTTCTTGGTGATGAAGCGCATCCTCAGCCGGGCCAAAGTCCGCTACCGCCGCTTCGCGAAGAATATCCGCTGATGTTTAGCAGCGGTGGATTGGCGGATCTGTACCGAGCGCGACGGCGTTTGCTGATAGAGCGGAGAAGACGTGTGCCGGGAGGTTGGCAGCGGGCTGTCTGACGGCTGGTGAACCCAGGCGATGCTTCTGGATGATCAGATTCCCAGTCGGATGCCCGCGTTTCCCTCTCTTGGAGCTAGTTGCTTCGTGTAACCGTGAATTAATCAGACCCTCCTTGGTTCTATGATACCCCGCAGCTTGCTGCGGGGTATCATACACAGAAATGACGTATCGCAATGCTCGTTGTTCCTCGTTCTTGTGACTTCCTTGTGATAGGCGCTGGTGTCATCGGAATCACCATTGCGTGGGAACTGCGGCGACGTTATGGGGTGCGCGTGTGCGTGATCGATAAGGAAGCGGCAGTGGGTATGCACGCCAGCGGACGGAATAGTGGGGTGCTGCATGCCGGAGTGTACTATAAACCGCACTCCTTAAAGGCTCGGCTGTGTGTAGAGGGAAATAAGAGAATGAGAGATTACTGCCGGGATAGGGGCATCCCCCTTAATGAGCATGGGAAAGTTATCGTCACGCGAAAGGAAGCGGAATTGACCGCTCTTCGAGAGCTCTACGAGCGTGCCCGGTCCAATGGAGTAACTGTTGCTCTTCTCGATGCGGCAGAGTTGAAGGAGATCGAACCCTGTGCACGGACCGTAGGCCAAGCGCTGTATGTCAAAGAAACAAGCGTGGTCGATCCTCAGCAGGTGATGAAATCTCTGGCAAACGAGGCCGTGAAAGACGGTGTCGAATTTCGGCTGAGATGTACCTGGGAAGGATTCGCAGGCATGGACCAAGTGAGAACTTCGCAGGGTGCTCTCTCATATGGATATCTCGTAAATTGCGCGGGTTTATTTGCTGACCAGGTTGCTCATGCCCATGGCGTAGGGACTCAGTACAAAATTTTACCGTTTCGTGGGCAGTTTTACCGATTGCGACCAGAGTCAAAAGTAAAAGTGCGCGGCAACATCTATCCAGTTCCCGATTTGCGAAACCCGTTTCTCGGCATCCACTTCACTGCTCGCCCTAATGGAGATGTCACAATGGGGCCATCAGCCCTGCCACTCTTTGGGCGAGAGCAGTATGAAGGGCTGACGGGTGTGACGGCAAGTGATTGCCTGACGATGCTTGGGTTTTTGACAAGGCTATGGAGTCGTAATCAAGACCACTTCCGTTCAATTGCGTGGACAGAATTAAAAAAACTCTCGCGGAGAGGGTTTTTTCATGAGGCTCGGGGATTGGTGAAAGGACTCGTGCAGGAAGATCTCCTGATAGGAAAATCGCCCGGCATTCGCGCACAACTGGTCGATATGCAGACGTCGGAATTGACAAGCGATTTTGTCGTAGAGCACGGCTCTTACTCAACTCACGTACTGAATGCGGTCTCGCCGGCATTTACGTCGTCGCTCCCATTCGCTGAGTATGTTGTAAACCTGATAAAAGAAAAAGTGCAATGAACAGGTTAGACGAGGGGGCGTTTCGAGAGTTTCTCAAAACATCGGGTAAGAGGATATCATTCTGAGGAAGTTGTCACATTTGGTGCATACACGAGCATCATTCGCAATGATGCCAGCAATTGTCATGGTCAAGAATCAGATAAGGTCTTTTCGAACGAGGAACGTCGTTCATTGAGAGAGGAATTCGAAAGATTTTTTGACAACCGCGACTTGTTTTGTTACACATGCCGCCTAAGTAGTTTGGGAAGTTAGGGTTTCAATAGAAGTTGTGAGTGCTCCTGTGCTGAATGAGGTAGATTAAGTGAATGAGAGTAGGTAATAGAATTTATGGTGAGGTGGGGCAAGCGAAGAGGTGGTGAGGGAACAAGACATAATGGCTTGTGCGTCTCGCTTCAAAAAAACCTGCCGCTAATTCTTGGATGCGAGTTTTTGATTTTTTGTTCCGACCACCAACGATTACAAACTCGTTTAAAAATAATATGAAGAAGGTTGTGCGGAAAGTAGCGTGCTTTAGCCTCGGGAGAGATTGGGCGGTGTGCGAGAGGTATAAAGTTACGTATTTCGCTGAGTTGCCGTGAGATCGCCGCGTGTTCCCTCAAAACCGCTCGATGTTTTGTTCGTCAACGCTGATTCGTCGCTCCAGGCATATCAAGACCTAGCGAAGACCTATTCTGCCATTGAACCACCGACATGGGCACTGCTATTGGCTCAGTCGTGTAGAGTTAAAGGATTTGGTGTTGCGATCCTTGACTGCCATGCAGAAGGCCTCTCTCTTTCCGAGTCTGTATGCCGTATCAAAGAGGTCAAGCCTCGACTTGCCGTATTTGTTGTCTATGGACAAAATCCAAACTCAGGTACAACGGGAATGATCGGAGCGACGGCTCTTGCCTCAGCGCTCAAACAAGAGAGTCCTGCCATTCCAATTTGCTTCGTCGGGTCTCATACAAGCGCTTTGCCGATGGAGGTTCTGCAGCTCCCTTTTGTGGATTTTGTGCTGCTCAACGAAGGAGTGTATGCCCTCCATGATCTGCTGCGCACGGATCTCCGCAGTGGTCTCCATGCGGTGCGAGGGATCGGCTACAAATCAGTTGCCGCTGATGGCGCGGTTTGTCCGGTTCTGAATGAGCCGCAGCGAGTAGTTCCTCAAGAACGTATGGACGAAGATTTACCAGGGTACGCATGGGATCTACTTCCTTATCGCTCGCGCCCGCTGGATTTGTATCGTGCGCACTTCTGGCACGCGGAGTTCGATCATAACAAACGGACTCCGTTTGCTGCGATTTATACGTCGCTGGGCTGTCCGTTCGGCTGCGATTTTTGCATGATCAACATCGTCAATCGTGTGAATAATGGAAGCGAAGTAGATGCGTCTCACTCTCGGGGGATGCGATTTTGGAGCGCGCGGTTCATCGCTGGCGAGCTGGAGAAGCTTGCTCAACTAGGCGTTGAGACCGTTCGCATCAGCGATGAAATGTTCTTTCTTAACAGAAAATACTACGAACCTCTTCTTCAAGAAATTATCAAGCGTGATTTGCGGTTTCGTATGTGGGCGTATGCGCGTGTGGATACTGTGAGGGAAGAATACATTTCTTTATTTCGGCGAGCCGGCATTAATTGGCTGGCAGTTGGCATTGAGGCGGGCAATCAACAAGTACGACGGGAAGTGTCCAAAGGATCTTTTCAAGATGTCGATATTCGCGACATTTGTCGGCGGGTTCGCGCAGAGGGCATGAACATCATCAGCAATTATATCTTTGGTTTCCCTGATGACACGCTTGACACCATGCAGGAAACGCTCGACTTAGCGTTGGAGCTGAACACTGAGATGGCTAATATGTATCCTTGTCAGGCCTTGCCGGGAAGTCCCATGTATTTCATAGCCAAACGACTCGGATGGTCTCTGCCGGTAGCATATAGCGGGTATGCTTTCTTCTCCTACGATTGCCAGCCGCTCCCGACCAAGTACGTTTCTGCGGCAGAGGTGCTGCGCTTTCGAGATCAAGCATGGCAGCGCTACTTTACCAATCCGGCCTACCTGGCTCTTGTCGAACGGAAGTTTGGTGAAGTTCAACGAGCCAATGTGGAAGCAATGAGTCGGATCAAGCTGCGAAGAAAACTCTTGGAAGCGTGATCCCACGTGTTCTAAGAGCAGTTGGAAGGGATTGGGTCGCATAGGTGAATCTATGATCATCACACGAACCCCTTTTCGGATGTCGTTCTTTGGCGGAGGCACGGATTATCCTGCTTGGTATCGGCAACACGGCGGTGTCGTTTTGTCGACGACTATTGATAAGTATTGCTATATTAGCTGCCGCTATCTTCCACCGTTTTTTGAGCACAAATATCGAATTGTATATTCGCTGATTGAGAATGTTCGGTCGATTGATGAAATCAAACATCCAGCCGTACGGGCGGTGTTGCAGTGTGCGTATCATGACGAGCAGGGGTTGGAGATCCATCATGACGGTGATCTCCCCGCTCGATCTGGTTTGGGATCCAGCTCTTCCTTTACCGTTGGTCTTATTCATGCGATTGAAGCGTTGAAGGGGCAGTATGTTTCCAAAGACGATCTGGCGAAGAAGGCTATTTACGTTGAGCAAGAGGTCATTCGAGAGTCTGTTGGCTCACAGGACCAAATTGCGGCTGCTTTCGGCGGATTTAATCGCGTGGATTTTCTGCCCGATGATACTTACAGGGTGTCACCGATTGTGATCGGGCAAGAGCGCTTAACGGAGTTTGAGTCTCATCTCATGTTGTGCTTTACGGGGTTTTCACGATTCGCTTCCCAAATCGCTCAGTCGAAAATCTCGAATCTCAAGCATCGAGAAACGGAACTCCGGCGGATAAAAGAGCTCGTTGATGAGGCTATCCAGATTTTGCAGAACCCTCGCCGTGCGATCAGTGAAGTGGGACACCTTCTACACGAAGGTTGGCTGTGCAAGCGAATGCTTTCAGAAAAGGTGTCAACCGCGGTCACTGATGAATTATATGAAGCGGCGCGGGAAGCCGGGGCGCTGGGGGGCAAGTTATTAGGGGCTGGCGGGGGAGGCTTTTTACTGTTGTTCGTATCTCCTCATTTGCAGCAGAAAGTCAAAGAGCGGTTAAAGCATTTGATCCATGTGCCGTTTCGGTTTGAAAATTCGGGGAGCCGAGTTGTCTTGTATCAACCCAACGGATTGTGACGGGGCTATGGAATCAGGGGCGATCGTATACATCGCTGGCCATAGGGGATTGATTGGGTCTGCTGTCGCGCGCGCGCTTACTCGGCGAGGGCATCGCAACATCGTGACAAGGTCCCGACAGGAATTGGACCTAACAAATGGTCAGGCAGTCCAGCGGTTTTTTGAATCGTCGCGGCCTCACTATGTGGTGCTCGCTGCGGGGCGTGTAGGCGGTATTATGGAGAACGTGCGTACGCCCGGTGATTTTTTAGAGCAGAATCTCGCCATTCAGCTAAACGTCCTCCGCGCGGCAAGGCAAACCGGTGTGCGCAAGTTAATCTTATTGGGTTCATCGTGTATGTATCCGCGCATGTGTGAGCAACCAATGAGCGAAGAAATGTTGCTTGCCGGTCGCCCCGAACCGACAAGCTTACCTTACGCTGTGGCCAAACTGGCAGGTGTCTGGTTGTGTCTTGCCTATAACCGTCAAGACGGAATAGCCAGGTTTTTCCCCATTATTCCCAATAGTACGTATGGGCCGCACGATAACTTTGATATTGAGTCCGGCCATGTGCTGGCAGCTCTGATTGCTCGTTTCCACCAAGCCAAGCAACATTGCCTTTCCGAGGTTAGGTTATGGGGGACCGGACTGCCTCGTCGCGAATTTATCCATGCTGATGATGTGGCGGAGGCGTGTCTCTATCTCTTTCAGCATGATTCAGATACATTGCCGTTGCCGCTCAACGTGGGGGTTGGGTACGACGTGTCGATCAAAGATCTTGCCGCTCTTGTAGCGGAGGTGGTCGGCTATCGTGGAACCATCTGTTGGGATGACAGTAAACCGGATGGTGCCCCACGTAAGCTGTTGGATAGCTCCAAACTTCGTCAGCTTGGCTGGACACCCTCGATTGATTTGGGAGAGGGGATTAAGAAGACATACCAGTGGTATAGGGAACAGGCTGCAACGCAGGGAAGGGTCGGAGCTCACTCGACCCCGTGAACTAATCTGAGAGGAAAAAATCTGTGATGACGAAGCAGGAGCTGATTGAATTCGAAGAAGAAATCGCAGCCCTCTTTAATGCGGGTCAGATCCGAGCACCGGTTCATTTGTATTATGGGAACGAAGAGTCATTGATCGAGATTTTTAAAACAATTAGACATCAAGATTGGGTGTTTTGCTCCTGGCGATCGCATTATCAGTGTCTGTTGAAAGGTGTGCCCAAAGAGCGGCTGCGGCAAGAAATTCTTGCAGGTCGGTCGATTTCGTTATGTTTTCCTGAGTACCGAATTTACTCGTCGGCGATTGTGGGGGGCGTGCTTCCTATCGCAGTCGGTGTGGCGCTTGCGATTCAACGACGGGGTGAGGATGCCCGCGTATACTGTTTCATGGGGGACATGACGTCGGAAACAGGTATCGCGTACGAGACGATCAAATACAGTAGAAACCATAGATTGCCCATTCGATTCATCGTCGAGGATAACGGCAAGTCGGTGTGTACCGACACTCGACAGGTATGGAACCAACCACGGCTAACCTATGAAGGTGTAGCGGACGAGTACGTGATGTATTACAAATACGAAAGCAAATATCCCCATGCCGGTGCAGGAGTAAGGGTCCAATTCTAGGGAGAGGGGGGAATGAAATATCGGGATGAACTCCAACGGGCTATGGCATTGCTTGCAAGAGATCCGCGTACCATTTTTCTCGGCCAGGCGGTCGCTGTTCCAGGAACGGCAATGACGACCACACTTATGGATGTTCCAAAAGATCGATTGCTGGAACTACCGGTTGCCGAAGAAATGCAGATGGGGGCGGCATTGGGTTTGGCTTTGGCCGGTTTCATCCCTGTCAGTATATTCCCGCGTTGGAATTTTTTGCTCTGTGCCATGAATCAGTTGGTCAATCACGTAGATAAATTACCGATCATGTCCCCTGGAGGCTACAAAGCCAAAACGATCATCCGCACGGGGATTGGTTCGGTTCGTCCCTTGCATCCTCAACATCAACACACAGGCGATTTTACCGATGCCGTGCGGATGATGTGTACAACGCTGGAAGTGATTCGACTTGAAGAGCCGAAAGACATTGTTCCTGCTTATGAATGGGCCTTGTCCCGTGAGGATGGGCGAAGCACGCTGGTGGTGGAATATGGCGATTACTATAACGAAAAGTAAAGGGTTGCGATTTCCGCTTATGCGCAACAATATCCACCGAGAGGATATAGATAGCGTCATTGCGCATCTACAGCAGGAAGACCCCGTTCTTACCAATGGCGAACAGGTGAGGTTGTTTGAGGCCGAGTGGTCGCAGTGGCTTGGCGTACGCTACAGTGTCTTCGTGAATTCAGGAGCTTCAGCCAATCTGTTGACTCTCGCCATTTTGAAACTTCGTCATCCCGAGGGAGGCGAGGTTGTCGTGCCTTCGTTTACATGGGTTTCGGACATTGCGGCGGTCATACAGAATGGGTTTCGTCCGGTTTTTGTGGATATCGATCCGCGGACCTTGGCGATGGACACGAAACAGGTCCTCCAGGTTTTGACTCCACAGACGCGAGCGGTGTTTCTGACCCATGCACAGGGGTTTGATGGCTTGACCGATGAGTTACTGGATGAGTTGCGCCAGCGAAACATTCCGCTGCTGGAAGACGTCTGCGAGTCTCATGGAACTACGCACAATGGGAAAAAACTCGGCGCGTTCGGGTGGATTTCTAATTTCTCCTTCTACTATGCGCACCACATGAGCACGATTGAGGGGGGGATGATCTGCACGGATGATCCGGAAGTCTATCAACAGGCTCGTATACTTCGCTCTCATGGCATGGTGAGGGAAGCGACCGATACTGAGTTTCAGGAAGCGTTTTATCATCGCTATCCGGCCCTCAACAGGGAATTCATCTTTGCCTATCCTGCGTTCAATGTCCGGAATACAGAAATTGGAGGCATTCTGGGCCGTAGTCAGCTCAAACGACTGGATCAAAACATTGCCAAGAGAACGGCAAATCTCCATCGGTTTCTGAGTAACATCGATGCGGAGAAATATAGAACCGACTTTAAACTGGAGGGCTCAAGCAATTACGCGTTCAATCTGATTCTCAAACGCCCCGACGACATGCTGGCTACGAAGCTGATGAATACAATGCGACAAAATGGCGTCGAGTTCCGGCGCGGCAGTGTAGGAGGAGGGAATCAACTGCGACAACCATATCTGCAAGGAATAGTACCGCCAGGGTTTCATCGTCAGTTTCCCGAAACGGAGCATATTCACTTCTACGGATTTTATCTGGGGAACTTTCCTGATTTAGCCGATGCAGAAATTGACGAACTGTGCTCCATCGTCAACCGAGTCTAATCGTCTCAGGCCACAGGCTATCGTCTTAGCGGGAGGTTTGGGGACTCGACTGCGGCAGGTCGTTCCTGATGTTCCCAAGCCCCTCGCGCCGATCAGGGGGCGTCCATTTCTGGAATATCTCCTTGATTATTGGATTGGACAAGGCGTTACCGATTTTATTCTCTCGGTGGGGTATCGGCACGATTTGATTCAGAAACGCTTCGGCGTTCGCTACCGGCAAGCCCATTTGACGTATGTCGTTGAGCCCAGGCCATTGGGAACCGGCGGGGGCATCGTTCATGCCGTGCGGCAGTGTCACGTCAAAGGGCCGTTTCTTCTCATGAATGGCGATACGTATTGTGAGGTGGAGTGGCGAGCACTCAAAGAAAAAGCCGAATGCTGTGCTGCCGACGGTTGCATCGCGATAATACGGGCTCCGCAAGCCGATCGTTACTTGCAGCTTGTCGTTGAAGCTGATGGAGCGATCAAGCAGTTGACCAAAGAGAAGGCATGTATCGGCGATCATGCCAACGGAGGAGTCTATTGGCTACATGCTGATCTTTTCCGCTCTTTCTCACTGGAAGGGAACGTTTCATATTCTCTCGAGCACGATCTTTTACCGACTTTGTTGAGGAACGGCAGGCGGTTTTATGGGGTCGAAGGTTCAGGAGCCTTTATCGACATTGGATTGCCAGCCGATTATGAGCGGGCGGCATCGGTATTAAATTGATAACCTGAATGGTCCTGTTTGCGGTCGTTCGTTAAGGAGATCCGAAATGGAGAAACGTCGAATTTTGGTTACAGGCGGAGCCGGATATCTAGGGTCCACGTTGGTGCCAGAGTTGCTTCAAGCGGGGTACCGTGTCACGGTTGTCGACAATTTTATGTACAAGCAATCCAGCTTGAATCATGTCTGCCACGATCCTCGTTTTTCGGTGGTCAAAGGCGATATACGAGACAAGGATGTCATTGCTCCGCTTTTGAAAGAAGCAGATATCATTATTCCGTTAGCGGCTCTCGTAGGGGCTCCTCTTTGTAAGCAAGATCCCGTGGGCGCTACGACAATCAATCGAGATGCCGTGTTTCTGATGCTCAGCATGTT
>JANDJJ010000082.1 GCA_024330945.1 Nitrospira sp. | reverse complement strand
GGACATTGTTGAAGTAGCAAAGATCGAGGTTGGTACCGGCCAGTTTGCATTTCTCCAAATTGACCGAGTGGAACCGTAAGCCGTACTTTGAGTGAACGGAGACGTTTGTGAAGTCTAGCGCCAGAGGCTCTTCCCTGGATTGCCCCCACTGGTCGATACGCCTTTTCTCAAACAATCTCACGAAAGTCTCACGGCCCAGAAATTGTTCACAAGAACAGACTTGGGGCCTGTGAGAGCCTGATCCCTTTGAGATGGCATTTTCCCTTTTGAGGTCATTCCCCGATTCCAGAAATCCGACCGACCCAAAAACCTGAACGGCAGTGAAGCTGAAAACCGGCGAAAACCACGCCAAGGATTGAGATGATGACCCAACGTTCCTATGGCTATGAAATCGGATGTCTGTGAAGGTCGTCGCCTCATAAAATCTCGCTTTTGTGAAGGTCGCAGAGCCAAAGAAGACGGCTCCATCAAAATCAGCGCCCTTTTGAAATGTCACTTCGGAGAAATCTGCATCAATCGTGTTCCCATTTGCACTGTTCCGTCCGGCGAAACACGTGCCCTGGAAATACACGGTCTCGTCAAATGCGCAATCACGAAAACTAACTCCCGAAAAATGCGACCGGGCACAATTGACGTATTGCTCAAACCGGCATTCGACGAACTCAACCTGTCGAGCGAACTTGATCTCCTGCAAGAGGAGCGGGCGCTTAAACACACACCGCTCGAAGATCAGAGGGACAACCGCCTCATGGCGTGGGCTACTACTGGGCGCTCCTAGTCGCCTTCGATCAATCACTTCGACGCTATCGAACACACAGTCGGTGACACGCACGACCTCGATCGACCACGCACCGCCGGCAACGGCGTCGTGCAAGTTCAGGTCTCCGACCACCCGCACACACTCCATGCGACCGTTACGGGTCGTCAAATCCTCTAAAAATGACCGAGCAGGAATTTCTATCATCGCCCTCACCAAAAGACACATGCGGGGTTACGATCGCAGGACAGCTTGCGGATGTCTATCTTCATCGGACGGCTCGAAGGAGCTTGCTTCCTCAGTGTTACAGAATCTCCCTCAACACCTCTACCTGTCGCTCCGTCAGCGGGGCGTCGGCACGAGGATTCCGCACCAGCACCCTCACCCGGGGAACCGCACGCTGATGTCTTGGTCGCTCGACCACCTCGACATTGACTAACCTTGTCCCGGCCTTCGACGGCAACGGCTCCACGTCCCATAGAGCAAGCAGCACGGCACTGAGATGCGGCAATTTCGTCAACAAGACGGTAACGGCGCCGGACAAGGTCTTCACATCCAGCCAGGTCTCCTCCCGGCGGCCGTTCAATCCACCACTCAAATCCGCATGGGGGACGGAGACCTGCAACACAACCGGATCACAATAATCGACGAGCTGCTTCGCCTTTTGCCGCACACGCGCCAGAACGCGATCGGTGAGAATCACGCCGCGACGTTCTTCTTCTCTCTCCTCACCGGCTTCATCGATCCCCCGGCAGGGGATGCGCCGCTGCACCGCCGAGCCCACCATGGCCGTCACCTCGACAAAGAATCGCTCGTGACCCAGATGACACTCCAAATCGGCGGTGCGCGCTCTCGATTCCGGGAGAAACGAAAGACGGACTCCTGCGCAAACCAGTTGAGTCGCCAGTTCCAATTCGGCCAACGCCGACTCTTGCACCCCTGGATCGTCTTGAGTGAGCCGGTGCAACAATCGGCCAAGACGAAGGCCGCTCGGTTCGTCTGTGCAATGGCGACGAAGCATGACCCACCGGTCCTCGATGGGCCGTGAAAGCCGTTCACGTCGGGCTTGTGCCCGCGGCATTTTCCTGCGATCATTGCCTTGCCATGAACGAGCACCGAGTTTGACCGTTCTCCTGGGCCGCCAACGCGCCACGGCAATCTCCGTCAGATTGACTCCACTTCATCCTCGTCATTCAAGGATCGGGCAAGGAGATCCGGCCGCTGCCGAGCACTGTGATCACACAGCTCGTCCAGCCATCGTCCGGCACAACCCAGAACTTCCCTCACCAACGGCTCCGGGTGGCCAGTGCGTTTGATGGTCCATTGGGAGATGTATTCGAGCAATGTCTCGCGATCGAATCGGCATGTGGCTTGGGTCGCCAACGCCGACAATTCGCCGAACCCGGTCTTGAGGATCTCGGCCACGGTCTCGCGGCCGTACGACGTGCTGGCCGTCACGTACTGCACGACCCGATGGATTTCGTGATCGATCATGCCACGTTCCCCCAATCATCCTGTCGAAGTCCGTCCGTCGTCGTCAATCCGCTCCCACATCCATCGGGCCTTCTCTTACATTTCCCTCTTTTTCTCGATCAAACCGATGGTATGATCAAGGGGCACCACACCATTCAAGGAGTATCCCATGGCCGGACGCACCAATGCACGACGCGTTGTGAAATCCCTCCCCCGTTCGATCTTTGCCGATCGATGGAACCTCAATGACCTGATTGACGACCCCGTCGGCAAATTCGATTCGTTGTTGGCGGATCTGGAATCAAAGGCGGCCCAGATCGAGGCCGCGCGCCAAAGGTTAACCTCTTCCATAGCCAGTGACGAGTTGCTCACGCTGCTGAATCTTAGCGAAGAGATCGCCCGCGGATCGGCCCGTCTGGGCGCCTATGCGTATTTGTGGTTCTCTGAAAACACTAAAAACGCCGAGGCACGATCGTTCAAGGCGCGGGTCGAGGAACGGCTCACCGGCTTGAACAACCGATTGCTCTTTTTCGATCTCTGGTGGCAAAGCGTCGATGACGCCAACGCGGCGCGGTTGCTGGCGAACATGGGCGACCTGCGCTATCACCTGGAGACGATCCGCCGTTTCAAGCCGCACACGTTGTCCGAGCCGGAAGAAAAAATCATCAACATCAAAAACGTGACCGGTCGCAGCGCGGTGCACACTCTTTACGATCTCGTCACCAACGGATTGACGTTCACCGTCCGAGAGGGTGGCAAGACGAAAACCGTGAATCGAGAAGGATTGATGGCCTACGTCCGCAGCCCTAAGGCCTCCGTGCGCCAAGCGGCGTATCAGGAACTGTATCGGGTCTTTACCGCTCACCGCGACCTGCTGGGGGAAATGTACCGAACGTTGGTGAATGATTGGAAGGCTGAAAACATCGGGCTCCGCCGGTTCGCCTCGCCGATCGCCACCCGTAATTTGAGCAACGACGTCCCCGACCAAGCCGTCGAGACCTTGTTGGCCTCCTGCGCCAAGAACGCGGAGATTTTCCAGACTTATTTCTCGTTGAAGGCCAAGATCTGCAAGATCAAGCCGATGAGTCGCTACCATCTCTATGCCCCCCACCGGACCGAAGCCAAGAAGTACTCGTACTCCGACGCGGCCTCGATGGTCATCGAGGCCTATCGCGGGTTTTCCCCCCGGCTTGCTGAGCTGGCCGAGCAGGTCTTCCGCGAACGACATATCGACGGGCCGACACGTCCGGGCAAGATGGGGGGCGCCTACTGTTACAGCGTGGTTCCGGGGCTGACTCCCTACGTCATGCTCAACTATACGGGAGAGGCCCGCGACGTGGCGACGATGGCGCACGAGCTCGGCCATGCGGTCCACGGAATGATGGCCAAGGACCATTCCATCTTCACCTTTCACGCTACACTTCCCTTGGCGGAAACAGCGTCGGTCTTCGGTGAGCGGATCCTCTCCGACTCGCTCATGTCCAATGAACGCAGCAAGGCAGTGCGGCAGGGCTTGCTCCTCAGCCAATTGGACGACATCTACGCCACCGTGCTCCGCCAAACCTACTTCGTTCGGTTCGAGAAACTGGCCCACGAGATGGTGGCGGAAGGCGCCACGGTCGAGCAACTGGCCCAGGCCTACCTTGACGAACTCAAGCAACAATTCGGGAAGGCCGTAAAGGTGCCCGATGAATTCCGGTGGGAATGGCTGACCATCCCGCATCTCTACGCCAGTCCCTTCTATTGCTACGCCTACAGTTTCGGCAACCTGCTGGTGCTGGCCCTCTATCGCCTGTACAAAGAACAGGGGGCCTCGTTCATTCCAAAATACTTGGACCTCTTGATGATGGGAGGCTCGAAATCCCCTCAAGAGATCCTGGCCACCGTCGGCGTTGATATGGCTTCTGAGACGTTCTGGCAATCCGGTTTCGACGCGATCCGCGACATGGTGGGTCAATTAGAAGAGACGTTGTAACAAGAGTAGGGCGATGGCGGTTGTCTCCGGCGTTGCCGATCCGTGAACCGGCCGAAAGCCCTGATTTCCTCTTCGGTCAGGTCCCGCCATCGACCGGGTTTGAGATCTCCAAGCCGAACCGGCCCGATGGCGACGCGCACCAGCCGCAATGTCGGATGTCCCACTGCCGCCGTCATGCGCCGAACCTGGCGGTTCATACCCTCGTGGATCGTGATTTCCAGCCAAGCGGTCGGCACGGTTTTCCGAACCCTGATGGGTACGGGTCTGGCCTCCATTGCGGGCTCCTGGGTCAGCAACCTGACTTTCGCCGGTCTGGTTTGTCGCTCGCTGAGGATGACTCCCTTTTCCAGCCTTGCCATGGCCTCCTCATCGGGAATCCGTTCGACCTGCGCCAAATAGACTTTGGGCAAGGTATGGCACGGATCGGTAATCCGATGCGTCAGCCCCCCGTCGGACGTCAAGATCATCAACCCTTCGCTGTCCCGATCAAGACGTCCCGCCGCATAGACGCCTGGCAACGAAATGAAATCCGCCAAGGTCGGCCTGCCGTCGCGATCGGTAAAGCAGGACAACACGCCGTAGGGCTTATTGAAGGCGATGGCGTATCCGCTCACGGTCGTCACCTCCCTCTTTCACGACACTCGCCTTCGCCTAACAACCGATAACCGAGTCGCAAGCCCCAAAACGATCGACAACGAGTTAACGATTACTCTCTCCGGCTCCATTTTTCCCGCATAGTTTGTCTCGCGATCCACGTTGACAGAAGCGAGCGCATTGTGGCATACTGAGAATGCTTCTCATAATCGCAAAAGGAGAACGTCATGTATCTGTGCCTCTGCAAGGGAATTACCGAATCGGACGTTCGGGAAGCCGGGCGGGCCGGTCTCGTCACACCGACCCAACTCAAGGCAAAGTTCGGCCTCAAAGACAGCGGCTGTTGCGGCCGTTGCGCCAAGCATATCCACGAATTCGTCGAGCTCGCCGCTCGGGAATCCCCCACCACATGCCATTCGCCCGTGGACTGCCTCTAAATCACATTGTCCTCCTGATTGTCGCTTGAGATCAGACGGCATGCTGACGGGTTGCCCGACTATCTCTCTTCCTCTCCTCCTGGCCACCTTGCACCATGTTTTATCACTTTCCCGATCGCAATCGTTCGTCACAGAACGGCGGCGTATCGAGAACCGGAGGAATCAGCGACAGAAGAGAGGTCTCTGTTTCGTTTTGTCTTTGAAAAGAGGCAGGAGTTAATGGGAAGAGGCGCCGGCAAGGCGTTTGGCCACGTCTGCGACCCGCTGCCCCAATGCTTTCGCTTCCGCAAGCTCTTTCTTGTCAATGCCGGGACTGTCACCCTCGGTCGTGGCAGAGGCTCCAAAGGCTCCTCCCCCGCTCACGACAATCATTTGATTGCCCAGCATAGCGGCAAGGATCGTGAGCATCGTAATCTCTTTGCCTCCGGAGACTTGTCCCCCTGTGGCAAAGGCGGCTCCGACTTTGTTCCTCATCTTGAACTCGGGGAAAACGCCGAACTTGAATTGCCAGTCGTCAAAAAACGTTTTGACCTCTCCCGCCATATTGGCCCAATAAACCGGAGAACCAACGACAATAGCATCAGACGAGAACAAATCCTCCGCCGTCACCTGTCCCACACGTTTGAGCATGACCTCGGTTCCCGGTACCGATTCAGCCCCCTGAGCCACCGCTTCCGCCATTCGCTCCGTATTGCCGGATAGAGAATGATACGTCACCAGGACCTTCACCGGCGGCGGAGCTTCGTCCGCCCATGACCGGTGCTCCAACACACAGATCATTGTAAAGATGAAAACGAGTGCCGCGGGGATTTGTCTGAGATTCATGACGGACGCCATGCACTGAACAGGGCCGGGGCCCTCATCCGAGGACTAATACCGAAAGGTTTCTTCTTCCATGTGCTCTTCGACGGAGACTTCCGTCAACGAGCCCCTGTAGCTGCAACGGTGACACCGGATCCGCCACTCCTCGATCCATTTCTCCTGCACGTACGACTGACGACAGGTAGGACAGACAAACACCCCTTTCTTATACAGCACGCGACGTTTTTCCTGCATGAGGCTCCCTCGTTCACACCTTCATGGAAGCAAGGTCTTTTCATGCGGAAGCATGGCACAGCCCTTGAGGCAATTGCAAGGATGGCGCGCCACGCAACTGCACCCTCTCGTTCCCTTCTCTCTGGAGGATTTCTTGACTCGGTACGGCCCGGCCGCATAGGATGGCCACATGCAACCTCTCGGCGCCTCGATCGGTCTCGCCATCGCCCTGCTGACCGGCTTTGTCTTGACGGGCCTCTCTGTGTCCGCCTCCGACGGCTGGCTAATTCCCATCAAAACACCGGCCGGCGTCGTCGTACAGGCCGAGATCGCCGACACCCCGCTCAAACGCGCCGTGGGCCTTATGTATCGTGACCATCTGGACAAGGACCGCGGCATGTTGTTTCTCTTCGGCCAACCTCAGGCCTGGGGTTTTTGGATGAAAAACACCAAAATCCCGCTCGACATGATCTGGATGGACGCCAAAAAGCGAGTCGTTCACGTTGAACGACACGTTCCCATTTGCACAAAGACCGATGATTCCTGCCCGCTCTATAAACCAAACAGCGAAGACGCGATGTACGTGCTGGAGCTCGCCGGCGGCGCCGCCGAGGTGTACAAGATCGAGAAGGGCTCCGTACTGGAGTTTAAAGTTCCGTAGTCGGAAAGGCGCCGTTCCACGCACAATCACGGTACGACGGAAGGACTGGGCGGCATGTCGTCAAGACTTTTCCTGCCACGATCTCACGCGTCGCGCCGTTATCACGCCGTCCACCCGTTCGATGGCTCTTAAGACACGGCTCAGATGAGCGGTGTCGGTCACCTCCACGACGAAATTCAATTCCGCCTTGCGGTCCTCTCGCGTGATGATTTCGGCTCGACTGATGTTGGCCTGGCCTTCGGCGATGGCCGAGGAGACGTTGGCCAACACACCGGGCTTATCCTCGGTAATCACGGCTACCTTCACGGGATGCTGAGCCGGTTCCGTGACATCCCATTCGACATCCACCAACCGCTCTCGATCATAATCCAGCGCGCCCAGATTCGGGCAATCGACGGCATGGATCGTGAGACCGCGTCCTCTGGTGACGTAACCGAGGATTTTATCGCCGGGAACGGGATTGCAGCAGCGGGACAATTGCATCAAGAGATCCCGCGCGCCTTTCACCTGAATCGCTTTCGCCCCGTTCCTGCTTTCCAGAGGCTTCACATGGGTCGGCGGCTCAGGAATCGCAACGCCTGAGATCGTCGGAGTTGCCAGTTTACCGACGATCTGGGCGGCCGCCACACGCCCGAATCCGACGGCCGTCGCCAACTCATCGACTGTTTCATACCCCTCGCGCTTTGCGGCCTCAAGCAGTTGATCCGACTTCAACATTTGAGCCGGAGCCAGCCCCTGCCGGCGAAATTCCGTCTCCAGCAACCGCCGTCCGATTTCCACGCTTCGTTTCTGTTCCTCGACCTTGATCCAATGTTTGATCTTGGTTTTGGCCCTCGACGTCCGGACGAACTTGAGCCAATCTTTATGCGGAGTCTGGGTGGGAGACGTCAGAATCTCGATGGTGTCGCCGCTTTCCAACTCGTGTCGCAACGGCACGATCTTGCCGTTGATTTTGGCGCCGACGCAATGATCGCCCACTTCGGTGTGAATTGCATAGGCGAAATCGATCGGCGTCGAGCCCTTGGGCAATTCCTTCACAGCTCCCTTGGGCGTAAAGACGTAGATCACGTCATGGAACAATTCGAGCTTGACCGAATCCATAAACTGCCGATTGTCCGGCAAATCTTTTTGCCATTCGACGAACTGTCTCAGCCATCCGAAGGTTTTGCTGTCTTTCTCGTCGATCCGCCCCTGCTCTTTGTACTTCCAATGGGCGGCGATCCCGTATTCCGCGACGCGATGCATTTCCTCCGTGCGAATTTGAAATTCCACGTGCTCGCCCTTCGGCCCCACGACGGTCGTATGGAGCGATTGATAGAGGTTGGATTTGGGAATCGCGATGTAATCCTTGAATCGGCCCGGCAGCGGCCGCCAGAGAGAATGAATCACCCCGAGAAGCGCATAGCAGTTCATCTTCGAATCAGTGATGATTCGCAGCGCGGTCAAATCGTACACCTCTTCGAACGAAATCGACTGTTTCTTCATCTTCTGGTAAATGCCGTAGAGATGTTTGGGGCGGCCGTAGACCGTTCCGACCAATCCGTTCTCCGCCATCGCCTTTTTGACGAGCTCGATGACTTCTTGAATATAGATCTGTCGATCCTCATCCCGCTTCGCCACGCTGACGCGCAATGTCTCGTAGACGTCCGGCTTCAGGTGCTTGAGACACAGGTCCTCGAGCTCGTTTTTGATCCATCCGATCCCGATGCGATTGGCCAGCGGGGCATAGATCTCCAGCGTTTCCTCGGCGATTTCCATGCGCCTTTTTTCGCTCAGATGCTCAAGCGTCCGCATATTGTGCAGCCGATCCGCCAGCTTGATGATCACAACGCGGATATCATCCGCCATCGAGAGCACCATTTTGCGGAAATTTTCGGCCTGCTTCTCCTCGGAACTCCGAAACGTGATCTTCCCGATTTTGGTGACACCGTCCACCAGGCGGACCACGTCCTTGCCGAACGTCCGCTCAAGCTCCTGCGCCGTCGCCACGGTATCTTCCAAGGTATCGTGCAGCAAACCCGCGACCACCGTCGTCACGTCGGTCTTCAACAGGCTCAATATCCCCGCCACGGCCACGGGATGTTTGACGTACGGCTCCCCTGAGCGCCGCCTCTGACCTTCATGAGCTTTGGCGGAAAACTCGTAGGCCTTGAGGATCAGATCAAGATTCGCTTCCGGTTGATAATTCCGGACACGCGCGATCACCTGATCGATATCCGTGACCGTTTCGTACACCATAGCGCGCTATGCCCCATCGGACGGCCGTATATCACGGATCCGCAACTGAATCCGGTCATACCCGTTCCAGCGATTCAACTCCGGCGTGAACGCCACGTCCACAAGATCTCTCAGGGACACCCCGTGAGTTTCCAGAGATTTCATCCCGAACCCAATCCCATCAAACGGCGGCGATCCCTCCTGCCGCAACGTCATCTTCAGGTGTTTCTCCCCAACCACCCGGGCATTCATGATTTCGAGCCGTCTTCCGGCAAACATCGGTTCGGGATTGCCGGCTCCGAACGGATGCAATGAACCGATCTCTTGGAGCAACCGATAGGTCACCTCGTTCAGCCGCACCTCGGAGTCGAGGTGCAGCGTCGGGACGCTGCGCGCGGCTTGCGCCCACCGGCCCGCCACCGCCGCAAATCGCCCGGCGAATTCCGACAATCGGCTCTCGTGCACCGTCACGCCCGCCGCACTGGGGTGTCCGCCGAACGCCAAGAGCAGGTCACGGCAAGAGGCCAACCCTTGATACAAATCGAATCCGGGGATGGTGCGGGCCGACCCCTTGCCGATCCCCCGCCCGTCGAGGGCGATCACAACAGCAGGCCTATGAAATCGTTCCACGAGACGAGACGCAACGATGC
>JANDJJ010000081.1 GCA_024330945.1 Nitrospira sp. | reverse complement strand
GTACGGCGGCGCAGGAAGCCGGTGGAGGGCCACAAGCCACTGTGCGCGCCAATCCGGTGTCGTCGCCAGCCGGAGCCAGAGTTACCGTGCAGGGGGGATGAGCCGGCCGGGGACGGTGATCACGAGAACGCGCAGCCGTTGGGGTTGCGCCGTCAACAGCTCCAGCGGCAGGGCCAGCCGTTTGAGCGCGGTCACCACATTGTGCGCGGGCAAGGCGACGCGCAACGCCGGCGGCGCCGGAGGGCCGGGACCGCGGCGGCCAAGGCGGGGCTCATGCGGGCGCTGATCGCAAAGCCGATGTATCCGTCCGGCCCGGTCGGGCGTTCCGGCTTGCGCAGCCACGTGAGCAACTCGGGGGCATGCCATGCCACGTCGCCCCGGTAGGCGGGTGTCTTCATGGGGCTGCATGATACACCACCGGCGTGCACCTGGGAGCCGCACGCCGACACCACCGGCTCGGGCATCCGTTGCCGCTTCCAGCACGGAGTCTGACTGGCTCGGCAGCCTCTTCAGACTCTTCTCTTCAGACTCTTATGGATGGCTTACGTCCGGATTAGGGTTCTAGCAAGTATATTATTGACATTCCCCGACTCATCCCATAGGGTGACTTCCCGCCCTATCTGTTCCGACTGTCTTTTCCAGGTGGAATGGTCAATGGAATATCTGCTCGTTCACTTTCCGCGGTCCCGTCGCGTGCTCATCGATGACGAATTCAACGGACGGACGAATGAATTGATCGAGCTGGAAGCAGGTCGGCACACGGTCTCGCTCGGCCCCCCGTATGACAACTACGAACCGGACGAATATACCGTCATTCTCAAAAACACGTCCGCCCTGGATCCGCGCGAGGTGACGTTTGAGCTTAAAGAACACGAGTAGCTCCTGCGTTATTGTCGCCTGTGCGTTCTTTCTCACCCTCGGCGGCTGCGCCCACTATCCGGTCAACGGGCCTTCTTCACGCCACGATGAGACGCCGCGCTATGAGTTCGCGCCAGAAGCGAACGGTCTCAACACCGATTCGCTGTTTCTCTGCCTCGCGTTCTCCGGCGGTGGAACGAGGGCGGCCGCGCTCTCTTATGGCGTGCTGGAAAAACTCCGGCACACACGCCTCACGTGGAAGGGAGTCGAAAAGAGCCTCTTGGATGAAGTGGACTGTATCTCTTCGGTTTCCGGCGGGTCGTTCACCGCGGCGTACTACGGTCTGTTCGGCGACCGGATTTTTGAAGAGTTTCGGCCCAAGTTTCTCGACGTCAATATTCAACGCACGCTCATATGGCGACTGTTCAACCCGATCAACTGGGTACGGCTGGCATCGCCCTATTTCAACCGCATCGACTTGGCCGCGGAGTATTACGACGAGCATCTGTTCGAGGGCAACACGTTCGTCGCCCTCGCCCAGCCCCCCAGACGTCCGTTCGTGATCATCAACGCCACCAACATGGTAAACGGCGAGCGGTTCGAGTTCACACAGGAACAATTCGACTTCCTGGCGTCGGACCTCAGCAGCTATCCCGTAGCCCGCGCGGTGGCTGCCTCATCAGCCTTTCCCTTTCTGCTGAGTCCCATCACGCTGAAGAACTATCCGCACGTCGAGTTTCAACTGCCGAAAGATTATCAGGCGGGGCTGCACGATTACGACGACAACCGGCGCCGCTATTACTGGGCCAAGAACCGCACGATTTATCTGGACGATGAACAATACCCCTACCTGCACCTCATGGACGGAGGGCTCTCGGACAACATCGGGCTGCGTCCCATCGAAGCCGCCTATCGCCGCACCGGCGGATTCATCCGCCG
This sequence comes from Nitrospira sp., assembly GCA_024330945.1. Classification (GTDB taxonomy): domain Bacteria; phylum Nitrospirota; class Nitrospiria; order Nitrospirales; family Nitrospiraceae; genus Nitrospira_D. Next base: position 8,081 of record JANDJJ010000081.1, on the reverse strand, counting down.
ACTGATCAACGAAGGGAGGATCGAGAAGCTCGTCATCATCGTCGTCAACGCCCGCACGGTCGAAAAGGATGATCTCAGCCGGAGCGAAAGTCCGCCGGGCATCTTGACCGTAGCGGCGAAGACCGCGACGATCGCCATGGAGCACTACAGCGTCGAAACGATTGAGACGATGAAGGAGCTGCGGCGCGAACGGATGAAGGCGCAACACAATCTCGCCGCCTGCCAGAAGCGGCTCGATCAGTGTCCAGGCTCGACGCCCTTGCCCGCCTTCGCGACGACGATCGATCCCTACGTGATCGAGGTCAATTTTGAGGCGCTGCGAGATCCCGCGCAGCGCGACGACTTGCAATCCCTGCCGACCAGCTTTGCCCTGACCGGCGAACAAGTGGACGCGCTCATTCAAGTCGGCCAACAGTTGTTGGAGGAATCTCCCGACTACCGGGCATTCCTGGAAGACCTGATGATTCCTTGACGCTTCACATCGTGCCGGACTTCAGGGGCCCATGCCCGTCTGCTCACCGGTCGCATAACGTCCCTCCCCACACCGCACATCGGAAGGGCAGCAACGGTCATCTCTCATTTCCTCCTTCGCACACAGAGATGATGACGGTCGGCAGCGATGGATTTTCTCTCTTTCCTTGCGGATCCATCGATGCCCGCTATACTGCCCCTTATGCACGCGACCAAATACATCATGTGGGAAGAAGAAGGCCGCTGGCACGGCCATTTGAAGGACCACCCCGACATTTTGGCACAAGCCGAGTCGTTCGAAGACTTGCAAATCAAACTGTGCTCCCTGCATCGAGATCTGACGACCGGCCCTTCCGATCGGCGCTCGTCCTCTCCGCCCCCCAAGCCCTATCCCATGCCCCGCCGCATCACGACGAATACGCGGCTCGAACGGCTCCTCTCTTCCATGGTGAACGATCTCTGAGCCCCCCCTCCCTTCTCAACCGGTTCTCACGGTCCCGCCGTCTCGCCTCATTGACCCGACACGCAGGAGCTTGATACATAAGCATGACCGAGCCCGCTCGGCTCGCAAGGAGGCCGCCATGCCGATGGATGCGATCACCCACCACGTCAGCGACCGTTATGCCAAGGCCGCCGCTGGCGTGATGTGCCGGTACACCCTGTCGGTCGGCTGGGACGGGACGTTGTACGATTGCGACTTCAACCAAATGCTCGATTTGCCGGTCTCTTCTGGCGCGCCGAGGCATATTCGCGACTTCGATCCGACCAGCCTTCACCGACGGCGGATCGTGACGAGAAACCACTGCTATGGCTGTACCGCGGGAACGGGCTCCTCCTGCGGCGGGAGTGTGACCGGATGAATGACCGACGGATCAGATTGCGGCCCCTCTGACAGCGAATGCTCACCCGCTCCTCGCGGGCGAGGGCTGCCATCTGATTGCTTACCATGGAGCTGCTCGCCTTCCTCCTTGTCTTGGCTCTGGCCTACGCCAACGGCTCGAACGACGTGTCGAAGGCCGTCGCCACGCTCGTGGGCAGCGGAGTCACCGACTACACCACCGCCCTCCTCTGGGGAACCGTCTGGACCGTCGCCGGCGCCGCGACCGCAGCGTTCATCGGACACGCGATGGTCAGGACCTTCAGTGGAGACCTTGTTCAGGCCGACATGATGTTTCAACCCGCAGCCGTTCTGTCGATCTTGACCGGAACAATAGTCTGGATCTTATTCGCATCACACACCGGCCTTCCTGTTTCGACGACCCATGCCTTGACCGGCGCCATCGTGGGAGCGGGGGTGACCGCCTTGCCCCCGGAGGCATTGATCTGGCCGGCCATCGCCAAGAGGATCGCGTTGCCGTTGCTGCTCAGTCCCCTGCTCGCGCTCACCGTTTCCTATCTTCTCCACCCCGGAGTGCAGCGCCTCGCCGCCCAGTTGGGAAACACCTGTCTCTGCCCGCCGCTGGCATCCCGCGCCTTCGTGACTGTCAACGCGCACGGCGGCACCAAGCCCCTCTTGCACACAACGACCTTCAGCCAACCGGTGGTTGCCATCCCGTCACACTGTGAGCGGGCCGGCTTGCAAGGGCTTGTGTTGGGACTGGATACGGTACATTGGCTTTCCAGCGGCCTGGCATCGTTCGCCCGTGGGATGAACGATGCGCCGAAGATCGTGGCGATGCTTCTGCTTGGCTCCTTGTCCCCCCTATGGCCCGACGGCGCGTCACCGATTGTATGGTTCGGGGGAGTCGCGCTGGCCATGGGACTCGGCAGCTATCTTGGAGGAGTGCGTGTCACGACGATGTTGGCCGAACGCGTAACAACAATGAATCACACGGAAGGACTCTCGGCGAATCTGACGACGTCTTCGCTCGTGCTGTTGTCCGGCATCATGGGGTTGCCGGTCTCGACCACGCATGTCAGCAGCTCCGCCATTATCGGGATCGGCTTCCGGAACGGCGTTCGCACAATCCAGTGGCACACCGTTCGCAACATGGTGCTCGCGTGGATCATCACATTGCCGGTATCAGCGTGTCTTGCCGGGTTCTCCTACCGGATCTTTGCCCTGGCTTTTTAGGGTTGCCCCCGCTTCTTGCCTTCTGCTAAGTTGGCGCCATTCGACTTCCTCGAATCACCCCAAGACCAAGCGAGCGGTTTCTTTTTATGGTGTGGGATCCCAAAGATCCTTGGAGCCGACGACAAGACCCGCTGGAGGAAGCCCTCAAGCAGGCCCAGGCGCAGTTGAAGAATCTTTTCCCACCGGGAGGGTTCAAGCTCCCATCAGGCGGCATGGTCAACGTCCTCGGCGCCGCCCTGCTGATTCTCCTGATCTGGCAAAGCATCTTTATTGTGGCCCCTGACGAAGAGGGGGTCGTGAAGCGTTTCGGGGTACCGGTCCGCACCGTGGAACCGGGGCCCCACTTCAAAATTCCACTGATCGAAACCGTCCTTCAGCCAAAAGTGGAAAAGCTCCACCGTGTGGAGGTCGGGTTCCGGACCAATCTCCAAGGCCGACAACAAATGGTCCCGCAAGAAGCGTTGATGTTGACCGGCGACATGAACATCCTCGCGGTGGAATTCATCGTACAATACAAGATCAAAAATTCCACCGAGTATCTGTTCAACGTGGCGGATATTCATGAAACCATCGGCAAGGCCGCCGAGGCCGCGATGCGGGAAGTGGTCGGCAAAAGCAAAATCGATGAAGCCTTGACGACGGGCAAAGCCGAAATTCAGCAGGGCACCATGACTTTGCTCCAAAGCATCCTCGATGACTATCATGCCGGAGTCCAGGTGGCCGCCGTGCAGCTCCAGGACGTAGACCCGCCGGAGGCGGTGGCGGCCGCGTTCAAAGACGTCACCAACGCGAAGGAAGACAAGGAGAAACTCATCAACCAAGCGCAGGGCTACCGGAACGACATCATCCCCAAAGCCAAAGGTGAAGCGGCGGAACTGGTCAACCGTGCGAGAGGGTACGCGCAGGCCAGAGTCAACCGGGCCCAAGGCGAGGCCAACCGGTTCCTCGCCACGCTCAAAGAATATCAGCAAGCGAAGGACGTGATCAGCAGGCGGATCTACATCGAAACGATGGAAGAAATCCTCCCGAACATGGAAAAGGTCATCATCGACGGGAAAGGCGGCGATCGCGTCTTGCCCTATCTGCCCTTGGACCGGTTGACCAAACCGACGCCCAAATTGGAAGCGACGGAGACTCAACCATGACGATGCGAGGCATTATCGTCGCGCTGATCGCGGTTGTCGTGGCGCTGCTTGTATTGGGGGCGTCGCCTTTTTTCGTCGTGGACATCACCCAAACCGCGATCGTTGTTCAACTGGGCAAACCGGTGCGGAACATCACGGAGCCGGGTTTGTACTTCAAGATGCCTTTCGTCCAAGAAGTGACCTATTTCGACAAGCGGCTTCTGGATTACGACTCCAGTCCTCAAGACGTCATCACTCAAGACAAGAAGACGCTCTTGCTCGACAATTTCGCCAAATGGCGCATCATCGATCCCTTGAAGGTCTATCAGGCCTTTCAAAGCCAGCGCGGCGCCTTGCAGCGACTGCACGACATCATCTATTCCGAACTGCGCGTCGAATTGGGCCGACATGACCTCTTAGAAATTGTCTCCAGCACGAGAGCGGACATCATGCGGGTGGTCTCCAAGCGGGCGAATGAAAAGGCGTCCATTTATGGGATTGAGATCCAGGACGTGCGGATCAAACGCGCCGACCTGCCCGAGCAAAACGAGAAAGCGGTCTTCGCCCGCATGCAAGCCGAGCGGGAACGGCAGGCCAAGCAATACCGCGCCGAAGGAGCCGAGGAGGCTCAAAAAATCAGGTCCGAAGCGGAAAAGGATCGAGAGATCATCTTGGCCCAGGCCTACAAAGAAGCGGAGGAGCTGCGTGGAAGCGGCGACGCGAAGGCGTTTCGCATCTATGCTGAAGCGTACCGTCAAGACCCCAAGTTCTTTGAGTTCACCCGTTCGATGGAAGCGTACAAGGCCACGTTTAAGGACAAATCCACTCTCGTGATGAGCCCCGATTCGGAATTCCTCCGCTACCTCAAACAGCGGGGGGGGCCGTGACCGCGGCTGGCCGACTCACCCCCCGTTTCGGCCCATCCTTTTTCTAAGAAAGTCCGACGATCTCTCCACTGACCGGGTCCAGGTCGATTCGCTCCCCCGCCGGCTTCTTCGGTAACCCCGGCATCAATTGAATCCCCGAACAAACAGCCGTAAGAAACCCGGCACCGGCCAGAATGCGCAATTCTTTGATCGGAACGGTAAAGCCGGTCGGTCTTCCTTTCAGGCTTGGATCATGAGACAACGAAAACGGCGTCTTAGCCATGCAGATGGGCAGCCCTCCAAACCCCAAAACCTCGGCCTTCTCTATTTGTCGTTCCGCTTCCGACTCAAAGACGACCCCCTCCGCTCCATACATCGTGGTCGCAATGGCCTCGATCTTCTTCCGAATCGGCCAGGACAGTTCGTAGAGATGGTGAAACTGCGACGGCTGCTCGCAGGCCTTGACCACGGCTGCTGCCAATTGCTCTGCACCCCTACCGCCGTCCATCCAATGAGTGGACAGGGCCGCCTCGACGGCCCCCGCTTTGATCGACTCTTCTCGCACCCACTCTAATTCGGCCCGGGGATCGTCTTTGAACACATTCACCGCCACCACCACCGGCACTCCGTGTCTCTTCACGTTGGCAATGTGCTGATTCAAGTTGGCAAACCCTTTTGCCAAGGCGTCTTGGTTAGGTCCCGTCAGGTCGGGCGGTAACGGCGCGCCGGCCTTGACCGGACCGGCTCCTCCCTGGAGTTTCAACGCTCGCAAGGTCGCCACCACCACCGCCGCGTCCGGCTTGAATCCCGACGCACGGCACTTGATATTGAAAAACTTTTCGGCGCCCAAGTCGCTCCCGAATCCCGCTTCGGTCACCACAAAATCCGCGCACCGAAGGGCGATGGCGTCGGAGAGCACGGAACAGTTGCCGTGCGCGATATTCCCAAACGGCCCCGTGTGAACAAAGGCCGGCGTTCCTTCCAGCGTTTGGACCAGATTCGGAGCCAGCGCGTCCCTCAACAAGACGGCCATCGAACCGACACACCCAAGCTGTTCCGCAGTCACTGTGGCCCCAGACTTTGTCACCCCCACAACAATCTGGCCGAGGCGAGCCTTCAAATCGTGGTAATCCTTGGCCAACGCCAATATCGCCATCACCTCGGACGCCTCGGTGATGACAAATCGGCCTGGTCGCCCCCCGGCTTCCTCTCCAAGCCGAATCTCTCGGAGCGCGCGGTCGCTGACCCCCAACGCCCGAGGCCAGAAAACACGATCGGTATCGATGTCGCAAGCGTTGCCGTGGAAGAGGTGATTGTCCAGAAACGCCGAGAGCAGATTATGGGAGGCGGCCACCGCGTGCGCATCCCCCGTCAAGTGGAGATTGATGTCCTCCATGGGAATCACTTGTGCGTGCCCCCCGCCGGTTCCTCCACCCTTCACGCCGAACACCGGTCCCAAGGAAGGCTGCCTGAGCGTCACGGCGGTCCGGTATCCCAGCCGGTGAAGCCCCATGGTCAGACCAATCGATGTGGTGGTTTTCCCTTCTCCCAACGGAGTGGGATTGACGGCCGTGACAAGAATGTATCGCCCCGCACACTTGGATCGTAATCGTTCCAGGGCATGGAGCGAAACTTTGGCCTTCAGCCGACCGTAGGGGATGACTTCATCTGGAGAAAGCCCTAGATCCTGCGCGATGGCCTGTACCGGCCGAGGCCTGACCGACCTGGCGATTTCAAGATCGGTCATGGGAAAAATCCGAACGGAGAGATGTCAGGAGGGAAGGTCATTGCGGAGTAAGAGTCGCCTGCATCGTTCGTTTCGTTTTTAAGGACCGACTCATCTTTCCCTTCATCCCTGGCACTCGGCATACGGAAAAAGGAAAAGAATGGTCCTTTGAGGGAGCCGGAAACAAGCGGTCGCGGAGCTATTCCAAGATATACTTGCGCGGATCAAGGGTTTGACCGTTCACCTTGACCATATAATGCAGGTGGGGGCCGGTCGACAGTCCCGTACTCCCTACTAATCCTACAACATCTCCTCGATTGACTCGCTGCCCTTCCTTGACGAGCGACTTGGCCAAGTGACCATAGAGGGTTTCGATCCCGAACCCATGATCCAACTTGACGATATTACCGAGCTTCGGATCATATGCCGCCAGGATGACTCTGCCCTGAGCTGTTGCTTGAACAGGGGCATTGGGGGCAGCCCCGATATCGAGTCCATCATGCCAACTCAGTTTCTCGGTGAAAGGAGAAATGCGCGGGCCAAACCCCGAAGTCACCCATCCTTTGACCGGCCAAATCGAGGGCGTCGCGGCCCAGCGAGATGAGCGCTGCTCGGCTGCCTGAGACAACTCGCTCAAAATTTGTTCCTGAACGGTCGCTTCCTTCGACAGCCATTCCAAACTCTCTTTCACGGATGTAGCAAGACGGGTATTTTCCAGGTAATCGGTGTCGATCGCAGCAGAATGGTCGTGCTTGGCTTCGCCATCTAGAGTGGTCAAGGGAGATCCGGCCGGCGGTTCTCCAGCCTCCGAAAGTCCTCCGCCCATCGCCTGCCCTCCCTCCGGCAGAGGAACGTCTTCTCCACCACGTCCGTTGACCATATCTCCGGTTTGAGGCACTTCGATGCCAAGCATCACTCGAAGCCGCTGGTTGACCTCTTTCATGGCAACCAGTCGTTTCTTCAGGTCTTCAACAGCAGAGGAAAACGCCGCCGTTTGCTCTCGAGCACTCATGGCCTCGGCGCGGAATGCCGACAGCTCCCAAACCTCTCTGGTTCTCATAACGTAGTGGGAAATGACGAGAAAATCTGCCAAGAGCAGCACGCAACAGATAACAGTCAGAGTCCGAACCAGTTTCCTGGGAAAGTTCAATCTGATGGGCTTTGCCGTCGATCCACGAAAGATGACGACGGTGTACGCCTCACTGCTTTCATGACTGCTTGTCTGAGACATGGTGTTCACTCCTTCATGCTTAGGGCGACCCTGTCGCTCGGAGCGCCGTCAGTCTACCCATCCCGGTCCCTTGGGTCAACCCTCCTTTGTCGGTATTTGGGTGAAAGAACTTGCGATCCATGCTCATATCCAGCTCGCTCCCCATCATCTAGGAGGTCTCTTGCCTCACCCACTCAAGATACTGTGGCAATCCATTTTTTATCGGCAGTGCAATAATTTCCGGCACTTTGTACGGATGAATCCGCTCAATCGCCTGTTGGAGAGACGAGAACTTATCCACCGTCGTTTTCAACAAGAGAAGAACTTCCCGTTCCTTGACCAACTTCCCTTCCCACCAATAAGTGGACTCTGCACCGGCCACTGTCGTGGCACAGGCGGCAAGGCGACTTTTGACGACCTGCTCAACCAGCCGATCTGCTTCTTCTTGATTCGGCGCTGTCACCATAACAACCAGCACTTCTTTGGATTCACTGTTCATAGGTCATCTTCGCTGACTCGTCGTAATAAATTTCTGGCATCCCTACGAAACAGCACCGCCCTGACTGGTATCCAGTTCTCTCCGTCAGAACTCCGAGCAACATCCGTGCCT
>JANDJJ010000080.1 GCA_024330945.1 Nitrospira sp. | reverse complement strand
GGAGGTACTGTTGAAAACGTTGGCAAAGGCGCATCCCGGCTGCATGGAGATAGCGAGAGTGACGACCGTCAACATCAGCGGTGGGGGAATCGGATTCGTCGCGTCGCAACGGTTTAACGCCGGCGATCGATTGGCGCTGAGAGTCATTTTGCCGCCGTTCACGCCGATTCAAGTGGCGGCCAAAGTGATTCGGTCGTCACCGGATCCGCAGGGGGAGGGATTCGTTCTCGCCGCCGAGTTCGTCGATCTTGGTGCGGATGAGCAGGACCACTTGGTTCGCTATGTTCTCCAGACGCAGGCGGAGCGGCTTCGGACGAGGAGAAAAGACGAGCAATCGGCGTGAGGACGACGTTGTTTTGATGACCGGCGTCTTCTCCGAATCTCGGAGATGCCGCGACAAGGCCCGCGCGTGCGGGAATGTTGAATCCAAACACCTTTGACCGAACGGGAGCGATGAAGCGATGAGCACGGTCGAACTCATCAACGAAGCGGACATCAAGGATATCATCGGTCGCATCGAGCGACAGATCGAAGACCATCGGCTCGTCAATGCGAGGATTACGAGCGAGATCACCATTTTATCCCTTAATGCCTCCATCGAGGCGGCCAGGGCCGGTGACGCCGGTCGAGGATTCGCGGTGGTTGCAACCGAAGTCAAGAATTTGGCCTCCCAAGCAGCGGAAGCCTCGAAGGAACTGGGAAAAATCCGATCGGAGACGAGTGAATTGGACCGGCGGTTCACGGATCAGGAATGCGACCGTCTCTCAGAAAAGGCGCAGACGCTCGTCCAGTTGATCGTGAGAAATCTTTACGAACGAACCGCAGACGTTCGGTGGTGGGCGACGGACGAGGCGCTGGTTCAGGCCTTGGAAACCAAGGATCAGGCGTTGGTCCAGCGAGCTGGCCAGCGGTTGGCGTTGATCAATCGGTTTTACACCGTCTATTTGGATCTTGTGCTCGTCGGCGCCGATGGAACAGTCGTGGCCTGTTCTCAACCTGACAAATACCCGAAGGTGGCCGGAAGCGATGTATCCAAGGTGTCCTGGTTCAGAAAAGCCATGGCGACGACCAGCGGCGAGCAGTATGCCGTGGACGACATCGGTTACGATCCGCTGCACGATCGCACGTTGACCGCCGTGTACGCTGCCGCCGTCCGGAAAGACGGGCGGACGGATGGAAAAATCATCGGCGTTCTCGGCGTGGCGTTCGATTGGGACAATCAATCGCGGATTATCGTCCAAAAGGAACCCTCGTTTTCGGAGTCCGAATGGAAACGGACGAGGGTGTTGCTGCTTGACCGGGAATTGCGCGTCATCGCAGCTTCCGATGATCGCGGTGTGCTCCAGCCGTTTTCTCTCAAGCATCAGGGGAAGCCACGCGGGTATTACGTCAATGACGACCACGAGGTGACGGCTTTCGCCAAGACGATCGGATATCAGGAATATGACGGACTCGGCTGGTACGGAGTCATCATTAGAAAGCTCCGGTAGAAAGGAGCGGACCTGGGGAAATCATCGGCGGACGTCGCGCTCAAGTTTTTCGTCGATTGCGCCGATATTACGTACGTCACGAATGGAGCGGGATCAATGAACGGGGAACGGCAGGCGGTCGGCGTGTCCGAGACGAACGGCGAGATCTTGACCGTGATGGACGTGGCCCGTTTTCTTCGGGTTCCCAAATCGACCGTCTATAAGCTCGCCCGAGTCGGCGAATTGCCGGCTTCGAAAATCGGAAAGCATTGGCGCTTTCTCCGGCGCGACATTCATGAATGGCTTCGTGCCAGGTCCCAGCAAAACTAGCGGCTGGCATTCGTCGCGAGCTTCCCTCCTGCAGTCGCGTATCGTCCTCATGTTCGATCACGAAGCCGCCGATAAATAAAAGCGCTCAATGCCGGCTTCAGTACGATTCAGGGAGGTTGTGATACCCGCAGGTGCGTGCATGATCATGATGAGACAGGTTGTCGGTGACGTCCGTGCCGCCGCATCTCGGTACGGCTTTATGAAGGAGGCGATATGCCGGCCGATCTGACGATGAAAGTCCTCGTCGTCGACGATATGGCGACGATGAGAAGGATCGTGAAGAATGTCCTGAAACAGCTTGGGTTCAGTCGCGTCGAAGAAGCGGAAAACGGAGCGGAAGCGCTGCAGAAACTTCGGGCGGAGACCTATGGCCTTGTCGTGTCCGATTGGAATATGCCCGTCATGACGGGCATCGACATGCTGCGGGCGATCCGAGCCGATGAGAAACTGAAATCGATTCCTGTGTTGATGGTGACGGCCGAGGCTCAACAGAGCAATCTCATCGAAGCGATTCAGGCTGGCGTCAGCAATTACATCGTCAAACCGTTTACGGCGGAAACGATGCAGGAGAAGCTGGCAAAAATCTTTAAGTAAGGCCCCACATTCGGGCCTCTGCGCATCCACCTTGGCGCCGAAAGAAAGTCGAGTCTTTCATGGAGATGGACGTCGAGCGAAGATTGGGGACTCTGTACGGAGAGATCGGGGCGTTGGCGCGGTTCGTCGAGAACGCGATGAAGACCGTTTCGGAAGTCGGTCGTCCTCTCGTGAAGAGCGGCGCGGAGTTGCCGACCGTCGCCTCCCACCTGGCCGAGCTGAGCAAGATGACGGAAGAGGGCACGCTCGAAGTGATGCGGTTGACCGAGCTGATTCAGGACACCCGCGTCCGTCTGATAAAGGAATGCCGAGCGATCGTCGAAACGTCCCGAGAAATCGACGGCAAGACGCTCGCGAACAGGATCGAGAGCGTCATTGCCGATCTGAAGCAAGATGAGCAACGCTTGACGGAAATCATGACCGCCCTCTCATTTCAAGATCTCGTGGCCCAGCGGGTCAAAAAACTGGTCGCGATTCTCGAAGACGTGCACGGGAAGCTGATGAAACTCGTCGTCGCCTTCGGCATCCAACAACATCGGGATGGCTGCACGGCGGACGGGCAAACCGAAGAACTGCTCCGGCAGCTCGAACAGTCGCGAAGCGGCGCGATCAAACAACACACGGCCGACGAGATCCTGGCGCGGTTCGGATTCCAGTAGCGGGGTTCGACCGTCGGATTTCAGGCGTCGGGCTCAGGCGACGATGGAGAGAACGGGCGTCCAAAGACTCATTGTCCGTCGGTATTCGATCTCAATTTTTTCCATTGCAGAGCGGCTGCGTCCATGATGGGAGATCGTCATCAAGGTCGATAAAGAATGGACATCGCCACGATTATAGGCATCGTCGTGGCTCTCGGAGCCATTATCGGCGGGCAGGCGTTGGAAGGCGGCCATTTGGGATCGATCCTTCAATTGACGGCCTTCGTGATCGTCATCGGCGGTACGATCGGCGCCTGCTTGGTCCAAAATCCGTTGCCGGTCGTCTTGAAGGCCGTGGGCGCGTTGTCTCTGGCGCTTGCCGGGCCTCGCATTGACAACAAGGAAACGATCAAGCTGATTCTTGACCTGGCCAACGTATCGCGGAAACAGGGATTGCTGGCGTTGGAAAGCAAACTGAAAGAAATCAAAGATCCGTTCATGAAAAAGGGAGTGCAGTTGATCGTCGACGGCACCGACCCCAAGGCCGTGCACGAGATCTTGGAAGTCGAAGTAGAACATCATGAAGAAGAAGGCATCAAGGCGGCCAAAGTGTGGGAGGCGGCCGGAGGGTATGCCCCTACGGTCGGCATTTTGGGCGCGGTGCTCGGGTTGATTCACGTCATGGAAAACCTCGCCGATCCGTCCAAACTCGGCAGCGGCATCGCCGTCGCGTTCGTAGCCACCGTGTACGGCGTGGGCTCGGCGAACCTGTTTTTTCTACCGTTGGCGAACAAGATCAAAATGAAACTGAAAGAAGAAGCCGGTTCGCGCAAGTTGACCATCATAGGGCTAGTGGGGCTCGCGCATGGAGAAAATCCCAGGCTGTTGCAGGAGAAACTGGAAGGGTTCCTGCCTCCCAACGAACGGTCGAAGCCGGCCAAGAAGTGAACGGCCGGCGGCACGAAAGTATCCGGTTATCAGTGGGCCAAGAAGTTGGGAACTGACAACCGAGAGCTAACGACTGATTCTTCACCGTTCAGCGACAGACGGTCTTCAATGGCGAAACAGAAACACGAAGAGCATGAAAACCACGAACGGTGGCTCGTGTCCTACGCCGATTTCATCACCCTGCTGTTCGCGTTCTTCGTGGTGATGTATTCGGTGTCGGCCGTTAATGAAGGCAAATTCCGCACGGTCAGCGAGTCGATCCGAGCGGCCCTCCGTCCGGTGTCCAACCCGGAAGTATCGCAAATGATTTTCAGTGTCGGCCAATACCGGCCGGCCATGAAAGCGCCGTCCATTCCAGGGTCGAAGGAGTTGGCGGTCCGGCGCCTGCGCGAGCTGGTGAAGTCGTCCCAGACATCGTCCCAGTTCGCGCTGATTCACATGTTGGAGAAGGAAGATGGAGACATCATCATCACGATCCCGGACACCATCCTGTTCAAAAGCGGCGAAGCGGCGATTCGCCAGGAGGCGCTGTTGTTTTTGAAAGGGCTGGCGAGCGCGCTGCTGGAGTTGAATCGGCACGTTCGAGTGGAGGGCCATACGGACAACGTGCCCATCAGGACGGCGCAGTTTCCGTCAAATTGGGAACTTTCGGCGACGCGGGCGGTGATGGTCGTGCGGGTGCTGTCGGAACTGTACGGAGTGCCGTCCGATCATCTGGCGGCCATCGGGTATGCGGATACCAGGCCGGTGGCGTCCAATCTGACGCCGGACCAACGGGCAAAAAACCGGCGTGTGGAAGTCATCATTCTTGAACAAGCTCCCGCCGCCTCGCCTCGTTTTTCGGAAGACGAGCGAGGGAGCTCCGATCAATCATCGATCGGGATCGAGTCGTTTCCGTCTCGGCCTTTTTCGACGGGCTCTGATTTGCCGAAAAGTCCGGACTTCCAGAAGGAAGATAGAGTTCGATAATCCAGCCGAACGGTCGATTCCTATCAAGAATCACGAGCGATCGGCCGATATTGTTTCCGACCCGGTATGCCGCGCGAGAACGGAGCGGCCTGAACACAGAAAATGCGGTGTCACGACGGTGGGAGCGGGAGTGTCCGACATGGAAGAGAACCCTAGGCAGTTGGCCCCGACCGGCGATCTGACGATTTTCGAAGTCGAGGACTTCAAGAAGGCGTTGGTCAAGTTGTTTCAAAACGACGGCCTGGTTTCTCTGGATCTTTCGCAGGTGGGTCGTGTGGACACGGCGGCGATTCAATTGCTGTGGGCGGCTCGAAAGGAAGGAAGGATGTTCGTCGCGGGCATGTCCGAAAACTTGCAGGCAACGTTGAACCGATTGGGATTCTCCGAGCCGCTCGGCGAATAGCCGGGCATGGTGATCATGGCCGTGGACACAGGCGTTCTCCGTGGAGCCCCAAATGATCCCGCCGACGAGGATGAACTCCGGAGACTGCGAGCGCATCAACGGGCGTGGCGGACGGTCGCCTCGTGCGCCGTGCGCCTCATTCCGATCTTGAATGAAGAAATGGCGACTGTCACCCGGATGACCGAGCGCGCTGCGATGGAACTTGGATCCCATCTTCAAGCGTTGGCGTCGATGGATGGGGCAGCGCATCAACCAGAGCGCGCGGCAAGCGTTTCGAAAATCGTCATGGCGCTGCAATTTCAGGATATCGTCGGTCAAAAGTTGAACCATGTCGGCAAGGCATTGGATGAGTGGCGCGGCCACATGGAGGAACTGCTTGACGCGACTCAAGGCGAACGTGCGGCGGACCGGCCCGCGGACGTGGAAACGATCGAGCGGAACCTTGTCGAAATGGAAGCGCGTTGTTCAGACGTCTCCGCGTTCAAGATTGTCGACCAAGAGCCGACGGCCGATCGTGTGGAATCGCCTGGGACGACCGAATCGGTCACGCTGTTTTGAGTGAGCCGGTCGTCGGGACGGCAAAATTGCCTTGAAAAACCGAACCGCTCAAATCGGAGGATGAAGATGGGAAAAACCGCGCTCGTTGTCGACGATTCACCCACCATGCGCCAGATGGTCGCCTTCACGCTCATGAACGCGGGGTTCACGGTGATTGAAGCCGAGCACGGCAAGGACGCCGTCAGGAAAATCGCGGGAAAAAAAATGGACATCGTCGTGACGGACCTCAACATGCCGGAGATGGACGGCATCGCGCTGATCAAGGAGCTGCGGAAGTCGGCCGATTTTAAGTACACCCCGATTCTGATGTTGACGACCGAGTCGGCGGTCGAAAAAAAGATGGCGGGAAAGGAAGCCGGGGCCACCGGGTGGATCGTGAAGCCGTTCAATCCGGACGTATTGCTCGGCACGATCGCCAAAGTCTTGCCGGCATGATGCGGCGTGCGTGTCTCGTGAAGCGTGAAACGCCGGAACCGAGTCGATCACGTACTTCATAAGCGACGGGTTCAAGATGGGCAACGAGTTCGATCAATTCAAGGACGCGTTTTTTGAAGAGGCGGCGGAACATCTCGCGATCGTCGAGGAAGGGCTGCTTCAGTTGGAGCAACATCCCGAGGATCTTGACCTCTTGAACAAAATCTTCCGCTCGGCCCATTCGATCAAGGGAGCGAGCGGGATGTTCGGCTTCGACGCCGTCGCTCAGTTTACGCACAAGATGGAGACGCTTTTGGATCTTCTCCGGGGCGGCAAGAAACGCGTTACGCCGAGCGTCGCGGATTTGCTGCTCAAGTCCACGGACTGTCTGAAAACGTTGATGGAGGGAGTCAAATTCAATACGCCCGTGGATGAGAACATCGTGCAACGGCTCTCGACCGAACTGGCCGCCGTCAGCGCGGAGGAGGGAGAACGAGCGTCGGTCTCCCAGCCGACGGCGGTCGCCGAGCCGCCCACGTCGCCGGGGGAGGCGTATGACATTCGCTGGACTCCGCCTGAATGGCTCTTTCGGCGCGGGCTTGACCCGCTGCAGATTTTCAAGGAACTGACCCGAATCGGGCGCCTCAGCCGCGTGAACGTCGATACGTCTCGGCTGCCTGACCTTCACGACGTGAATCCCGAGACGTGTTATCTGTCCTGGACCATGCGGCTCGAAACCGCCGCGTCGCTGAAAGAAGTGGAATCGGTCTTTGAGTTCGTGCGGGAAGACGGCGAGCTTTCAATCGAAGCGGTCACGGTTCCAGATTCCACACCTGTGGTCCCAGGTGTGGACGTTCAGCGCGAGTCCAAAAGCGCGACGCCCGAAATTTCCGAGGGCGGACCGAAGTCGATCGGGGAAATTCTGGTCGAAAGCGGAGCGGTCTCCAAAGAGGCGTTGGAGCGGGCGTTGTCACAACAGAAGCGGGTCGGTGAGATTTTGATCGAGCAGAAAGCCGCGACGCCCCAGCAGATCGAACAGGCGCTGCAAACGCAACGGCAAATGGAGGCCGCCGCGCAGGCCAAGAAGGCCGATACGACGTCCATCCGCGTCGACACCGCCAAAATCGACAAGCTGATCAACTTGGTCGGGGAGCTGGTCATCACGCAGTCGATGTTGAGCGATCTGGGAACCCGTTTCGAGATGGGACAGGTTCATGTTTTGCTGGAGCGCATCGCGCAACTGGAGCGGAACACGAGGGAGATCCAGGAGCGGGTCATGAGCATCCGCATGGTTCCGATCGGGACGGCGTTCAGCCGGTTCCCCAGACTGGTCCGCGACTTGGCCGGCAAATTGGGGAAAAAAATCAGCTTGGTGCTGTCCGGCGAAGAGACCGAGCTCGACAAAACCGTCATCGAGGCGATCGGCGACCCCTTGACGCATCTGGTGCGCAACGCCGCGGACCACGGGCTGGAAACGCCGGACGAGCGACTGGACAACAACAAACCGGAAACCGGCGTCATCAGGCTGCACGCGTTTCACGAAGGGGGGAGCATTTGCATCACCGTCGAAGACGACGGGCGTGGTTTGAATCGCGACAAAATCCTGGCCAAGGCCGTCAAGCAGGGGTTGGTCGCCGACGGCGCCGCATTGTCGGACGATCAAATCTATGCGCTGATCCTGAGGCCGGGTTTCTCGACCGCCGACAAGGTCTCTGATCTGTCGGGGCGAGGCGTCGGCATGGACGTGGTGAAGCGGAATATCGAGGCGCTGGGAGGCACCGTCTCGATTAAGACAGTCTTCGGCAAAGGCACAACGTTTACGCTCAAATTGCCGTTGACGCTGGCCATTATCGAAGGCATGACGATTCGGGTCGGACGAGAAACCTACATCGTTCCGATGCTGTCGATCCTTGAATCAATCCGACCAAAGCCCGAGGCGGTCAAGACCGTTGTCGGCAAAGGGGAACTGATCGATGTACGAGGCACCTATCTGCCGGTGATTCGGCTGTATGACGTCTTCGATTTGAAGCCGGAGTACGTCGATCCGGCGAAAGCCATTCTTCTGATTTTGGAAACGGAGGGCGAGCGGGTGGCGGTGATGGTGGACGAGATTCTCGGCCAGCAGCAGGTGGTCATCAAAAGCATGGAGCAGAACTTCCGCAAAGTGCAAGGGATCGCGGGAGCCACGATTTTAGGAGACGGGACCGTGGGATTCATCTTAGACGTCCGCGGTCTGTTGGAAATTGCGCGTCAAGAAGCACCGGTGGCGGCGGTTGCCGCATAGTGCGAACAGCAAGTTTTCTGTTTCGGCTTACACGTTTCACGGGGCATGTGGGAACAAGAAGCCTGAAATGTGAAACCTGCAACGGAAGGTGATGAACCGAATAGGGGAGTGAAGACGCCTTATTCAGAAAGGCCAAGATGATGTTCGATACGGCTGACCCGATGATCGAGGTCCTCAACCCGCTCATGAAGTTGCGCGTAAGACAGTTTCAGAAACGCGCGCATCTCTCGAAATTCCCGATCCATGTAGTCGCGGTCTTCGGCGTGTCGGCGGTCCAAATGCATCTGAAATCCCTCGGCCACCGATTGGATGACATCGCGGAGACTTTCGATCAAAACTCCGGTGTGCCGATTGGTTTCTTCAGCGGAGGCGGCGATCTCCTGACGGAGGGCGGTAGCCGTCGCGGCGATCTCCTGGCGGAGTTCGGTGGCCGTGGCTTCTTGGGATTCGCGCAGGGCGGCGATTTCCTGGCGGAGGTCAGCGGCCGTGGCGGCGATCTCCTGACGGAGGGCGGTAGCCGTCGCGGCGATCTCCTGGCGGAGGTTGGCGGCCGTGGCTTCTTGGGATTCGCGCAGGGCGGCGATTTCCTGGCGGAGGTCAGCGGCCGTGGCGGCGATCTCCTGACGGAGGGCGGTAGCCGTCGCGGCGATTTCTTGGCGGAGTTCGGTGGCCGTGGCTTCTTGGGATTCGCGCAGGGCGGCGATCTCCTGGCGCAGGCCCTCGGTAGCCGCCGTCACGATTCGTTCAACTTGGGCAAGGGATTCGGAATCCACGGTCGTCCTCCGCACGGCGAGTGGGAAGTGTAGGGAGGACGAGAGGGAATGTCAACGGAATGTCGATGAGAAAGGGCATGTTTCGGGCTTCACGTTTCAAGTTGTCGCAAAACCTGAAACTTGGAGAGTTCAACTCGAAACCAGCACCGTGAGACCTGAAGCGTGAAACCGCTGCGGAGATCCTATGGCGCTCATGATCAACAACAACTGTATTTCCTGCGACGCCTGTCTGCCGGCCTGCCCCAATCAGGCCATCTTCGACAAGCGCAGCGTTGCCGAAGCGAAAGGCTATCGCGTCGCGGGGCAATTGGGCATCAAGGACGACATTTACGTGATCGCCTATGAACGGTGCACCGAGTGTGTGGGGCATTTCGAGGAGCCCCAATGTGCTTCGGTCTGTCCTATCGGGGACTGTTGTGTGCCGGATCCAGACCGGCCTGAATCACCGGCCCTGCTGTTGGAGCGGGCGCGTCGTCTCCATCCGAACAAAATTCTCCGAGAAGACAAGGTATGGGCGGGGGTGAGGGGATGACGAGGCGAAACGGAGCCCCGCTTGAGTTT
>JANDJJ010000007.1 GCA_024330945.1 Nitrospira sp. | reverse complement strand
CGGCCGCGGCGCCACTGCGACCATAAGCGGACTGCGTCTCCGCCATCAAGGCCGGCGAGAGCCGGTTTGCGCTCGATTCCCATCGCCCGCTCGAGTCGTTTCAGCCCTCCGTGCAGTCCCAGACGGCGGGCGGCCACGCAGAGATCAAAGTGCGGCATGGGAAAACGAAGGCGGGGAAACTTGGCTTGCAAATAGGGCACGTCGAATCCGGTTCCGAAGAACGTCACGAGCAACGTGCATTGGTTGAGCTCGGTTTGGAGTCGATCCACCGTTAAAGTTTCGTCTTGAACGAGCGTGAGGGTTCGGCCGTCTCGGTGAAGGCCGACGACGGTTACGGTTCCTCTCGGATCGTGAAGGGAAAAGCCGTTCGTTTCGATGTCAAGATAGAGAATGCCGGATCGGCGGTTGTCATAAAAACGCCAATGTTCCGGCTTCCGGATTTGTGCTGCCAACGATTGCAGATTTCCCTCGTCAAGGTCGGTCTGCGCGAGGGTAAGCGTTCGGTCATAGAGGGTTTTTCGCTCCGGAGAGAGTCCCGTGACACAGGGACGTGTGATGAAGCTGCGCCACTCACGCAGTCCCTCTCGCCACCAGCGTCGTTCGGTTGCGGCGCCCACGCCCTGGAGAAGAATGAATGTGGAGGTCAACACGCAAGGATTGTAGCCTTGATTTCAGAGGGGAGACAAGCTAGAGTTGCCTCGTTCGTTCATCGCTGATCATGCGTTGAATCCCCCATACCGATCAATAGTTCGTTAGTTTCGTTGTCAGTTAGCATGGCGCAGCCGACGAAACATATCCGTATCATGATCGGAGGAGTGCATCTCGACGCGGAACTCAACGGCACCAAAACCGCCGATCAGATCTACGCCGCGCTTCCGTATGAAGCTCCGGTCCACGCTTGGGGCGAAGAGTTTTACTGTACGTTCCCCGGCGTGACCGATTATCGCGAAACCGCCACGACGAGCGTGCGGATCGGCGATGTCGCCTACTGGGGAGTCGGCCGCGTCCTGGCGATCTTTTTCGGGAGGACTCCGATGAGCACCGGTCATGATCCGGTTCCGGCGGACCGAGTCAACGTCATCGGACGGATTGTGGGAGACCCGACCCAATTGCGCCGCGCGATGGGAGCGCCGACTGTTCGGATCGAACGGAGATAGGGGCCATGCGCGTGTCAAAAGAGCGCGTGCGACATATGGCCGAGGCCGTCGTCGGTCGTCTTCGACATGAGGGGTATCTTGAGGCGGCCGGTGATTACAAATCATTGACCGACGCTCTGGAGCGGGCCATCACCGATGAACTGTCGGTGGAAGATCGCTTGAACGCCGAGGTGCGCCACATGCTCAAGAGGTATGAAAAGCAGATCGAGCAGGGACAGGTGGATTATCAGAAACTGTTTCAGTTGATCAAACAGAAACTGATCCGCGAACGGGGTCTTATTCTTTAGAAGTTCGACAGGACAGAACGACGAGGCTGGGCCGCACAGACGAACGGCGTATATCGAATGTTGAGCGAAGACAAGGTCAGTCACCTGTCGCACGTGATTTTACAGGCCGTGAAACGTCACCGGTCCGTCACCCTGCGCGGTGACGACGAACGGGTGCTCAAGGAAATCAAGCGGGTCCTCGCCGCCGAGCTGGTGCAGGAGGAGGAGATCGATCGCAAGGTCAAAGCGAAACTCGCGTCCTATTCGCGTGGCATTGTCGAGGGGAGCGCGGAGTGGGAAGTCCTCTACCGGAAGACGTTTGAAGAAGAAACTCGCAAGCGAGCCCTGTGAAAGGCTAAAAGAAGAACAGACAGGAGAAGAGGATCGTGAGCAGCCGGACGACATGGCTTGTGGCATTGAGCGTTGCATTATTATTGATGATCGTGATTCAGGCCGGAGGCTGTTCATCCAAACGAAAACCGCTCGTTCCGTTGGCATTGACCGATGCCGGGATCAGTCGCGAGGCGGTTGTTTGGACGGAGCAAGGGGCGAGGGCCTATCAAGAAAAGCAATTCGGCGAGGCGAAGAAGTATTTTGCCGAAGCCATGGCGGCCGCGCCTGGGTCGGGGCAAGCCCATTACAATTACGCATTGGCATTGAATGCGCTTGGAGAGGCGGCGGCGGCTCGGCACCATTTTCTCGAGGCGGCGAATTTGGCGCCCGGCGACAAGGTCATTTGGGATTCTCCAGCATTGGCGCCGTACGGTGATCCCGATACGAGGAAACAAATGAAAGGCCGTCCCTATGGAACCGAACGGCCTACGTTCGGCGGGATGTCTCGATAGAGACAAGGGTATCATAAATACATACTTAATAATTTTATGGAGGGACGCGGTCTATGGCTAAAGAACTTTCGGTTGGAGACCAGGCACCGGAACTCGAGATTCCGGATCAAGATGGAAGGATCGTGACGCTTCACGGTCTCAGGGGGAAACAAGTTGTGCTGTATTTTTATCCCAAAGACGATACCCCTGGCTGCACCAAAGAATCCTGCGATTTTCGCGACACTGAATCGCAAATCATGCGGGCTGGAGGCACGATCCTCGGAGTCAGCCTGGACGGTCAAGAGTCCCACCAGAAGTTCATCAAGAAATTCGGACTGCCCTTTCCGTTGTTGAGCGACGAGGACGCCCGTGTATCCAAGGCCTACGGGGTGTATAAACAGAAAAACATGTACGGGAAAAAATACTGGGGGATAGAGCGCAGCACATTCATTATCGATCCCGAAGGAAAAGTGAAGGCTGTTTTCAGAAAAGTGAAGGTGGACGGCCATGCCGATCAGGTGTTGGCGGCTTTGAAGTCATAGCGTTCATCTTGTTGAATCGTCCGATTTTTCACCGGTTTTCTCACCATGGTGACGCGGCTGACGACAAGAGATGCTCGTGCGGCCGGTCTTATCGGCTTCCTCTTCGTTACTTTCCTCTCTCATCCGGGTGATGCTCTTTCCGCGGCCGACAAGACCGCCGCGACGCTTTTTGTGAAGGATGCGCTGACGGTTCCCGGTCGATCGGCGACGATCGAAGCTCGGCTTTCGACCGCTGGACCGTGGACGACGACAGGGATAGGGGGGGAACCGATGGAGCTGTTGGTGGAAGACAAGGTCGTCGCGACCGGCATGACCGGAGGAGACGGACGGGTGTTTCTGAGCTATCGTTCAAACGCGCAAGGCGCGTTGCCGATCCGCGTTCGCGTCGGTAAGAGTTCGCGTGTCTTGCCGGTTGAAGGATGGGCGAACCTTATCGTGTGGGAGCAGCGGAATCCTATTCTCGCGGTTGAATTGGCGGCGTTGATGGAGCAGCCGCCCGCGCCGCCTCCTGTTCCCCTGATCGGCGCCGCGCTCGATCAGGAACGGAAACCGATGCCGAACGCCGCCGAGGAGCTTGCCAAGCTGACCCAGTTTTATTATCGCGTCATCTACGTCGTTTTGCTGCCTTCTTCAGGTGCGGACGGCTTTCGCGCCGCGCATCAAACGCGGGAGTGGCTGAACGCTCATCAGTTTCCGCCCGGCTATGTGTTGGTGTCGCCGCCGGGCGGTGATGCGTTGGGGGAAAAGCTCGATGAACTGCGCGCGGAAGGATGGAAGACCTTGAAGATCGGTATCGGTCGGTCGACGGCGTTTGTCGAAGCCTTTCTCAATCGGCGGCTGCAAGCCGTCATGGTGCCGGAGCCGTCAGGTGAGACGACGCCGAAAGCCCGCGTGGCCAAGGATTGGAAGGAGGTGAGAAAAAAACTGTAAGCAGTCGGCCGTGGGGGCCGGTTGCCCGAGGAGGGCAAGCCGCGATCGTCGGCTTTTTCCTGATCGTTGCCAGGCAGACATTCGCATCTGTTTTTCAAACCCGTTCATCAATCGAGGCGGAAATGCCTCGTTGATTCTTTCTTTTGATTAGAAGGTTCTTTTAAGATAACTCTTCAGAGTTTATTGTTGCCGAAGGTGCCAGATTTGAAGGCCAAAACCACTTTTTCCTGCCAATCCTGCGGACATCAAGCTCCGCGATGGCTGGGGCGTTGCCCCGACTGCGGCGGTTGGAACACGATGAAAGAGGAGCGACAGGCGGCGACCGGCAAAGGCCGCCCCATGGCGCTCAAGACCGTGCAGGCGCAGGCGACGCCCATCGGTGAGATTGAAGTGGTCGGCGAGGACCGCCGTCTTACGCACATTGGAGAGTTTGATCGAGTGTTGGGTGGCGGAGTGATTCCCGGCGCGGTGATTTTGATCGGCGGCGATCCTGGGATCGGGAAGACCACCCTGCTGCTTCAAGCCCTGCCGCGATTGGCGACCGCTACGGGGCCGGTGTTGTACGTCTCAGGCGAGGAATCGCCCCGTCAGATCAAGATGCGCGGACAGCGGCTGGGCATCGAGCATCCCCGTCTGCTGATTCTTGCTGAAACCTCGCTGGAACAGATTCTGAAAACAGTTCAGGAGGTCCAGCCGGCCGCGATCGCGGTGGATTCGATTCAAACTGTCTATACGGAACAGTTGACTTCGGCGCCCGGAAGCATCAGTCAAGTGCAGGAGGTGGCCGGGCAGTTGATGTGGTTTGCCAAGCGGACCGGGGTGCCGGTCTTCATGATCGGCCATGTGACAAAAGAAGGAGCCATCGCCGGGCCGCGTTTGTTGGAACATATCGTTGATACGGTCTTGTATTTCGAGGGCGACAGGGGACACAGCTATCGCATTCTTCGGGCCGTCAAAAATCGATTCGGCTCGACGAACGAAATCGGCGTGTTTGAAATGAAAGATGCGGGGCTCGAAGAAGTCGGCAATCCCTCGGAGCTGTTTTTGGCCGAACGTCCGCAGCGCAGCACCGGCTCGGTGGTGGTGTCGAGTCTCGAGGGAACCAGGCCGATTCTCGTCGAGCTGCAAGCGCTTGTGTCCTCGACCGGCTATGCCATGCCGAAACGGGTGGCCAACGGGGTCGATCTCAACCGCGTGTCGCTGCTGCTTGCGGTGATGGAAAAACGGCTGGGTGTCCATTTGTCCGGACAGGATGTCTATGTGAACGTCGTGGGAGGTTTGCGGATCGATGAGCCGGCGACCGATTTGGGCATTGTCGCGGCGGTCACGTCCAGCCTGCGTGAGGTACGGGTCGAGCCGGGGTTGTTGATGCTCGGCGAAGTCGGTCTCGGCGGGGAAGTGCGAGCGATCAGTCAGGCGGAATTGCGCATCCGGGAGGCGGCAAAGATGGGGTTCAAACGGTGTCTGTTGCCCGAGCGGAATCTGATGAAACTCGATACGATTGACGGGATGGAATTGATCGGCATTCAAGACGTGAGGGAGGCGCTGAACGTTGTCTTGGCTTAGCCGTGACGGACGCCTGGCATTGGGCGGGACCTACGGCCTTCTGATGTGCCTGCTGCTGGCCAGCTGTTCGCTGATGATGCCCAAGAAAGAGGCATCGGTCGAACGGGGCTTGCCGACCACGGCGGAGGAGTTGACGACGCTGCTTCGCCAACGGGAAGCGGCGATTCATTCGCTCAAAGGACTGTTTACGGCGAAAATCCGAGGCGGCCTGATTCCCATCGCGTCGCGAGTCGAAGGAACGGTGTATTATCGTCGTCCCGATGCCGTGAGGCTGCGAGGATTCACGCCGATCGGCGGCGAGCTGTTTGAATTCGTTCAAGCGGGCGATCTGTATAAACTCAGATTACCGACGATGGGTCGGGTCTTGACGGGCCGGCAGGCGGAGATGGCGATGAGACACGAGTTGGCGCGTCCGTTTCAACTGAGTATCTGGGCGGTCGGAGGCGTGCTCGGCACCGGAGTGGTCGCAAACGGCGAAACCGTGAGGCTGGTTGAAGCGGAGGATCGCTATCGATTGGACGTGTACGCTGACGGCCGAAACGACACCGACAGAACAACGCCGATCCGCCGCCTCTGGTTCGATCGCCGGACGTTGTTCGTCGTACAGGAAGACCGACTGGCAACGAACGGCGACATCGAGGCCATCATTTACTATGAAGATTTTCGACCGGTGGAAGAGGGAGCTGGAGATTCGTGGCCCATCGAACGGAGAAGCGCGCTGGTTCGGCCGTTCAAAATTTCCCTTAAAGACGGGCGCGGCCAAGGGAGTATTCAGATCACGTTTCATGAAATCCTGCCCAATCAGACAATCGCGACGGAGGAGTTGGGGGAGGTGTTGTGAAAGGGAAGAGAATCTTGGCGGTTGAGACGGCCACGTCGTGGCAAAGCGTCGCGATTCTCGAAGAGGACGTCGTCTTGGCGAAAGAGGAGCAGGATGCCGGCGGCGCCCATGGTCTGACGTTGTTGCCCGCCATCGATCGGTTGTTTGAGCGCACGGCTCTGCAAGTGACCGACCTTGACGGCTTAGCCTGTTCGATCGGTCCTGGCTCTTTTACGGGTATTCGTGTGGGAGTGGCGACGTGTCTGGGGCTTCGCACGGCGACCGGCCTTCCGCTCACGTTGGTCCCGACGTTGGAAGCTATGGCGACAACGGGGATAAGTGTCGAATCGACGGCATCCCGCCTGTGCCCGATGTTGATGGGACGAACGGGAGAATTGTATTGGGCGATCTTCCGGAGGACGAGGGACGGGCAGCTCGAGCGCATCCTGGCCGAGCACGTCGGTCCTCCCGAGGCGGTGGCCGCCAGCCTTGGCGATGAGACGACGGTGTTCGGCGAAGGGTGGTTCAAAATGGAGCAGCAAATCCGCGCGGCGCTCTCTCCTTCGGTTACCCTGCTTCCGGCGCCAGCCGGTTGTGCAAAGCCCTCTGCCGTAACCGTTGGGCTTCTCGGTTTGCAAAAGCTCCGTCATGGAGAAATCGCCGGCGACTGTGTCATGCCGCTGTACGTGCAGCGGTCCGAGGCAGAACTCGTCTACGAACGGTCGGGAGGAATCTCGCCGGTCGCCCGGCGGCAAGAGCGGGCGGCGGCCAAGGTCGCTCGGCGTCTGGCGCAGGCGCGGCGGCAAGGGAGACCGGCAATCCGTCCGGGGAAGGTGAATGGTGCGTGAGTTTCAGATCATGCCGGCGACGGCGGAGCTGTTGCCGGAGCTGTTGGAATTAGAACGAACTTGCTTCTCTCCCCCCTGGACGAGCAAAATGTGGGAGGCTGAACTGATCGGCAACCCCTTCGCGCACGTGCTGGTCGCCGTCACGGCGGGCCCTCTGCGCCAGGGTAGCGGGTGCCTGATCGGGTTCCATTGTTTTTGGATTGTGTTCGAGGAACTTCGACTCATGAAACTGGCCGTGAGGGAGTCGATGAGAAGACGAGGCGTCGGACGAGCCCTGGTTGCAGAAGCCATCGGCAGGGGAATGACAGGGGGCTCATTACGCGCGGTGCTCGAAGTACGAAGCTCCAATGAAGCGGCCCAACGGCTTTATCGAGAATTAGGGTTTGTGTCCATCGGTATCAGGCGTGGCTATTATTCGGAACCTGTGGAAGACGCAGTCGTGATGGAAATGGATCCGCTAAGGACCCCGGCTGGTTTGCAGCGAGCCATGAGCGGAGGGGCGGCGGAGAATCGGTTTCAACCCATGTTCATGAATGATAACCAGGAGGTGCCTATGCAGACTGATGATTTCATCGTGGAGCAGCTGCGCCGATCCAATCCGGAATTTCGCGAATTGGAAGCGTCCCATCACCGCTTGGATCTGGAGTTAAGCGAATTACAGAAACGTCACGTTCTGACGCCGGCCGAAGAAGTCGAAAAGAAACGCATTCAAAAAGAAAAGCTGGCGAAAAAAGACAAGCTCGCTGAGCTGATTCGAGTCTACCGCGACCAAGTGCAGTCCGCGGCCCATTAAGGGAGGCCACCGGCCGCCGGCCCGGCCGGCGGCCGGGCCGTGACCATGGATCCGATCGTCAATCCGCTTACCGTTCATCTTCAAACCGTCAAGCGCCGATTGATCGTGATCGGGGGGACCATCCTGGGATGGCTGTTGGTCGCCTTTTCCTTTTCGACCGACATCATGGCATGGATGAACCGGCCTTTCCAAAATCAGCTTGCCTTTTACGGCCCCGCGGAAGCGCTCTTTGCCTCGATCAAGGTCTCGTTCCTCGCGGCCGTCATCCTGAGTCTGCCGGTGATCTTTTATCAGGTCTGGAAACTCATCGCGCCGGCCCTGCTGCCCAACGAGCGGCGATGGGCCCTTCCACTGTTGTGTTTGGCGGGAGGCTCCTTCGGTCTCGGCTTGGTGTTTTGCAACGTGGTCGTCCTTCCTCTGGCGATCGACTTTTTTGTCAGTTTCGGCCTTGATCGCGACGTGACACCGCAGCTCGGCGTCGGCACCTACATCGATTTCAACGTCAAGTTTCTTCTGATCTTCGGATTCGCGTTCGAATTGCCGCTGGTCATGACGCTTTTGGCGGTTGCGGGGGCGGTGCCGGCGGCGACGTTCGCTCGATATCGCAAACATGCGATGTTGGCGGCGCTGATTGTGTCGGCCGTGGTCACGCCGGACGCGACCGTGTTTACGATGTTGCTGATGGCCGTTCCGCTGATGCTCCTCTATGAAATCGGCATACTCGGCGCCAGATTCTTCGGACGCCGTGCCGCCAATGATCGGGTGGACCTCCCGCTTGATCCTGATTTGCCGATGGGAACGGCGGGAACAAGGATACGATGAAAAACCGATCCCGCGTTGCCCCGCGCGTTCGCACGGCCGTGATCACGGGGCTCCTGTTGCTCGGCCCTTCACTCGATATGTTTGACGCGGAAGCCGTGGCTGCGGCGGACGTTCTTGTCGAACGGACGTCCGGAGTGGAACGACAGGATCGTTTTCCCGTCAGTGTGCAAGCGCTGGCAATGAGCCGGAGGGGAGAGATCTACGCCGGCTCGTTCGGCCATGGGATTTTCCGCACCGTCGATCGAGGCATCACATGGACGTCCGTTGGCGGCGGCGTGACCGATCCTTTCATCCTGAGCTTGATCGTTGTGCGAGACGGCTCCGTCTATGCCGGAACTCTGCGCGGCGGCGTCTTTCGTTCAAGGGACAACGGTGCGAGCTGGCAATCCGTGAATGCGGGACTCAAGCGATTGGAGGTCAAGACCCTGATGACGACGGATGATGGGCTGTATGCGGGGACGGCTGACGGCGTGTACCGTCTCAATGAGGCGGATGACCGCTGGTCGGTTCTTGCCACGGGGCTTGACGACGTTCTGGTCCATGCTTTGGCTCGGTCTGCAGACGGGACGTTGTACGCCGGTACGTCCGGTAAGGGCGTGCTCCGTTTTGTCCCACGGTCTTCGGGGTGGGAGCGTCTGCGGCATGGATTGAAAGATCACGAAGGGATGATCGAGAATTTCATTCGCGTGTTGGTGATCGATCAGGAAAAGGAAATTCTGGCCGGCACGTTCGACGGCGGAGTGTTTCGGAGCATCGACGGGGGAATGACGTGGCGCCCCATCAGTCGCGCTCTTCCCAATGATTCCATTCGCGGGATCGTGTTGTGGGGACAGGACGTGATCGTCGCGACGGGAAACGGCGTTTTTAAAACTCAAGACAAGGGCAAGCGCTGGACACCGGTCAACAAGGGTTTGACGAGCTTGTCGGTCCAGACATTGATCGGTGCCGAAGACGGAAGTCTGTATGCGGGAACCAGTGAGGGAGTGTTTCGGAGCGACGACGGCCTAGCCTGGATCGCCGTCAACCAGGGCCTTAAAGGGGGAGTGGTGCCTCCTCCATTTCGGTTTCGAGAGTAATGCACCAAACTTAAACAAAAGGGGAAAGGACGAGAACAATGGCCGATTCGACTCAAGACGTTCGGGCGACCATCTCGGTGACCACCAAGGGGGCTTCTCTGGGGGAGATCGTGCTCAGATTTTTCCCGGATGTCGCGCCGGGCCACGTGAGCAATTTTTTGAAGCTTGCGCGGGAGGGGTTTTATAACGGCACGACGTTTCATCGCGTCATTCCCGGCTTCATGATTCAAGGGGGAGATCCCAACAGTAAAAAATCGGATCGCTCCCTGCACGGGATGGGCGGTCCCGGCTATACGATCAAGGCCGAGTTCAACAGCAAGCCGCACAGACGGGGGATTGTCTCGATGGCCAGGAGCAATGATCCCGACAGCGCCGGCTCGCAATTTTTTATCTGCGTCGCTGATTCAAACTTTTTGGATTGGCAATATACCGTGTTCGGCGAAGTCGTCAGCGGAATGGATGTCGTAGACAAGGTGGTCAACATGAAACGCGACGGACGGGACAATCCGTTGGAGCGGGCGGAGATGACGGTGACGGTACAAGAGGGGTGACACACAGGGAGATTGAGCGGGAGAGCGGGGTGCGTGAAGCATGGATTTGAAGTCGATGTACCGAGGTGCGGTCTTCGTCGTGATCGGAGCCGTGCTGACGACCGGATGTGCCATTCCCCATGTGCCGTCCCGCATTGTTTATGAAGATCCCGTCAATTTCGTTCGGCTGGAAATCGACAAGACCGTTCTCCCGGAATGGCCTCAAGGCCATTTTTCTCATCCCGCTCCGTTGGGGAAAGATGTTTTGCGGATCGTCTTGGCGGGGCTCAAGGTTCAAGAACATCGGATTGTGCCGCAGCAATGGATCCAAGGCGAGGCGCCGATCGTTCCGGCGTTTGACGAGGAAGAAGTGACGCTGTTGTCTGAACAGTTGGCGGAAGGGTTGGAGCAGGCTCAATACAACGAGCGGGTGACGTTTTATCTGAGCGAACCCCTGACCTTTTTCCGGCGGATGGTTACTTCGGGAGGAATGTACGTGCGTGGCAAGGAGCTGCACGTCATCTTGGGAAACTGGAAGATCATCTACGGTATTCCCGCTTATGGCATGATCTACGACCGGCGATACCCAATGAGACCCACCGCCGCCAAAGGGTTTGACCTCCTCTTTGAACCGGCCGATGCGGTGATCCAGCAACAGAGCAGTCTGCTGGACACTCTCTTCGCTAATACCAAAGACGAGTTGGTCATCGATTTAAGCAAGCTGGCCGTTTCTCCGCCGAACACGGAATCGGTCGGACCTGCGTCTTTTTATCTCTTTGGCTCGGAAACGGGCGGGAACGATCATTTCGACGGGAAGCGTCGCCAGGACATACGCGGCACTTCTCTGACGGCTTCATAGATTGTAGACCAACCAAGTTTGCTGCGGCCGTGGGCGCGATCGCGGAACCGAATGGGGATTTCGCGCACCCGCGCCCCCAGTCGGATCGCCCGCCATGCCATCTCGACTTGAAAGACGTACCCTTTGGCCATGACACCGGCAAGGTCCATTGTGGCCAACAGTTCTCGCCGAAAACAGCGGAACCCTCCGGTCCAGTCTCGTATCGCCGGTCCCAGAAACAACCTGACGTAGACATTGCCGAATTTTGAGACGAGACGTCGTCGCATGTCCCAGTTTTCCGTGCCGCCGCCGGGGATATAACGACTTCCGATCACGAGATCGGCGGCGGCGCTGTGATGAACCAGTCTGGGCAGATCCCACGGCGCGTGGCTGAAGTCGCAGTCCATCTCGATGACGAGCTGATAGGGTCTCGCCAGCGCCCAGTGGAATCCCGCTACATAGGCGGCGCCCAACCCTTCTTTGCGGGGACGATGAAGAACGTGGATATGTGGATGCCGTCGGCTGAGTTCGTCTGCTATCCGACCGGTGCCGTCCGGTGAGTTGTCATCGACGATCAAAATGTCCGTCGCCAGATATCTGCCGATCGCTTGCGTCATGGCCTCGATGTTTTGCCGCTCATTGTACGTGGGTAGGACGACAAGAACGGATCGGTCGAAATGAAAGGCGGTTTGAGGGATCAGCGGTCCGTTCGGGCTGTTCCAGACATAATCCGAGCAGGTCTCGTTCGATGGCAGATGCGGGGTGACGGCGATGCAGGCGCTGTCGGCTCCACGGGCGATCAATGCTTCGGCCAACTCGAAGGATGGCACCACGAAGGCTTCGTCCGGTTTGAGTTGAATCCGATGAGGGATTTCTTCCGGGACGGTGATTCTACGGTAACGCATGGAAGTCCAAGAGAAGTTGTCGTATGAAAGCAGCGGCCGCCGCACGAGCGTGATAAAGCTTCGCCACTCTGTATTGTCGAGTGTGATTGAATCGTATTATGGGCCCACAAGGGGAGTGATTGCCGTGTGTCGGGACCGATCCTCTCCACGATGATGAAGAAAACGGCGGAAACGGGAGCAAGGCGACAACGTTTACAACGAAAAGCTGCCCAGCCTCTCAAGCAGGCGGAACCCCGTGCGTCATTCTAGACGACCGGTGTGTTATGAGCAAGGAGTAGGCCGAAAAGCTCTTACGGGTTCGTCTTTTGACAGTTGTCAATTTGCTGTGTTAAGTTCCGCGGACCGTTGGGGTTTTATGCAGGTTATTTAATTGCTGCAAGGGTCAACGCATGAGCGAAAAACAATCACACGTTGTTATTGTCGTGGGAGCCGGGCCCGCAGGCATGGCGGTGACGAGTACGTTGGCGAAAGCCGGCCATGAAGTCATCGTATTGAATCGTGATATCAAATTCGGTGGTTTGGCCGAATACGGAATTTTTCCCGCCAAGCTGAAACTGCGTGGCGGTCTCAAGAAACAATACTGGGAGTTGCTGGAACAACCGAACGTGCATTATTTCGGCAATGTGTCGGTTGGGAACGGGAGAGATCTTACGGTCGAAGATGTACGGGGGCTCGGCGCTTCAGCCGTCGTGTTCACGGTTGGCGCGCAGGGAACCAAGGCCATCGGCGTTGAAGGCGACTCCGCGAGAGGGGTCTATCACGCAAAAGACGTCGTCTACCACTTCAACCGCTTGCCGGGCTTTGGCGATCGGCCGTTTGAGATGGGGAACCATGTGGCGGTAATAGGCGCCGGAGACGTGATGGTTGATATCGCCCATTGGTTGATTCGCTATAAAAAGATCGAGCGGGTCACCGCCATTGTTCGTCGCGGACCAGTCGAGCGGAAATATAACCCGAAAGAAATTCGGGCTGTCTGCTCCAACATAGATCTTGAAGAAATCCATCAAGAGTTCGACCGTATCAGAGATCGCATGACCGCCGTGGGGCAGAATCCCGATGAAGTATTGAAAGGTCTCCTGGAAGAGTTCACCAAATGCGAACCGAAGGTCAGCGAAACGAAAATGGGATTCCGGTTTTTGGCGTCACCGAAGCGCATTCTTGTCGACGGGAACAACCGTGTCAGAGGACTGGAGATCGAGGACAACAAGCTGGAGCCAAAGGGCGACGATACGGTTGCCGTGGGACTGAAACACTATTATGAGTTCCCTTGTGACGCCGTGATTTTCGCCGTCGGCGACAAGGTGGATGAAACGCTCGGCCTTCCCTACAAAGGAGGCACCTTCGTGACCAATCCCAATAAAACGGGAAACGAGCCGGACGACGCGCTGTTTCAAGCGTATGACGAATCGGCCGGGAAAGTCGTGGACGGTGTCTTTCTGGCAGGATGGGCGAGAAAAGCGAGCGAAGGGCTCGTCGGCGTTGCAAAGCGGGATGGTGACTGGTGTGCGGAAGTCGTGGAACGTTACCTTGCGGCGAAGGCCCCTGGCGAAGCTGTCTCACTCGTTCTTGATAAATTGCATCGGATATTAAAAGAGAGAAAGAGTCGCCCTGTTACCGTTCGGGGCTTGCGCGTGCTTGAAGCGGCGGAGCGAGCGCATCAAGGCACATCAGACTGTATCGGTGAATTCAAATATGCAAGTAATCAGGAAATGCTTCAGGTGATTGAACAGAGCTTGGCCTAAGCCTCACGCCAGTCGACGGTAGACACGTCATCCGTCTCCCCACTTCAACTTCTCTCTCAGCACTTCGTAGTAGTGGCTTTCGGGAAATCGAATCAGTTTGGTTCGGCGATCGGAAGTCTTGACAAGCGCGGTATCTCCTTGAACCATGGCGATACCGACTTGGCCATCCAGGGTGGCCATGGCCCCGTCGTCCCTGCTGGTCAGGGTAACCTCAATGTCAACGTTTTCCGGAACGATCAGGGGGCGGTGGGTTAACGTGTGTGGACTGATGGGGGTCAAAATCAAAGCCTGAACAGAGGGATTGATGATGGGGCCGCCGGCAGATAAGGAATACGCGGTTGAACCTGTCGGAGTACTGATGATCAAGCCGTCCGCTCGAAGATTGGTGACAAATTGGCCCTGGATCGCGATTTTCAATTCGATCATACGCGCCAGGGTGCCTTTGCTGATTACAACGTCATTTAAGACGGTACCCTGCGCCACAGTTTCTCCATGCCGATGGATATGGGCCTGGAGCATCAATCGTTCATCGATCGCAAAATCATTGGCGAACACTCGATCAAGAGAAGCGTAGAGATTGTCGAGCCGCACCTCCGTCAGGAACCCAAGGCCGCCCATGTTGACGCCGAGAATGGGGATACTTCTGTCCGCCGCCAGTCTGGCGGCGGACAGAATGGTTCCATCTCCTCCTAAAACGAGCAAGATGTCGGCTTGATTGGCCAGTTGGATCTTTTGAATGCCGCCGAGCTCATTCAACAGGGCGGCGGCCGTTGTGTCCAGGAGAACAGGGATGGACCGCTCTCGCAGCCAAGCGACAACTCCTTGGAGGGTGGGTTGTATTTCAGGGGATTTTGGTTTGATGAGCAGCCCGATCGTTTTACTTCTCATAGAGAATTGAATCGGAGGAGGGCGGTTCTGTTGTTGGAAAGGCCGATGACTCTATCGAGACGATTCTGTTCCTCTCAACAAGGAAAGCGCGTCCACAACCATTCAAACCACTTGTTTGACTTGCTTGTTTGATTGTGCAACAGCCACGACCATTCCTGCAATCGGAATTATAATAAAGATCAATCCCATCCTTATCAGACGCAACCTTGACTCATGGGGATGCCGCGGTTAAAATTAATTCAACTTTTTCGCGTGGTTTGTTCTCGAGCGATCTTACGCTGGCGGGGTCCAGGAGAAGGAGGCAGGATGTTCGAACGATTTACGGACAAGGGTCGAAAAATCATCATCCTTGCGCGTGAGGAAGCCGAGCGACATCAAAATGATTACTTAGGCACAGAGCATCTTGTCTTGGCCATCCTTCGCGAGGCGGACGGGATCGCCCTTATGATTTTGAAGAAAATGGGGCTTTCTACCGAGCAAATTCGCCTCGAGATTGAGCGCAATCTCCCCGGGGGGGGGACGACCATGACGTTCGGTGAGATCCCCTTCAGCCCGCGCGTGAAAAAAGTGATCGAGTATGGAGTCGAGGAAGCAAGATTGTTGGGCCATAATCACATCGGAAGCGAGCATCTTCTCCTGGGGTTGCTGCGCGAAGAAGAGGGCATCGGCGGGAAAATCCTTCGAAGCTTAGGGGCCAACTTGCTGACCGCGCGGCAATTGACGGTGACTTTTTTGCGAAAGTCCGCTCCCCGCGAGCGCGATCGGAAAAGCAATACCCCGGCGCTGGATGAATTCGGGCGCGACCTGACCCAGTTGGCTCAAGAGGGGCAACTGGATCCGGTGATCGGAAGGGCGGATGAAATCGAGCGGGTTCTTCAAATCCTGAGCCGAAGAAGCAAAAACAATCCTGTTCTCATTGGCGAATCAGGGGTGGGCAAAACCGCGATTGTCGAAGGATTGGCCCAGCGAATCGTCCAATCCGAAGTTCCTGATAATTTGTTATCCAGACGAGTCATTGCATTGGATTTGGGCTCGTTGGTGGCCGGTACAAAGTATAGGGGCCAATTCGAAGAACGGCTCAAGGTTGTGATGAAAGAAATTGTGCAGGCCGGCAACATCATTATTTTCATTGATGAGCTTCATACGTTGGTCGGAGCCGGGGCCGCCGAGGGTTCCATCGATGCGTCGAACATGCTCAAGCCCGCTCTCTCGCGAGGGGAAATTCAATGTATCGGGGCGACGACTTTGGATGAATACCGAAAGCATATCGAAAAAGACGGTGCCTTGAAGCGCCGATTTCAACCCATTTATGTGCAGCCGCCCAGCGTTGATGAAACGATTCAAATCATTAATGGATTGCGGGATCGGTATGAAGAGCATCATGGAGTCGAAATCACGGAAGAGGCGATCGTGGAAGCCGTCAAGCTCTCGGATCGATACATCACGGATCGGTTTTTGCCTGATAAGGCGATCGATTTGATCGATGAAACGGGCTCGCGTGCCAAGCTGCAGACGTACGCGCTCCCGTCGGAATTGAAGGCGATGGAACAAGAACTCAAAAAAGTCTCTCGTGAAAAAGAGTTGTCCATTTCCATGCAAAATTTCGAAGAAGCCGTTCGTTATCGGGAAGAGGAGGAACGGCTGCGCAAACTGTTGGACGAGTCAAAGCGGGAATGGAAAAAGAGCCAAGAGAAAAATAAACCGGTGATCGGCAAAGAAGACGTCGCCTATGTGGTTTCCAAGATGACCGGCATTCCGCTTTTTAAGCTGGAAGAAGAAGAGTCGAATAAGCTGCTGAGAATGGAAGAGTTTCTCCATAAGCGCGTCGTCGGCCAAGATGAAGCCATTTCGGCGGTCGCGCGCGCGATTCGGCGGTCGCGCGCCGGTTTAAAAGAGGCCAAGAAGCCGATCGGTTCATTCATCTTTTTGGGACCTACAGGGGTTGGAAAGACCGAACTGGCGAGGACGTTGGCGGAGTTTCTTTTCAACAGCGAAGACGCATTGATTCGGGTTGACATGTCCGAATATCAGGAAAAATTCACCAGCTCGCGGCTTTTTGGCGCTCCGCCCGGCTACGTAGGTTATGAGGAAGGAGGGCAGCTCACAGAAAAGGTTCGCCGCCGGCCGTACTCGGTTGTTCTGTTCGATGAAATTGAGAAAGCACATCCCGACGTCTTCAATGTCTTGCTCCAAGTACTGGACGACGGAGTGTTGACGGATAGTTTGGGGCGAAAGGTGGACTTCAAGAATACGGTTGTCATTATGACGTCCAATATCGGAACCAAGAACATCCAGAAAGGAGTTTCGCTGGGGTTCCAAAGCACCGAAGATGAAGTCGCCCGCCGGAAGAAGGAAGAAGTGATGGGAGAGCTGCGCAAGTCGTTCAGCCCGGAGTTTTTGAACCGAATCGATGAAATCGTTATCTTCCATCAATTGGAGAAAGACCATCTGTATAGCATTCTGGACATTTTGATTCGGGAGCTGAACAGTCGCCTTCTTGAGAAGGGAATTGAAATAGAAGTCGATGATGAAGTGAAGCAATGGCTTATCAAAGAGGGGTACGAACCTTTGTACGGAGCGAGGCCGATGCGTCGAGCGATCCAGCGGGCGATCGGCGATCCTCTCTCCGACGAGCTCATCCGCGGCCGCTTCAAGGAGTGCCGGAAAGTAAAAGTGGTGCTGAGAGACGGTGCGCCTGTTTTTATTCAACAAGAAGCGATGGCAGGCGTGTAGATTTTCTGAGAGCGGTCATGGTTCGCATGGTTCGATTGTGATCGGGGTGTTTGACAAGCCCTTGCAAAGTTCTAGAGGGGTCATTTTTTGATTGTGTCGTAATTTGGCTTTCCAATCTATCCGCGGGTCTTGGCTTCCGGACAATGTTGGCACGTCATGCTGCATGGGATTTACGCCCCATCCTGGGGGTCGAATCCTCATGCGATGAAACGGCCGCGGCTGTCATCGATAGAGACGGCCGGGTCTTGTCGAACATCATTTCATCCCAAATTGCCGTCCACCGAAAATTCGGCGGGGTGGTGCCTGAATTAGCCGCCCGAGCCCATCTCGGAATGATTAACGGAGTCGTCAACGAGGCATTAAAACAAGCCTGTATCGAGAAAAAAGACCTTGGGGCGATAGCCGTGACCAGAGGGCCGGGATTGGCGGGTTCGCTCTTGGTGGGTGTCAATTATGCCAAAGCCCTCAGTTATGGCCTCAATATTCCATTGATCGGGGTCAATCATTTGGAAGGGCATATGTCCTCGGCCTGGCTTGCCGATCAGGATTTTCCCCTCCCGTGCATTGTGTTGGTTGTCTCCGGGGGACATACTCATTTGTTCAGACGGGAACGGAACGGCCGCTGCGCCTTACTTGGCTGTACGAGGGATGATGCGGCTGGAGAAGCTTTTGACAAGGGCGCACAGATGCTGGGCTTGGAATTTCCCGGGGGGCCGGCGATCGATAAGCTTGCAAAACAGGGTGATCCGAATGCGATTCCGTTTCCCCGTCTCCATCATCGGAAAAGTCGGTTGGATTTCAGTTTCAGCGGACTCAAAACGTCGTTGCTGTACAAACTGCGCGATATGGATCAAGAGGAGCGGACCAGGCACGTTGCCGATCTGGCGGCAGGATATCAGGAAGCCATCGTTCACGCGTTGGTCACGAAAGCATTTGTTGCGCTTGCTCAGGAGAGACTCTCCGCTCTGGCGGTCGTCGGGGGAGTGTCGGCGAACAGCAGATTACGGACGCTGCTACGGGATCGCGCACAGCAAGAAGGAGTGAGACTTATCGTGCCTCCCATTGAGTATTGTACGGACAATGCAGCCATGATTGCTGCGGCGGGCCGGCATGCCTTGATGACGTATCCCTGCTGGACACGAGACTTCGACATTCAACCGACGCTTCAGGTTGAGTCTTCGCTCGATGGCGGAGGCGTTCGGAAAGAAGAGGCGCTCCATTTCTGAGGTGCATGGCCAGATAGCCGGGCTTCGGCCGAGCCAAATCACAGCGATCGAGCGGCTGTATCGACGCCGTGTGGCGGCGGACCAGGTCCTGGGATCGGAGTTGGCCAAAGCCATGAGTCAATTGACCCTTGATGTCCGTCGTCCCATCGGAGTTGTTCTGACACGACGTGGAATTGTCCAGGAGGTCATTGTAGGAACCGATTTGTGTTTGACCCCTCCGACGGCGGCAAAATTCCGGGCCGGTCCTCGATCATTGCGGGGCTTGCGATTTATCCGAACACAACTGCGCGATCAACCGCTGAGCCAAGAGGCTATCACGGATCTTGCTTATCTGCGGCTGGACTTGATCGGCGCTCTTTCTGTTTCGTCCGATGGGACCCCCGGTCATTTTTATCTCGCGCACCTTCTTCCACCCAACGAGGAAAATAGGCTGTGCAACGTCCTGGGGGCGGTTCCATTCCACCGCTGCGCCATTCGATTCGACCGATTTATTGAGGATCTGGAAGCAAAGGTTCAAGCCTCCCGTGGCCACCAAGTCATCAAGAAGGGGCAGGAGGCCGCCATTTTGGTGAGCGCGTCGTCGCGGGGGCGAGGTGAGCAGGAGGAACGGTTGACCGAACTTGCCGAGCTTGCCCGTTCAGCCGGTGTAACCGTGATCGATCGCGTCGTGCAACGCACGGACGAGGGGCATCAACGGTATTTACTGGGGAGCGGAAAATTGAAAGAGGTGTTGATCCGAACGCTTCATCAGGGAGCGGACATGGTGATCGTCGATCAGACGTTGACGCCCGCCCAATCGCGCGCCATCGCCGAAATGACCGACATCAAAGTGATCGACCGGACGCAATTGATTCTGGATATTTTTGCCAGAAGAGCGCACAGTCGTGAAGGGAAAGTACAGGTCGAGCTGGCGCAGCTACGATACCTGCTGCCCAGACTTTCGGGGAAAGGATCTGATCTGTCCAGACTCGGCGGCGGAATCGGAGCTAGAGGCCCTGGGGAAACGAAACTGGAAACCGATCGACGACGGATTCGTGATCGCATTACGCGCCTTGAGCGGGAGCTGGAACTGTTTTCCAAACAACAAGACCGACGCCGAGTCAGGCGCCGGCGATACGGTCTTCCGATTGTGTCGCTTGTCGGATATACCAACGCAGGAAAATCTACGCTGTTGAATCAATTGACCGGTAGCTGCGTGTCCGCCAAAGACCGGCTGTTTGAAACGCTGGATACCACGAGTCGACGTCTTCGTTTCCCTCGAGACCGCGAAATCATCATGACCGATACCGTCGGGTTTATTCGCGATCTTCCCCAGGAATTGATTCGAACGTTCCGCGCGACGTTGGAAGGATTACGCGAAGCGGATTTGTTGCTTCACGTCGTCGATGCTGGCGTGTCGGACATCGATATGCAGATTGCGGCCGTGGCTGATATTATAAACGATCTCGATTTGGATGAAATTCCGCGCGTGCTCGTCTTCAATAAGTGCGATCGACTGCCTGCTCAGCAGGTGGATCTGCTCTGTCGCCGCTATCATGCGATCGGCATCTCGGCGCTCCAACCGCAAACATGGCCGCCGTTGTTGGAGGTGATCGAGAAGGCCACGTCAAGATTGATACCGGGGCATCAAGAAGGTTCTTCAACGCATGTCTCCCAAGAGAGCGCCGACCTGGTCTTCCATTGATCGGCCACATCGATCCGGGATCCAGCCGTGACAACGCGAACGCCTCCACCTCCACCTGGCGACCGTCCGGCCGCGATTGCGGCTGTTCTCATGAAGGCCATGAAAACTGCGAAGGTCGAGCTGGACTATCATTCTCCTTGGGAATTGTTGGTGGCCACGATCCTTTCCGCGCAATGCACTGATCGCCGGGTGAATCAAGTCACGCCGGACTTGTTTCGTCGATATCCGAGTCCCCGTCATATGGCGCAGGCGGATCCGATTGAGGTCGAGTCAATCATCAAGCCGACCGGATTTTATAAAACGAAAGCGAAGCACGTGATCGAGTGTGGGCGAGCGATCGTGGAGCGATTTCGCGGGAAAGTTCCCGCGACGATGGAGGAACTGACCTCTCTTCCTGGGGTGGGGAGAAAGACCGCCAACGTTATTCTGGGCGCCGCCTTCGGCCGTCCTGCCGTCGTTGTGGATACCCATGTCAAACGTGTGGCCAATCGGTTGAATTTGACCGATTCCGATGATCCGGAACGTATTGAGCACGATCTGCAGCGCTTGTTCCCCCGACGTCAATGGATCGGTCTGTCCCAGCGACTCTTGCTGCACGGGCGATACGTGTGTCTCGCGCGAACGCCCCGGTGTGGAGCCTGTTCGTTGTACGGCCTGTGCCATTGGAAAGGAAAGCGACGATGATTACAAGCATGACGGGATTCGGTCGACGGCAGGCCGCCTGGGCGGATGGGAGCGTGACCGTCGAAGTGCGATCCGTGAATCACCGGTTTTTGGAGGTTGTGATCCGCGTTCCCAAGTCCATGGGAGTCCTTGAGGACCGACTCAAAAAAACCGTGCAGGATCACTGCACCAGAGGCCGCCTTGAGCTGACTGTCATGTTGCAAGGAGGAAGGGCGGGCACGAGGTCTCTTCACCTTGACGCCTGGATGGCAAAACAGTACCATGACGCCCTTCGAGCTCTTCAGCGGACCTTAAAGCTGAGAGGCTCCCTTGATATCCGACTTTTCGCGGGGTTTCGCGATATCTTCGTTCTTTCGGATCAACCGGCTGACGATCCAAAGCTCGCGAAGTTAGTGGAAAAGCTCGCGGCGCAGGCGATCAAAGACCTCGCCGCAATGAGGAAAAAAGAAGGGGCGCTGCTCGCTCGTGATCTTCTGAATCGCCTGAAGACAATCGACGGACTGAAGAAACGAATTGCGGAGCGGGCTCCGTTTACGACACAAGAATTGTTCTCCCGTATGAAAGAACGGGTTCAGCGGCTGCTCAATGGGGAGATACCGGATGTTCAGCGGCTTTACCAGGAGCTGGCCGTGTACGCGGACCGGAGCGATATTACGGAAGAATTAGTCAGACTCAATGCCCATATGATACAGTTTCAAGAAAGGGTCGAGAGCACTCAACCGGCTGGAAAAACGTTGGATTTTCTCATTCAGGAAATGGGACGAGAAGTGAACACCATTGGGTCGAAAGCCGGGGATCTTGTCATCACCGGAGCCGTGGTCCAGATGAAGGCGGAGTTGGAACGTCTCCGCGAGCAAGTCCAAAACGTGGAATGACTGCCGCGATGTCGGTCGAGACGCAACAGGGTGGCCATGTATCAGGTCAATATCCCGATCGGCGGAAAGGGATTCTTTTTGTCATTTCAGCTCCGTCCGGGACGGGTAAAACGACGCTCTGCAAGCGATTGGTGGCCTCCGTTCCAGGGTTGTGGCATTCCGTCTCCTATACGACGAGAAAGCCGCGTGTCGGAGAAGAGAGCGGACGCGAATATCATTTTGTCGAAGAGCACGTGTTTCAGGACATGGTGACTCGCCAAGAATTCTTGGAATACGCCCATGTGTACGGCAATTGGTATGGGACGCCACGGGCGGTCTTGATCGACAGGATGGCGCAAGGCATCGACGTATTACTCGAAATCGATGTTCAAGGCGCGTTGCAAATCAAAAAACATTTCGAAGACGCCGTCTTGATTTTTATTCTTCCACCGTCTCTTGAGACGCTGCGGGTTCGACTTGAAGGACGGGGCTCGGATGCTCCGGAAGAGATCCGTCGCCGGCTCCAAAAGGTGAAAGAAGAAATCCGCAGTTTTCATGAATACGGGTATATCGTCTTGAACGATGATTTGTCGCAATCGCTTCGAGATCTGCAAAGTGTCTTTCTTGCGGAACGGCTCAAAACTTCGCGGGTGGACACGAGCTGGTTTGAGCGCCGATTTGCGCTCGACGCAGACGCTGTGCAGAGCAATCGGACCCACTCTCTATCCAACTAAGAAGAAGAGGAGCAAGCATTATGGGGGATATGTTGGATTTGTTGCCGCAGTATACGCCCGAACAATTCGATTCTCGTTACCGGTTGGTGATCGTTGCCGCCCAGCGGGCCAAGCATCTCACGCAAGGGGCGAAACCGGTCGGAAGTTCGCGCTTCACCAAAGAAACGACCATCGCGCTCGACGAAGTCTTGCGCGGCAAAGTTCCGTATTTAACCGGAAAAAACGCGCGCGAGGCGATGAAAGAGGCCAAGCGTGGAAAAGACGGCGAGACCGAACGTATCGCGATGATGACCGGCGAGGACGCTCAGGAAATCAAGAAAGAACTCAGCGTGTACGTTGACGATACCGCCACGCCGTCGAAAGCTCAAGTTGAAGAGTAGTCATGGAGCCGGATCGTTCACCGGGAATCTTGCAGGGAAAGCGGCTTGTCTTAGGAGTGACGGGGAGTATCGCCGCCTATAAAGCCGTTTCATTGTTGCGGACGTTCAAGGCGCAGGGTGCCGCCGTGTCGGTCGTCATGACGGCGGCCGCGACGAAATTTGTCGCTCCCCTGACTTTCGAAGTCCTGTCCGGAGAACCGGTCGTCACGGATTTGTTTCACGCGCATGAGGAAATGAAGCACCTCACCGTTTCCGAGAACGCGCATGCGTTCGTGGTTGCTCCCGCGACGGCCAATTTTCTGGCGAAGGCGGCCTTGGGATTGGCGGATGACGTGTTGTCCACCATGTTGCTGGCTTCGCGCTGTCCTCTTATCGTCGCGCCGGCTATGGACGGTGGGATGTGGCAGCATCCCACCGTGGTTGAGCACGTGGACCTTCTTCGAGCCCGCGGCGTACGCGTGATTGATCCGGAAGAGGGCCCGTTGGCTTCCGGGCAGGTGGCGCAGGGAAGGTTGGCAACGGAATCGAACATTATTGAGGCGGTCTTGGCGGCTTTGACTCCGCGATCGGATTGGCAAGGACAGAACGTGTTGATATCCGCAGGCCCCACGCAAGAGGCGATCGATCCTGTGCGATTCATTTCTAATCGATCGTCGGGCAAGATGGGGTATGCCATTGCGGAGGCGGCACGAGATCGGGGGGCCAACGTGGTATTGGTAACAGGGCCGACCTCTTTGACCAGGCCGTCCGGCGTGGAGGTCATTTCCGTCACGACGGCGAAAGAGATGGCGGAAGCGCTCTGCCGACGGTTTTCATGGGCGACCGTTGTCGTTATGGCCGCCGCCGTCGCGGACTTTCGCCCCAAAGAACAAGCGCCGCACAAATTGAAAAAACACGGCCGGTCATCGCTTGCGCTTGAGCTTGAGCCAACACCTGATATTCTGGCGATGCTGTCCGCTCGGAAAACCAGTCAGATTTTGGTCGGGTTCGCCGCTGAGACCGAACGGCTTGTCGCTCATGCAGAGGTCAAATTGAAAGAGAAGGGGCTCGATATGATCGTCGCCAACGATGTGACACGAGCGGGTGCCGGCTTTGGGAGCGATAGCAATGCGGCCGTCATTCTGACGCGCGAAGGGCGGCAGAGGGAATTAGAGTTGATGTCGAAACGAAAGTTGGCGGATGAACTTCTGACCGAAGTGAGAAACTTGCGAGCCGGCTGTCATCCCCAGTCGGTCGTCTCAGTAGGATAGCGTAGCATGGGATCAAAATACGAGAAACCGGCGAACGCGGCGGAAATCGATCGATTGGCCTTGATCGTGGCGAAAGAGCCGGGATCGAAGGCTTTTCTTTCATTGGCGGAAGAATACGGGAAAGCCGGGATGTGGCAAGAAGCGGCAGCCGTCCTGGAAGACGGATTGAAGGCCTATCCGAATTTCATCACGGCAATGGTGGCGCTGGGCAGAGCCTATGATCAACTGGGGCAGTCCGTTAAGGCCACAGCAATCTTGGAAGAGGCCGTACGGGTTAGCCCGGAAAATCTTCGGGCGCATCGAACGCTCGCCAAGATCTATGCCGCTCAGGGTCGGAAGGATGCCGCGGCGCGGTCATGTCGCGTCATTCTGGAGGTCAATCCGCAGGATCAAGAGGCTCTCTCAATTTGCGCTCTGCTAGGCGTGCCGTCGGTAGAAGCTGAAAAAGGGCGCTTGCTCCGTCGATCGGGGCAAGCTTCTGTCATATCGGCAGCGAGGACCACGTCGAAGGAAGAGGATCGGCCCTCTGCGGTTGTCGAGCAGGTACCCGAGGGGGAAAACTCACCGGATGAGTCGGGCGTCTCTCTTGGGCGAAAAAAGATGGTTGCAGCGCGGCTTGAACAGTGGCTCGCCGCCATTCAACTGCGCCGACGCGATCAACGGGCCGTGAGCGGCCAAACCGTATGATTCCGCGGATCGTTTGACCCTGTTTTGACGGAGCGTTACAATGCCGCCCACCAACGGTAAAACGGGTGGGCGGAATCGCAGTCTCAGCGAAGGTGCGGTGTCGGCTTTATATGATGCGGGTGCTGATCCTTCATGGACCGAACCTCAATTTATTGGGGAATCGCGAGCCGTCCGTCTATGGAACAGCGACGCTTGACGCCATCAATGAGTCTCTCTCCAAACTCGGCGATGAACTGGGAATCGAACTCGACGTTCGCCAGTCGAATCACGAGGGGGAGTTAGTCACGTGGATTCAAGAGGCCAAGGCGGTTTATCAGGGCATTATCATCAATCCGGCTGCCTATACCCATACCAGCGTCGCCATACGAGATGCCTTGGCGGCCGTCTCCGTTCCGGCGGTGGAAGTACATCTCACAAACATTCATCGCCGCGAAGCATTTCGCCGGCGCTCGTATATTTCCGACGTTGTGCACGGTCAGGTTACAGGATTCGGGCCTACAGGTTATCTATTGGCATTGCGGGGATTGCACGCGCACCTTTCTCAACGGGCGGCGGGAGACATTCCTTCGGAGCGTGATGCAAAATAGGGAGTGACCGAGACCGGCGGCGATGAAGCAAGGGTGGAACAGAAACGGGGTTATTCTTGACTGAAGGGGGCAAAGAGTGATTTCGACCGTCGATTTTCGAAATGGCGTTCGCCTCATGGTCGATGGCGAGCCTTTTTACATCGTTGAATTTCAACATGTCAAACCGGGGAAAGGCGGAGCGTTCGTCCGTACAAAGCTCAAAAGTTATCTGTCAGGAAACGTCTTGGACCGAACATTCCGGTCCGGTGAACGGTTTGAGGAGCCGAATCTCGAAGAGCGGGAAATGCAGTTTCTGTACGCGACGGGAGAGTCGTACACCTTCATGGACACGGAAACGTATGAGCAGCTTTCCTTCGAAAAACAAGCTCTGGGAGAAAACGTTGATCTTTTGAAAGAAAACATGGTGGTGAAAATTCTTATTTACGAACATCGGCCGATCGCCGTTGAACTGCCGAATTTTATCGAACTCAAAGTCGTCGACGCGGAACCAGGCGTTCGCGGGGACACCGCGTCCGGCGGCACCAAGCCGGCGGTCGTTGAAACGGGGGCCACCATCAAAGTGCCGCTGTATTTGGAAGTGGGAACCGTCATCAAAATTGATACCCGAACCAGATCATACGTGGAGCGTGTCCGGTGAGCGCACAGCCGTCGTCTCCTTCAAAAAAGAAAACCAATCGAAGCCTTTCGTCGAGCGTGCTTGGTCAGCCAAACCAGGAACCGCTGTTGACCGCCGAGCAGGTCGGGCAGATACAAGATTTCATCAATCTCCTTCGTCGGAATAACTTGACCGAGTTGGAGATTGAGCGGCAGGGACTGCGCATACGAGTCCGTCACGAAGTCGGTGCCAGACCCGGTTTAATTTCCTCGGCTGAGTCGGCGGCGAGCATTCCTCAAGCGAGCCCTCGTCTGGAGGGGGAGTCTGCGTCGACGGAGGAGGACGCTTCCGGCTTGGTGACGATCACCTCGCCCATTGTGGGAACGTTCTATCGGTCTCCGTCTCCTGATGCGGATCCCTACGTGGAAGAGGGTGATTTTGTCAAAAAGGGGCAAGTCTTGTGTATCGTTGAGGCCATGAAGCTCATGAACGAAATCGAGTCCGAAACGGACGGACGGATCGTCAAAGTGTTGGCTGAAAGCACCAAGCCGGTCGAGTATGGACAGCCGCTGTTTCTCATAGACCCCAAAGGTCGCTGATAACGTCAACGCACTCCTCACCGTGATTCCGGGGTGAAATCGTGTTCAAGAAAGTTCTTGTCGCCAATCGCGGGGAAATCGCGCTGCGGGTGATTCGAGCCTGTAAAGAGCTGGGAATCAAGACCGTCGCCATCCATTCGGAGGCCGATAGCGGCGCCCTTCACGTCAGGGCCGCCGACGAAAAAATATGCGTGGGGCCCGCGGACGCGGCGATGAGTTATCGCAATATTCCAAACGTGTTGAGCGCTGCCGAAGTGAGCGGCGTCGATGCTATTCATCCCGGATACGGGTTCTTGGCGGAAAACGCCCATTTTGCGGAGGTGTGCGAATCCATCGGCATCAAA
Organism: Nitrospira sp.; assembly: GCA_024330945.1. Lineage (GTDB taxonomy): Bacteria > Nitrospirota > Nitrospiria > Nitrospirales > Nitrospiraceae > Nitrospira_D. The sequence continues at coordinate 23,867 of JANDJJ010000007.1, read as the reverse complement.
TTTATCGGCCCCACTTCGGAAAATATCGCTCTGATGGGCGACAAGGCCAAAGCGCGAGAAACTGTCGCCAAGCGAGGGCTGCCGGTCACGCCCGGCAGTCTCGGCGAACTGCGAAACGAAGATGAAGCAATGCAGGCGGCCCAGAAAATCGGCTTTCCCGTCATCATTAAAGCGACGGCCGGCGGCGGAGGACGGGGAATGCGTGTCGTGAACAAGGCGGAAGATTTGACCAGAGCCTTTCAAGCCGCCCAGGCGGAAGCCAAGTCCACGTTCGGAAACGAAGGGGTCTATCTTGAGCGATATTTTCTGGAGCCGCGCCACATCGAAGTTCAGGTGCTGGCCGATTATCGGGGACACGTCATTTATCTTGGCGAACGGGATTGCTCCATTCAGCGGCGTCATCAAAAGCTGGTCGAGGAAACCCCCTCTCCCGCCGTCGACGACAAACTTCGCCGGGAGATCGGGCGGGTCGCCGTCGAGGCGGTCAAAGCCGTGCAGTATCGCAACGTCGGAACGGTGGAGTTTTTACTCGATAAGGAGCGAAATTTTTTTTTCATGGAGGTGAATACCCGGATTCAGGTCGAGCATCCGATCACCGAAATGGTCACGGGCATCGATTTGATCAAAGAGCAGATTCGTTTGGCTGCCGGGTATCCGTTGTCCATTCGGCAACAGGATGTGACAATGAACGGCCACAGCATGGAATGCCGTATCAACGCCGAAGATCCCGACACGTTCATTCCGTGCCCTGGTCACATCACCAAGTACAGCGTGCCGGGAGGATTCGGCGTGCGGGTTGACTCCGCCATGGAGCCTGGTGCCACGGTCGTTCCTCATTACGACTCTCTGATCGCGAAGTTGATCACTCACGGCAAGGATCGACAGGAAGCGATCGCGCGAATGAGGCGCGCGCTCGATGAATTCGTGATCGAGGGAATCAAGACGACGATTCCGCTTCACCGCAAGATCTTCGAAGACGCCGATTTTCAGAAGGGACACGTCTCAACCGCTTTCCTTGATCAGCTTCTGGCTCGATAGCTCATCTCAAGGTTTTCCGACCGCAAAGCGATCGTCAGGCAGACCGAATCGCACAGCCGGCGGATCGGTCTCGCCGCGGGAATCCGGGGCGTGGATCGCGGCGAGTCTTGCTTCATAAGATGATTGGCCAGATGCTTCCTGTTAAGATACGGGTGCCGGAGGTTTCCAGGACACAGGCATGAAGCGCGTCGGCATGATCTTCACCGTCGTCGCCGTCGGGCTGGCCGTCGGTGGATATGTTCTATTCAGCGGAGATGGGAAAGAGCCGGTTCGATATCGAACGGCCAAGATCGAGCGAGGCGCCGTGGTTTCGGTCGTCAGCGCCACCGGAACGATCAATCCCGTGGTATCGGTTCAAGTCGGTACACAGGTGTCCGGTATGATCAAGAGTCTGCACGCCGATTTCAATACGCGGGTAAAGGCGGGACAGACGGTGGCGGTGATCGATTCCGAACCGTTCAAGGCCCGTCGCGAGCAGGCCGCAAGCAACCTTGAAATGGCTCGGGCGGCCTTGGCCAAAGCGCGGACGGATCTTGCGCAGCGCAAGCGTGAGCTTGAGCGACTGAAACCGTTGATGGCGGAACAGTTCGTCTCGCAAAATGACGTCGATCTCGCCATGACCAATTATGAGAGCGCCGAGGCGCAAGTTCGGGTCGCCGAGGCACAGGTCAGACAGGCGGAGGCGGCATTGAACGCGGCCGATCTGGATCTCAAGTACACGATCATTCGCTCGCCGGTGGACGGTATCGTCGTCGCGCGCAACGTGGAAGTCGGGCAGACGGTGGCCGCGAGCTTTTCGACGCCGAACCTGTTTTTGATCGCGCTGGATTTGACTCAAATGCAAGTGGACACCAACGTCAGTGAGTCCGATATCGGAGGGATCGTTGAGGGCATGGAGGCGATGTTTACCGTTGACGCCTACCCGGGCGTCCAGTTTCACGGCGTCATTCGCCAGGTTCGCTTGGCTCCGATCAACGTGCAAAACGTCGTGACCTACAACGTGGTGGTGGGCGTCGACAATCGTGACCTGCGTCTCAAGCCCGGGATGACGGCGAACGTCTCGATTGTTGTCGCCAAAAAGAACGACGTCTTGAAAGTGCCCAACGCCGCACTGCGATTCAGCCCGCCTCAGAAGGATCGACCGGAGAGAAGAGGGAAGGATGAGCAGAGGGTGAAGGCCGGAGAAAGGGGGAACGGTGAGGTCTTGATTTCAGAACAGGGCGGACCGGCAAAAAGAATTTGGAGACTGGCGATCGACGACGAGCCGGAACTGCTGCTCATTCGGACGGGCATTTCAGACGGCGCATGGACGGAAGTGTTGGATGGCGATGTGAAAGAGGGAGATTCGGTCATCGTCGGGCTTGAATCGTCCAGGAGTGAACGGAGGTCAAGCGAATTGCCTCCCGGTTTCGGCGGCGGTCGCCGTCGATGATTCGGCGTTCAATTATGATGGTCGCGGGATAAATCCAAAGATGATCCACGTCTCGCCCTACGCCATGACTTCCGCGATCGTCATATGGACGAGGAGGATCGGCGTCGATGGCCGCGCTCATTTCTTGTGAGGATCTCTGGAAGATCTATCGTCTCGGCGACGTGGAGGTCCAGGCTCTCCGAGGGGTTGATTTGCTCATTGAGGAAGGGGAGTTCGTCGCGATCATGGGGGCGTCCGGCTCGGGAAAATCGACGCTGATGAATATACTCGGCTGTCTGGACCGACCGACGAAGGGCTGTTATCGGCTGCAAGGGGTCGATGTGGGAGGATTGCGCGCCGATCAATTGGCCGAGATTCGAAACCGCCGGATCGGCTTCGTGTTTCAAAACTTTAACCTCATTCCCCGCACCAGCGCGTTGGAAAATGTGCAACTCCCGTTGTTTTATCGAGGCCTGCCGCTCAGGCAACAGCGAGCCCTCGCGGCGGAGGCGCTCGCGCGCGTCGGACTTCAGGGCCGGGAGAACCATTATCCGTCGCAACTCTCCGGGGGACAACAGCAGCGGGTCGCGATCGCGCGGGCGTTGGTCGCTTCTCCGTCGCTCTTGCTGGCCGACGAGCCTACGGGAAATTTGGATACTCAATCGAGTCTGGAAATTATGGCGATTCTCGATGGTTTGAATAAAAAGCAGAGGATTACCATCGTTTTGGTGACGCACGAGACGGACATTGCCGCCTACGCCGAACGGGAAGTCGTTATGAAAGACGGCCGTATTTTAACGGATCGCAAAACACCGTCCCGCGCGTCCGCTCTGTCGGTCGAGGCCTAATGCCCACTTTTTTGTTGTTGACCGCTCTGACGGCGGTTCGGATTCTCGGTCGTAATCGGCTCCGAACCGGATTGACCATGTTGGGGATTGTGATCGGCGTGGGAGCGGTCATTGCAATGGTCAGTATCGGCGAGGGGGCGAAGGCCGCCGTCGCCGAGCGGGTGGCCAGCATGGGGACCAACGTCATCCTTGTCCTGCCCGGGGCCGTCACGACCGGCGGCGTGCGGGGAGGGCAAGGAGGGGTGGTGACGTTGACGACGGCCGATGCCGTCGAACTGAAAAAGCGCATTCCCCTGCTCCGCGAAACCGGATGGGCCAGGCGCGACGTGATGCAGATCGTCCATGGCAACAAGAATTGGAATGGAACCGTCAATGGAATCTCACCCAGTTATCTAACGATCCGAGGATGGTCGTTCACCGGCGGCGGACCGTTGACGCAACAGGATCTTGATACGGCGGCTCGAGTCGCCGTGCTCGGGCAAACGGCGGTTGACAATTTATTCGAACCGGGGGAAGAGCCGGTCGGCGCCATCATCCGCATCAACCACGTGCCGTTTCGCGTCGTCGGCACGTTGGCTCCGAAGGGGCAGTCGGCCCAGGGAATGGACCAGGACGACGTCATTTTTATTCCCTTCAGCACCGCCGAGCGGAAAGTCTTCGGCACCCGTTTTTTAGGCTCCGTCGGAGCGTTATTCGCCTCGACGGAGCGACCGGAAGATCTCGCCCCCGCGGTGGCGCAGATTCGAGAAGTGCTGAGGCAGCGGCATCGGTTGCAGCCCGATCAAGACGACGATTTCTTCATCCGCACGCAGGTCGACATCGGAAAAGTGCATGAGGATACGAGTGAGACGTTGACGATCATGTTGTTTTCCATCGCCTCCGTCTCTCTGCTGGTCGGGGGCATCGGCATTATGAACATTCTCTTGGTGTCGGTGACGGAACGAACCAAAGAAATCGGCGTGCGGATGGCGGTGGGAGCGACCAGGCGACATATTCTGATTCAGTTTTTGGTCGAAGCGATGACCTTGAGCGTTCTCGGAGGTTGTCTGGGAATCCTTGTCGGCATGCTGGGCGCGCGGGCGACGACGGTTGTCGCCGGATGGCCGACGATTATTTCGCCGGAAACGGTGATCGCCGCGTTTGTGTTCTCCGTGGCCGTAGGGTTATTCTTCGGCTTGTATCCCGCCAACAAGGCCGCCTGGATGAGCCCCATCGACGCCCTGCGGTATGAATAGTATGGGCAGGAGCGGGTCGACTTCAGTCTTTCCTGAGAAGTAAGAGCATCCTCTCGAATTCTACTCCACCGGGAGACACCTGCTCATAAAAAGGGGGAACCTATCGTAGATGTCAACGGTGGAGTGCTACAGGCGTGGAGTCCGGGTGAACCAAAGAGACAACCAGCTTGGTGGTGATGATTGATCACTCATGGGACATTTAGTCCGCTTGAATGAGGCGAATGCCTCTTGGTTGAAAGTCTGAAATGCGGAGATAGGTGACCGTTGAGGTATGTACTCCCTCTAAAACCACGGTAATCTTTGTTGCTTGCCCTGCCTTTAGCGTTTTCTGAAAATCATACTTGGAAGAATGCTCAACAGAAGGGTTTGAAGGGTCTGGATATCCAATCTCCATGGTGGCTTCTGTTATGTCCACAGAAGTCAGATTTCCAATTTCCAATGTTGCGATGCTACCCCTTGCATGTGCTTTTATCTCTTTCAGACTGAGCGTTGCGGAGCCAAGCTGATGGCGAATAGCCTGATAGCCGTTCGATCCCGGGGTGAGATTAACGGAATTGCTCTTCAGTTCACGCACGTGCTTTCTTAAATCTTTTCTTAATTTTTGAATTTCGTCATGTTCGTCGCATGAGTAAACTAGAAGGAAAATAAGTAGGGCCGCTACCCCCCAGCCGTTCAAAAATGATCTCATGAGCATTCGATTCAAGACCGCGCGGTTACTCAAGTTATCTAACAGTTTGTCAACAAGCTGCGAGACTCCTCCCCCGCGCTGCAATGCTGGATAAGTTCCCACACCTGAACCACCTTGTCCGCCTAACGTTCGTGTTGAAGGATGTGCGGTTTGTGCGTGTCTCCTTCTAACACGTCGATATGCGGCTTCTATTTCCTCCTTAGATTCTCCATCTGCGACGCAGCCCGGGCAGATCAGGAACATACGCCCCATAAGAATTGGGGACTTTTTCGCCGACAACAAGGTGGCGCATGCTCTTTGTTTCTCTCTTGTGCAGATTATCCCCACAACACAGTGCGGGAAAATAAGGCTTGAATGCGCGGTTGTCAAATCGTGGGCGGGGAGTCGGCAGTGGTCAGACAGACTTCAATACGCGGGTTGAGTTTGTCAATCCGTTTGTACAAATGGGTTTCGATGATGCGGTTGTCGTTGATGCCCAGTCCTTCGCAGACGGCATCCTGCGTGATCTTCAAACCGCCGTCCACGTCGCGACGCAGCGGCGTCGTGAAATAAAAATAGATCGAGAGGGCCAGCGGCGTCGATTGAAGCCGTTTCATCAAGGAAGAGCGGGCCGGTGATTGGGCCAGGGCGATCCAGATATGGCGGCTGACCAGAGCCTTGTATGACCGACCGGCGGAGGACAGCAAGCGGCGGCCGTTCACGGTGGCATATTGATGGTTGATGCTGGGAGGAACGGGCAGAATCATCGACAGATGTTCCGACGTCACCGTGACGGCAGAGGGACATTCAGGTTGGCGCCTGAGTTTTTGAACTATGGGTGTTGGGATCGGCCCGGTGGAACGAGCGCGCACAATCGAAGGGACGAGGACGGAGAGCGGCTCTTTTTTCTGAGAGCGAATCGAGGACGCTGAAGCGGAAAGTCGAAAGGAGCGCGGGATGAATCGTCGGCGATATGAAGGCATGAATCGAGCTACAGGAGATTCATGATCTTGGCCATGTTTTGCTCATAGCGATCTTCCGTGCGAGTCAGGTAGCGTCGCCATTCGCCGGGGCTCCAAATCTCGATTCGATGGTACAGACCGACCAGAATGACTTCCTGGTCGTCATCAAGCGGCAGTATTTTTCGCAAGCGGGCGGGAATCAGAATGCGGCCTGCTTTATCAATGTCCGATGTGCCGGCTTCCGACACGACAAAGTGCATGAAGAGACGGCTTTGATCGTCATCCAGCGAGGCTTTCGTGCGCTCGAGTACGTGGTTCCATTCTCTCGCCGAGTATAACAGCAACGATTGTTCTTGGCCTTTCAAAAAGACGACCGCCTGCCCTTCCGCTTCGATTTGTTCGCGAAGGGGGGAGGGGGCGATAAAGCGCCCTTTTTCATCCAGTTTGCACAGATATTCTCCGGCGAACATGGCTTCCGGCCTCGTCAGCTCAGCGATTGGTCACGGTTCTGGTCCGGTTGCGAATCCATTGTTCAAGATCCAACCGGACGAACCGCCATTCCTTTCCCAACTTGAACGCGGGAATTTGATGGCTCCTCAAATACCGATAGAGCGTGCGTCGAGTGATTTTCAGATAACGACACGTTTCTTCGACCGTCATCAATTCGCTTTTGGGAAGCACGCCCATTCCGCCACCAAGGTCCGTGTTTGCGAAGAAGCTCTTTCACGCGCATCATGGCAATGGAGTGCATTGTCCGGCGACATGCGGGGATTGTCAAGGAAAATGTATGACAATGGCTGTCATTCGCTGTCACTGTCGTCCGACCCTCCGTTTTGATCCATAAGGGTTTCTTGATCCCTCATGGCGTCCATGTCCAGGTCGTCGCCGAAATCTTCGCCCATTTCCCGTTTCATCTTCTGCATGAAACGGGCCATGCTTTGCGGATCCCCCTCGTCCAGCCCATCGAGATCGGCGGACTCGGCCAGGGATTCCATCCGAGCTTCCTCGGATTTTGGCGCGGCGAACCGGGACATCACACGGTCCAACTCAAGACCGCCGCAATGGCGGCAAGAAGCCGAGAGCTGGCTGCGATAATTCAGCACCAAAAGCGAGCTCCGTTTTCTGCAATTTCGACACACGTATTCGTAAATCGGCATAGGTGCATTCTCCTCTTCGTTAGCTTGGCGGCCGACCATCCCGCCGTTGAACCAGTCGATCGGGGACATGGCCCGCGTCCATCGTTCGCCCCAACGTGAGGGCGAACACGTCGCTTGATCCGGCCTTGCGGAGCGCCTTGGCGCATTCGTTGATGGTTGCGCCGGTCGTGAACACGTCGTCGATCACCAAGATGCGTTTTCCAGCCACGGCGCGAGGGTGTGGGACGGCGAACGCGCCGCAGAGGTTTTTGAGCCGTTCTTTCCGTTTCAGTGAGATTTGTGTCGGAGAAGACCGGTGGCGGATCAAGTCGGTGCAGGATACTGGAAGACCGAGGTGGCGGCCGATCCGATCAGCTAAGAGCAACGATTGATTGAACTCTCGTTCGCGCAGTCGGTCAATATGGAGGGGGACCGGAACAATGACGTCGAGGGACTCGAATTGAGGAAGGCGGTCGGTGATAAGATCGGCCAAAGGAGCGGCCAGCGAGACCTTTCCCTGATATTTGAAGAGATGTAAAGCTTCCCGCAGAGGCGAGCGGTAAGGATACAACGTCCAGGCTTTCGTATAGGATGGGGGATGTTTCCTGCAGGATTGGCATCTATGAGCGGGCGCGTGGGACGTCGCGGCCGGCGAGAGGAACGGGTAGTCGCAACGGGCACAGCGGGAAGAGGTGATGGGAACAATGGAATTCCAACAACCGACGCAGAAGTGAGGAATCGGACTATCGGACAAGGGAAGGCCGCAGGCCGCACAGTCAGCCGGCAACAGAAACCGCACGGCTTGCCGCATTATCCCGCGAACGGAATCGATGAACGAACCAGCCATCGATGGCATCATTCCGACGATAAATCGACGACACTGGTCCATAAGCCGAACGCACGGGTTCTGTCAAGGTTGTGCCGTTCCGAACCGGTATGCTATACGATTGCCCGTTCGTGCCAACCGGGGGGACGGCGCTTCATTCGTCGGGGACGCGGGCGCGTGCATGGTTGTACTTAAGCGACTGTCGAAGGCCTATGTTCGAGGCGGGACCCTCGTCACCGCGTTGCGCGAGGTGGATCTTGAGATAAAAGAAGGCGACTTTTGCGCGTTCGTGGGGCCGAGCGGATGCGGCAAAAGCACGTTGCTGAATCTCGTCGCCGGGTTGGACCAGCCGACGTCGGGCGAGATTATTCTCGACGGGCGATCCACCGTGGGATTCAGCAACGCCGAATGGACGGCCATGCGCCGCGAAACCATCGGGATCGTTTTTCAAGCGTTTCATTTGGTTCCCGCGCTGACGGCGGAGGAAAATGTCGCGTTGCCGTTGCTGTTGCGTGGGGAAGGACGGCGCGACGTGATGAAACGCGTGGATGAAATGTTGGAGCTGGTGGGGATGAGGCCAAGGCGAAGCCATCGACCGGGAGAGTTATCAGGCGGGGAGCAGCAGCGGGTGGCGATCGCCAGGGCGTTGGCCCATCGCCCGCGGCTTCTTCTGGCCGACGAGCCGACTGGAAATCTTGACTCCCATCAGGGCGCCGCGATCATGACGTTGTTGAAAACACTGGCGATGGCTGGAAGGCAAACGGTTCTGCTGGTGACGCACAGCCGGCACGCGGCTCAAACCGCCGACTACGTTTGGACGATGCAGGACGGTCGACTCGTGGCGCGAGCCGAGCGTGTGGAGGAAGCGGTTTCGTGATGACGGATCTGTCCACGATGATCGCGGGAGTCAAGTTTCCCGCTTGCTTCATGAACGCGTCCGGCGCGTTGTGCGTAACGCGGGAAGAACTGACGGCGTTAGGACGGTCGCGCGCCGGCGCCATCGTCACCAAGTCGATGACGGTCGAGCCCCGACGGGGCAATCCGGAACCTCGGTATTATGGGTTCCCGGGCGGGTCTATCAATTCCATGGGGCTTCCCAATCTCGGCTACCGGGCCTACGCGGAATTGATCCCGGATCTCAAACGATTTGGAAAGCCGGTCATCGCGAGTGTTGCGGGGCTGTGCGAAGAGGATTTTTCGATCATCGCCGAGGCGATCAATGCCGCGGGACCGGATTTGATCGAAGTGAATCTGTCCTGTCCGAATATTCCCGGAAAACCGCAGATCGGTTATGACCTGGAGGCTTCGGAGCGGGTGATGAAACGGACACGCGCACTGATCACGGTTCCCATGGGCGTGAAACTCCCACCGTATTTTGATCCGGCGCACCATGAGGCGATGGGACAGGTCATCGCGCGAAGCGGCGTCGATTTTCTCAACGTGATCAATTCGGTGGGCAACGGGCTGGTCGTCGATCCCGAGCGGGAAACCGTGGTCATCAAACCGAAGGGAGGATTCGGGGGAGTGGGCGGAAAAATCATCAAGCCCGTGGCCCTCGCCAACGTCCGCGCGTTTTACAAATTGTTTCAGGGCGCTGTTCCCATCATCGGCACGGGCGGTGTCGTGGACGGCGGAGACGTCTTTGAGCACATCTTATGCGGAGCGTCCGCCGTGCAGATCGGAACGACGTTGGTGGAAGAAGGGCCCGACGTGTTCGGCAGGCTCGAAACCGAGTTGGCCGCATTGATGGCCAAGAAAGGATACCGCTCCATCGAAGACTTCCGAGGAGCCGTCAAGGAGTTATAAGGTTGGGGGTTATTTTCCAAAGCGGCGCGGCAACAGTCCCAATTTCAATGATCGACGGAGAAGTTGGGCGACGTTGCGAACTTCCAGCCGGTGCATCAAGTGATAGCGATGCACTTCGACCGTGCGGATGCTGATGCCCAGCGCGGCTGCGATCTCCCTGTTGGTATGGCCCATGGCGACCATGGTCAAGATTTGGGATTGCCGAGGGGTCAGACGGCCTGACGTGCGGTAGGAACGTTTGGCTCGTGGACTCTGAAGCGCCGTATTGCCTCTGCTTCGCATCTCCGTGCACTCCTTTCGAGTAAACAAAGTTAGTCTAACAAAGGATCAAAAATGTGTAAACGAATCGAGCGATTTGCCCGCTCCTCCGAACGCCTCGTGACCCGGCCCGAATGATGACCGTCGTGTCCTTCCTCACAGTGCTGCGGCTGATTCTCGCCGCGCAAGTTTTCCAACGACCCCTTCGCACGGGGTTGACCGTCATCGGCGTGGCGCTCGGCGTCTCCGCGTCGGTGGCGGTGCGGACGGCCAACGTCGATGTTCTGCGCTCGTTCGAACAGGCGGTCTTGACCGTGGCGGGGCCGACGACTCTCGAAATCTCCGGAGGCGAACTGGGGCTGGATGAACAAATCATGACGGCGATCCGACAGGTGCCTGGCGTTCGCTCAAGCTCCCCGGTCATTCTGCAAACGGCGGTGATCACGCGCGGCGATCGCCAAGAGACCGTCCAGGTGCTTGGCTTGGATCTTCTTGCGGAAGTTGAATCGCGAGGATTTCATCTTCGGCAGGCGGCGGATCGCCGGTTGGAGGCCATGCTCGACCCGAATACCATTTTATTGGGGAAGGGAGTGGCCTCCGAATGGGGAGTCTCCGTAGGCGAGACGATCGATCTTCAGGTTGGCCCCGGCTTGACGACTTGCAGGATCGTCGGGCTACTCGAAGACGCAACGGATCGCACGGCTCTGTGGAGTCGTCTTGCCGTCATGGATATTGCGGCGGCGCAGGTGACGTTCGGCATGGTCGGCCGGTTGGATCGGATCGATCTTGTCACGGAGAAGGATCGTGACGTCGAAGAAGTCGCGCAAGCGCTGCGCGCGATCGTTCCGCCGACTGTGACGGTCGAACGTCCGTCGAGTCGCACCGCGCAGGTCGATCACATGATGCGGGCCTTTCGTCTGAACGTCACGGTGTTGAGCTGGGTCGGTCTGTTGGTCGGCATGTTCCTGATCTATAACACAATGGCCTTTGCAGTCGCGCAACGGCGGCGGGAGATAGGAATCTATCGCGCGATCGGGATGACGCAAGCGAGGGTGGCCGGTTTGTTTTTATCCGAAGCCGCCGCGTTGGGATTGGCCGGGGGTCTGCTCGGAAGCGCGGCGGGGTTTCTTCTGGCCAGCGAACTGGTGAAGTTGCTGAGTCGAACCATCTCGGATTTGTACGTTCCCGTGGGAGTCGGGAACGGTCTTGCCCTGGAGCCCGATTGGCTCTGGCGGTTGGCCGCGGAAGGGATTTTCGTCGGCTGTGCCGTCTCCATGATCGGCTCGGTCGGACCGAGTATGAACGCGGCTCGGACGGCTCCCGTGCGGGCCTTGGCGCCCGGTGATTACGAGGTGGGACAGCGACTGCGAGTCGGCGCGTTGGGCATGGGCGGATTCATCCTGCTCGTCATTGCGGGAGTGTTGAGCACGGCCGATCCTGTCGATGGAGTTCCCGTGCCCGGGTACGCTTCCACCCTCTGCTTATTGGCCGGCCTGTCGTGCATCGCTCCCGTTTGCGTGACCGGTTGGCGCCGTGGAATCCGGCAGCCCGGGCTTCAATCGACGATGGGGGGAATCATGCGGGCGATCGCGATCGATCATGCGGCGCGCAATCCCGGCCGCAACGGGGTGAGCATCTCCGCCTTGATGGTCGGGTTGTCCATCATGATCGGCGTGTTGGTCATGATTAAAAGCTTCCGAAACACGGTGGAAGTCTGGGTGTCGGAAACCGTGATGGCGGACGTGATCGTCGCGCCGTCGCTCTGGCTGCGTGGGACGGAAGCCGGCAGTACGGGAAGGAGTTTGCCGGGATCCTGGTCGGAGGTCTTGTCGTCGATCCCCGGCGTCGCGGAGGTCGATACGTATCGAGACGTTCGCGTGACCGTGCAGGGGAGGCGGGCGGCGATCGTGTCGCGCGACTTGCGGATTCATGCCCGGATGAGCCGATATTGGGTGCGTCACGGTGATTCCGCCGGCAGGCTCGTTCACGCAGCGGATATCGACGGGGTGCTGATTTCCGAGATTTTGGCCGATCAGCTTGGGATCCGGGAAGGCGACAGTCTTGAGCTGGTCACGCCGGAAGGAGCCAGACGTTTTCCCATCGTCGCCGTATTTTATGACTATGCGACCGACGGAGGAAAAGTCCTCATGGATCGCCGGCTCTATCAATCGTTGTGGCGGGACGACCTCGTCACCGTGTTTCCCGTGTATCTGGACAAAGGAGCCGATCTTGACCTCGTCCGGGAACGCATGGCGACTCGATTGAGCGAGGTTGGCGGCCGCCTCCCTCCATTGCTGATCAGCAACGCCGAGCTTCGCAAGGAAGTGCTGGAGATTTTCGACCGGACGTTTCTCTTGACCTACGTGCTTGAAGCGATTGCGGTCGTGATCGCCATGCTCGGCATCGTCAACACGCTGGTGACGTCGGTGTTGGAACGTCGAAGGGAGTTTGCCACGCTCAGGGCCATCGGAGCCGGCGAGAGGCAAATAGGACAGTTGGTGTTATGGGAAGCGACGTACCTGGGCCTGATAGGAATAGGACTGGGGCTGGTGGGCGGAGGAGCGCTCGCCGTGTTGCTGATCGAGGTGATCAATAAGCAATCGTTCGGCTGGACGATCCACATGATCGTCCCGCTTGGCGGGATCCTGCAAGCGGTCGGATTGGCCGCCGCGGCCACGTTGACGGCCGGCTACTTCCCTTCGCGCTGGGCGGGGAGACAGTCGATTGTGGAAGGATTGCGAGAGGAATAAGAGTCGCGGTTGATCGGTGGCGGGAGAATTCTTTCGTTCCATGTCTGGACAGGACCTTCATGAGATGGTTTTCATGTTGGACTAATGCCGTTCTCATGATGGGCAATTATAGTGGCGGTGCGGGCAAGAAACGATGTTTAATCCCATGGCACGGGGATCAACAAAGGAGGAGAGAACATGAAAGACATGGTCATGGCTCCGCCGACCACAAGGCTTCAGACGATAAAACGGGAGCCCTTTCGTCTATGGAAGTCGGCTGCCTGGCTGCTCAGATGTTATGCGGAGCGGTGGAAAGAACGGGCGAGGTTTTATGAGCGATACCGCGGGTATTTCCCCAAACTCTCCTCCGGTCGTTTTGTCAAACGGTGCCGGGAATTGGAGAAAATGTACCAGAGGCTTTCGATGATCATGTTGGCCGTGCCGGTGAGAGAGGAAGAGTGGGTTCCTGTGCGGCTCCCTCTCGTGCGAAGAAAAAGAGGACGATTGATCGTCCGGTATCACTAGGGGGTTCCCGTTTCTTTTGGGAAAAGAGGGAGAGCCGCGATCAAGCGCATGAACGAAGCAGCGCTGGGATGGGGAGAGCGAGTATGGTTTCCTTCAAACTCTCCCCTCCTGGATGGGAGAATCGGCCGGCTCACACCACGTGGTACGGAGCAGCGGCGAGCACCGCTGTGGGAGAAAACGATGGGGGTCTTCAGACGACCTGAATTGGAAAAGGACAATCCGGTTGCACCGCAACTTTATGTGGGACCGAGGAGACGTCAGAAGCTGTTCCGAGACGCCGAACATGATCTTTCCGCCGGAGGCGATCCCTTGGCTGAGACGTTGCGAACCTTGAGTCGAGCCGCGAAACGATTTGCGGATAGCGTCCCGACTTTGAGGAACAACCAGAAGGAGCGGGCCGCTCTTCTCAAGGCGATTGCGGAGGCAAACCGTCTCTTGCTGAAAGAGTAAAACCCCCCGCATCTGATTCTGACCAACCGACGATATTCTCTTCCTGATCTCTCCATTGTTAGGAAAAAGTTGCCTGCCCGGACACAAATGCCTACTCATGGGGGATCTTTCTTCTCGCAAAGGCTTCTCAAGTTCATGACGGAACGATAAATCGCGCGGCGTGGATCTTGAAAGCGCCGTTCATGGTTGAATCCATGGAAAGGACGCGCGACCATGAACTTCCTGCCGGCCGTCAATGACGTGTGGACCTGGGTGACGCGCGATGTGCCCCTTCTGAATGGATTTCAAATTCCGCTGGCGAGCTGCATCGGAGCCGTGGGGATCATCGTTCTTTTTCTCTGGCACGGCGGTTGTTTCTTGCAAGGCATCCGGCGGCTGCGTGCGGTGACGGAGCGGATCGAACCGCAACTTGTGCTGCTCGCTCAAAGAAGACGGCAAGCCGCTCCGGAGTGGGTCGTGTTCCCCGATGAGGCGAGGAGACGGGCGAACAGGGTGAAGGATCCGATGGAACGGCGAGACCTCGATGATCTCATGGCCTTGGATCGGATCATGGGCGGAGAGCCGACCTATGCGCGAGACTGGCTGGTCTTCCGAAGAAGTCTTGTGATTGAACAACCGTCCTGGTTTCTGGAACCGATCGTGTATGCCGATAAATCGGCGGCGGAATGTTTTTCGTTTGAGGCGGTCTGCACAAGCCATGTGAATCACCAGTTCTACCGGCACGTTCCGTCTTTGCTGACGGGGATCGGCTTGTTGTTCACCTTTCTGGCCATTCTGATCGGGCTCGGCAAACTGCACGCGAATGGAACTCAGATCGAAGGACTTCCCGGATTCATCAATGGTCTAGCCGGAAAATTTGTGACCTCGATCATCGGCCTCGCGTGCGCCAACGTCTTTCTCCTGATGGAAAAATCCAGTTGGCACGGACTGGCCGATCGTCATCGCCGAATCGTCGCGCTTCTTGACGAGATGTTTCCACAAAAGGTTCGCGATCATGGCGAACTTGGCCGCGCGTCGGCCTCAATAAGCGGCGGCGAGTATGAAAATATCGGTGTGGACCGTGCGGCACTTCAAGGGATCAAGGCCGTCCATCAGCGGATGGACGAGGCGGTTGAGGTTCTAGAGGAGATCTCCAAGAGCCTCGCTTTATTGAGAAAAGAGGATCTGCAAGTTCAGCGGGAGCGCCTCGCGTCGACGATCGGCGAAGAAGTGCGGGGCGCGCTCGCCAGAATTACGGAGCCGGTCTGTGTCGCCGTGGATGAGCTGCGCCGGTCGCTTGAATCGCTGCGGCCCCCTGATGCGCTGTCCGCTCACGATGTCAACCGCTTGATCGAGCAGCTCGACGATCGACGGAGAAGAAAGGCATCGCTTCCGACTACCGCGGAGGCTCAGAAGGCTGGATGGCGATTGTCTCGCCTGTGGCCGTAGATGCCAGGGGGGAGGGCGGGGGAAGACATGGATGGATATGGAACGCCGATCGTTCGGGTCGCATGATTCCGAAGAGGGAAGCTTCTCGACGGCGGCGGGGACGACCGATCTCATGACGTCGCTTGCCGTGGTGTGTATGTTGCTGTTGGCGGCCCAGAGCATCACGGGGACGGAGGGAAACCAATCGCCGTCGGCGCCCGCGGTTTCCGCCGTTGACGTGCTTCGTCGGGAGATGGAGTCTGACGGTCTTACGATCGCGCGGGCGGATGATCCGTCACTGTTCAGGGTGGTGGTTCCGGACAATGTCCTGAACTTCGCGTTCGGCAAGAGCGCGCTTTCTCCGGCGGCCGACGCGTTCTTAACGGAAGCGATGCCTCGCTACGCGACCGTTCTTTGCGGACCGCACGGTGATGAGGTGGAGACGTTTGTGATCGAAGGCCACACCGATGATCAGGGGGATGATATCGGGAACCTTAAGTTGAGCCAAGAACGCTCATTTGCCGTACTGTCAAAAAGCCTCTTGGCGATTCGAGACCGTACTCCGTGGGCCTATACCTGTTTTCAACAGAAGGTGTCGGCAAACGGACGAGGGAGCCAAGAGCTTGTTCGGAATTCCTTGGGATTTCCAGATCGCGAGAAAAGCAGGCGGGTGGTGTTCAAACTGCACCTCCGAACAGCCGGTCGGGGTTGACCCTGTCACGGAACGCCGGCCGGCGGCGTGACAATGTCTAGGTATCTCCTCCTCGTCGGATCGCGATCAGCAATCCGGCGATTCCCACGACTCCTCCCAGAAACAAGAAAAACGACCGGGTGTCCGGAAGTGTCGGATCACTCTCCGCAGGCCAATCACCGATCAGACCTAATGAGATGAGACTCACTCCGAGTCCGATCAGGATTTTCCAGCGGAGTCCCATCGAGCCATGATATAACTCTTGAGCCTGCCTCGTCGATTGCGGCCGACTTCATGGCGTGCGGATCCGCTGGATCGGTTTCCGTGAAAGCGGGAACGGGCGTGAAACGTTGGACCGTCCGTTATTTTTTATTTAACCCCCAGGAGGTGTCGTCATAAGCAAACTGAGGTCCATCGCCTTGGTGTTTGCGTGTCTGGCGGGAATGAATCTGTCTGCCGATGCGGATGAGATCGGTAAGATCAAAGCCGATGTCCGGAGCGAGAAAGAAGCGGTGAAGGCTGATGTCATGGGCAAGAAAGACCAAATGACGTCCGGCGTGCTTGGTCAGAAAGACAAAGCCCGCGCAGAGATGACCGGCAAGAAAGGAGAGATGAAAGCAGGCGTGAAGGACAAGGCCGACGAGATGAAACATAAAGGGCATGTGATGAAAGAAGCCGGTGAGGAGATCAGGGGCGACGTCAAGGGTAGGGGAGATGAGATGAAAAGCATGAAAAGCGACATGAAAGGCATGATGGGACACTAAGACAGGCGCCGCCCCGGCTCGAGCGGATACGATTTGTCAGTCAAACGATGAAAAACTGAGGAAGGAAGCGGGCATCAACATGGTGGCGGTGGAGGGGATCGAACCCCCGACCCGCGGCTTATGAGTCCGCTGCTCTGCCAACTGAGCTACACCGCCACGGCTTGGAAATTAACGTGGTTGATCCGCGTGAGTCAAGGCGGAAGGAACGAAAAACGCGTTTTTGTAAGTCCATCCATAGGAAGACCCTTGTCGACGAGAGAGCAGCAAGCCAAGGCCGGAGCGGAATATTCCATGGATAAGGAAGCCTGCGTGCTCGCGGTTTTTGCGCGTTCGGACCTCCGTTCGCCGTCTTTGCTGTGTAAAGATCCTGTCGGTCCGGCGTGAAAAAACACGGCACAGTGAAAGCACGTTCACGGTCAGCGATCTCCGTCGGGAGACGGAGACTCGGAGGGCACGCGGGGCGAGCGCAGCGGCCAGATGCGGATGCCGGGAACCTGGTAGCCTTTGGGTAAGTATTCATCAGGGATTGTTGTTTTGTTGCCGTCGCGCACCTGGGTGTAGTGAGGCGACATGATTTCCACGCCCGCTTCGTTGAACTGGTCCTGGATGTGCTGATGAAGCTCGGCGTAGATGGTTGTCATCTTGTTGGGGTGTTTGGTGTATCCATTGATTTCGTAGGTGACGTAAAAATCATGAAGACTCGTTTGCAAGACGAACGGTTCCGGCGCCTCCAGAATGTACGTTGTGCGTTTGGCAGCCGCGAGAAGTAATTCGTGGACTTTCCTCCATGGAACGTCGTACCCGATCGTTACACTGGTGTTCAAAATGAGCGGAGGCGGGTTCGTGGCCGACGAGCTGAAATTGATGATATGGGAGCTCAGGACCAACGCGTTGGGAATGGTCACGTCCACGTTCTTGTTGGTTCGAACCCTCGTCACCAGAAGAGTTTTCTCGGTGATATCGCCCGTGGTTTCAGCGATCTTGACTCGATCTCCGACGCTGAACGGCCGCATGTATGTCAACACGATGCCGGCCACGATGTTGCTGAACGATCCGGCGGCCCCCAATGACACCAACACGCCCAGAAACACCGAAATGCCCTTGAATGCTTCCGAATGGGAGCCGGGGATGTACGGAACGATGGCCACGGCTGCGAAGACGAGGGCGAAGAACCGCACGATCTTGTAAGTGGGCATGGCCCAATCGCGGTGAAATCCCTGGAAAGTGATGGCCCCTCGCTCGATTCCCGTGAAGAACAAATGAATCAGTTTGATGATGTATTTGGTAACAAGAGCGATGATGACGATTGCAATAAAATCAGGGAGAGAGGAAACAAACGTCAGGCCGATCAATTTGAGCGGTTCGATAAGATACCCCAACAATTCGAGAGACAATTGCTGGGTGGCGGGGAAGAATCCAAGGATCGATGTAACGTAGAGGTAAACCAACGACGCATACGCCACGACGCGCAAGATCCGGATGGCGCCCAGCGCGCCGTCCGCGATCTGAGTTCCTGACAAAAGCTCCACTCGTTGGATTTTGAGGCAGTAGGTAGTGGTGCGACCCCATTGTGAAACTTTTTCGATTCCTTGAGGAAAGAGGGAACGAAAGAGCTTCAAAATTCCCAGAAATAATCCCGTCGTGACGACGGTCAGCAGTAAGCCGGCGATCAAGCCGGCCCAATTGGGGTGTATGCCTCGCACGCTGTCAAAGGGAACGGCGAGGGCCGTCAGAAATCGCTGTTCGAAATCGCGGGTTTGGGGAAAGAGGTCCAAAATGAAGTGAAAGTAGGCATAGAGGACGAACGTGGAGAGCACAATCCGAACACATCGGCTCAAGAATAAAAGCGTATCCACCAAACGGTCGGCGGACACGAGTTCAAACCCTCGAAACGAAAGAGGACGGAGACGTGTCTGATGCCAGGTATCAATGAATTCATAGAGCAAAGGAAATCCGACATGTGCGGCCACGGCCAGAAAAATAAGAAACGCCGTTGCCAGACCGGCCCATAACAGATCTCTCAGGTGAATCGAGGCCGACGGCGGAGCTTCGGTTTTGACGGGAGGGCTGGCAATTGTCCGAAACGCCTGTTGGATGTGTTCCGCCTGTTCTCGGGCGAGCGCATGGCGCGGCTTTCCGACCAGTTTTGCCTCTTGCTCGGTGACGACGAAGAGCACTTCTTCTCGAGTGAGGACATAAGAAGTTTCCTCATGATCTTCGACGGCGAGACTCTCGATGGCCGAAGGATCCAGGCGGGCAAGCCGCTCAAGCCGTTTCTCGATGGCCGCCGCTCTGGTGGCCGGATCGATATTGGCCAATCCCGTATGGATGACGAAAAGAGTTTCACCTTGGAACCGTACCGGAGCGTTCGAAGCGAGGGACGGCTGATCGGCGTTTGTCAATCCTATGAATGCCAGCACAAAGGTTAGGACGCACCACGTTGCACACAGATGACGAGTGCATAGGCTTCTTCGAAACGATCGTTGTCCATTTTCTTTCAGCACAAGGATCCCCTTCTCCCTTGAATTTGAGCGGTCAGCGCCGATTGTGCCATAGCCTTGTGCCGGACACCACTCTTGCTTGACGGATTCGTGCTGTCCTGGCTCCGCTGAACCGGTTCACCGCTGCGTCGGTCGAATTCCCGATCGCCAACGATGTTGGCCTCTGTCAATCAATCTGTCGCTCATGTCTACAGAGTGTCTGTGTGACCGAACAATGCTGGAATGAAAATAGAAGGACGTTCCGGAAAATTTTCAACTGGTAAGCATTCCGGCATTGTTTAGTATATTCCCTAGATGCCTTCAGAGGGAGAATGTGTCAGCGTATGCCTCTAAAATTTCAGCACAGGCAGGCTCTCGTACAAGGAGAACGAGGAGAGAGCGGTAAGATGGCATATCCCATGATCGGAAACCGGCTTTGGATCGCCCGGTGGATAGTGAGGTCGGTCGTGTTAGCCCTAGCTCTGGGTGCGCTCTTGATGATCTGGCCCGGTATCTTTGCTCTCTTTTTCGGGATGCTGTTGCTGCTCCAGTCGTGTACGGCTGAACAAGAAAATACAGTGTGGGCGTGGGCGGAGGTCAGGCTGTGTTCGTATCGCCTTGTCTCTTCTTCTGATCTGGCTGGGGTTGCTCCTTCCACGGTGCTTGGCGATGTGGTCGCACCGCTCCTTCATTACCTGAAGAAATGAAAGACGGATCAACCGCGATCGATCGTAAGGCCTCGATGAATCGGCGGATGAAGACCGCCCGCGCTTTTTCAATCCATTTTTGAACAAACCGCTCCAGCGCCGTCAGGAGGCCGGTTTGACGTTCAATTTCAACGTCAGAAATTGTGAGAGGTCTTTCAGCGTGACGATGCCGGCCAATCGACCACCGTCCACGACGAGCAAACGGCTGTTGCCGGTTTTGTTCATCAAAGACAAAGCCGCTTCCGTGTCACTGTCGACGTCGATGGTGTTGTCCTTGGAGCAGGGAATCGTGAGATCACGGGCCGTCAGTTCCGCCCATCGGTCACGAGGAACCGCGGAGATTTGTTTGGGGCCGACGCAACCGATCAGGCGGGCGTTCTCCATCACGGGATACATATTGTGAAAGGACCGATGGAAATAGTCTTCGACCAATTGTTGAACGGAGGTGTCGGATGAAACGGTGACAGGATCTGGCGTCATGATTCGTCGAATCGCCATGCTTGCCAACGTCGTCTGGGTCACCATCCGGTAATAAGAAGCGCCGGCCGTTTCTCGAAGGAAAAATCCGATGACGAACCACCATACCCCGACCAAGATATAGCCGGTGATGACTTGAACGAATCCCGCCATCATCAGCATGAAACCACACAGTGAACCGGCCAAACAGGCGAGGCGGGTGGCTTGCCGGAGATCGTTGTTGCGTCGCCGGAGCCAGGCCCTGAGAAGCCATCCCCCGTCAAGAGGGAAAGCGGGGATAAGATTGACTCCCCCAAGAAGAGTGTTCGCAAAGGCCAAAAAACCGAATACTCCCAAGACCGCTAGAGGGAAGTTGGCGCGATAGCCGACTTCAAAAGCCGCGTACCATACGACGCCGAGGCCGAAGCTTGAGAGAGGGCCTGCGAGAGCGATCGCATATTCTGTTTTGGGGTCTAACGGCTCCGTGTTCGTGTCGGCGACTCCTCCAAAGAGGAAAAGTGTCGAGGCGGCGGCGGGAAATTGACGGCGCCGTGCGACGGCGGCATGAGCCCATTCATGAAAGAGAAGTGAGCCCAAGAAACCTGCCGTGCCGATAAGCGCCATCCACCAATACGTCCGATTCTCCAATCCCAAATAGGAGGTTGGAAAGTAGCTCTGGGCCAGCGACCAAATCAGGAAAAGGGTCAGAAGAACCCAACTGAATCCAAGCCGAACTTTCAGCCCCGCGACGGTCAATGTCATGCCGCGACGCCTTGATGATAGTGAGACATGAGGCTTACCACGCTGGGCGACAGTCGATCCATCTTTGATATTAAATCATAAAGGCATTCTTGCCAACGCCGGCGCCATCGTGGTTCCGACATGGCTTCCGATGAAGTCACTGTATCATGAGAGCGTAGAGCAATGTTTGATGCCCAACGACGCGCAGGGAGGCGCTCATAACCAGGTCGATTATCGCGGCTGTTATGAGTCTCCGGCCTTCGATCGGCGCGGTTCGTCTTTGTAGCATCCTGCAACAGTTCCATAAGCGGGCCTGTGGTCTTTTGCCTTGATGGTTGAGGCGGAGTTTCCATTGTTCTCTTTATCTGTGAGCAAAGACGAGGGACGATGAAACGGCGAATCCGCTTGCTTCACGGCATAAAGCTTGCCGAACGTTCTTTCATCGGGCAAGTGGTGCCGCCCGTCCGCTGAGGAGAAAAGGAAAAAGAAAAGGAAAAGGAAGCCCCCCCATGAGTACTCGAAAAGGAAAGCCGTACACCGTCTCGTACAAAGAAAAACCGCATCCCAAGCAGGACCCCTATGCAATGCTGAAGGCGCCAAAAGGAACCGTGATCTGCCGCTCATGTCATGCCATCTACGCCAACAAACGGTGGTATCTTGATCGCATCCAGGCCGGCGAGTTGTGGACGTCCCGATCTACTCGCACGGTGCTGTGCCCTGCTTGCCAGAAAATCCGGGACGACTATCCGGAAGGCATCGTGACGCTGAAATGGTCGGCCCTCCGAGAGCATGAAGCCGACATCAGAAACTTGATTGCCAACGTGGAAGAGCGAGCTCTTTCCGTTAACCCGCTCGAGCGTGTGATAAAAATCATAAGGACGGGGCACGATTTGGAAGTGCAGACCACGAGCGATCGACTGGCGCAACGGTTGGGGCGTGAATTGGTCAAGGCCTACAAAGGTCAGGTAACTACCCGTTGGGCGCATCAGGACGTTCTAGCTCGAGTGACGTGGCAAGGGCCGGAGAAAAAAACACAGCTCAAGGGAAAGGGCTGACGGATTGAGCGGGTATCGGTTAGAGGATTTCGCTCCATGAAGGGCTGACGGCGAACGCGGCGTTGATGAGGCCGATATGGGAATAGGCTTGAGGAAAATTTCCGCACTGGGTGCCCGTGGAAGGGATGAAATGTTCAGAAAACAGCCCCACGTGGTTGGCGGAGGAAAGAACATGATCCAAAATGGCTTTCGCCTCGGTCGTTCGATCGAGGCGGGCCAGGGCCTGTGCGATCCAAAATGAACAAATGACGAACGCCGCCTCCGGTTTCCCGAAATCGTCTTCACGCACATACCGGTAGAAAAACCCCGTTTTTTGGTCGCCCGCCGGAAACGCCAGGTTTCTAACGATTTGCAACGTGGTGGTCTCACAAAGGCGGCGATTCGGGTAGCCGAGGATCGGCAGATGCGCGAGTGCCGCGTCATAGCTCATATCGAACGGGCCGTTTCTGACCGAGTCATCTTGCACGGCGCGAAGCAGGGCTTCAGCCGCCCGAATTCTGGCCGCCGTGATGTCGAGAGAAAGGGAAGACAGATGGTCGGTCCGCTTGATGCGCTCCAACCGTTCGAGTCCAGCCCAACAGAGCAGGTTGGTGAACGAATGTTCCTGCCAGGCATGACGGATTTCCCAGAGACCGGCGTCCGGTCGCCCGATGCTTCGCTGGCAAAGGTCGGCGAGATGAGCGAGCAATCCGTCAAGATCGCGGGTGCGCAGATCTATAAAGCGCTCATCGAAGTATATGGGGGTGAACGCGAGGATCATTTCTCCGTAGGCGTCGTTCTGAACTTGGTCGGACGCCTGATTGTGACTGCGCACCGGAACGCTGCCTCGATAGCCCGCCCAGTTGGGATGTTCGATTTCCGGCAGGGGCAGTCCTTGGCTCAAGGTGTAGACGGGGCGCAGGCGATCGCGGGAGTCTTCTTGTGCGTGCGCGATGTTCAGCAGAAACTTGAGGAACGCCTCCATTTCTTCGAAGTGCCCCAGATTGTGAAACGCCGTCAAGGCGAAGTAGGCGTCACGCAGCCAGCAGTACCGGTAATCCCAATTTCGGCTTCCGCCCGGCTGTTCTGGAAGGCTCGTCGTCAGAGCGGCCAAGATCGCGCCCGTGTCCTCGAAACAGTGGAGTTTCAACGTCAAGGCGGAGCGGATGAGTTCTTTTTGATACAGCAGCGGAACCGAACAGTGTTTGACCCATGTTCTCCAGTAGCGTATGGTTTTCTCTAGAAAATCGTGGGTGACGGTGACTAAATCATCTTCAATGCCAAGTCCCCACGTGAGTCCAAAGTAGAACGGCTGGGTCAAGGCCACCGGAGTTTCTTCGCACAGGTAGGTGAGCGGCATGTTGGTCAACAGTCGGAGCGGCTCGCCTCGAATTTCGTACCGCAAATGGTTGCTTCCCCGCAGCGGCTGCACCGGCGTTTTGTCCCATCCTGAAACCGGGCGGCAACTGACGCGGATCGTAGGGGTGCCTTGGAGCGGCTCGGCGAGTCTGAACAGCGCCGTCGGCCGATAGACGCGGCCGTACTGTTCAAAACGGGGGCAGAAGTCGGTGATTTGAAACGCATCACCGCGGGCGGTGGTGAACGTCGTCACGAGGACGTTGGTGTTGGGCAGATAATGTTGTCGGGTCGTCACGCTTTCCGCCGGAGCGGCACTCGCAATTTCAAAGTGTCCACC